>JBKPPP010000151.1:0-7511 GCA_046733615.1 Acidobacteriota bacterium | reverse complement strand
GTCGTTGATATTTCCACCGCCCGGACGGCCGCCAGCGCCAGGTCCACCCGGGCCAGCGCCCTGCGGCCTCGCGGGAGGTTGGCCCTGTCCCGCTTGCGCACTCTGACCCGCGCCACCACCCGGACTCGCACCAGCAGCACCGGGACCGCCCGGTCCCCCACCGCCGCGATTGAAGCCGCCGCCCATCATCGCTCCGAACTCAGCCGGAAAACGGCGCAACACTGCATCCTGCTTGATCACGATCGTGAACGGCGTCTTTTTCTCGAGCTCGTTGATCTTGATCTCACCCGTAGCCGCATCGACCGCGGTGACAACGCCGCCGACAGTGCGGAAACTTCCCGTCACGACCTTCTGCGGCTTGAAACGCGTCGGGTCTTCCGTGCGGTCGCCGAGTGCGCGCAACTGGTCGCCGACTTTCAGCTCCGCAAACGTGCTGGGCTTCGCGTCGCCGAATTTGATCGAGTCGGGTGCGTAGCGGCGCATTTCAGTCTTTTCGGTGACGGGAATCACGACTGTCTGCGTGCCGCCGAGAGTGCGGTGCGTAATCGTGATCTCGTTCGTCTCGGGTTTGAGGGCGGTAATGACGCCGAGAATTCCGCGACGGCGCCACTCGGCTCGTTCGGCTTCCTGCTTCTTCGCCAGATCGCCTTTCGTCATAACGATGATCTGCAAAGCCGGAACCGACTTGCGATCGGCAGCGACGGTTCCGCGAGCCATGATGCGGTCGCCTTGACTCACCTCGGCGAGCGTCACGTCGGTCGCATTCGTCAGTGACGTTTCGCCGGGCGCCAAACGCTTGTAGGTCGTCTTCTCGGAAATCGAAACAGTGACCTCAGAACCGGCGTCCGTCTTCAGAAGAATCTGTTTGGCGTTGGCGTCGATCGATTTCACTTCGCCAATCGCATGTTTGTCCGCAATTCCGGGGTCAGCACCCTGTGGAATCAACGCCAGCGCGAGTGCAAGGAATAAGGCCCTCATAAGTTGTCCTTTCTAAACCGCAGACGGCACAGATCTGCGGTAACGAGCAGTCAGAGCAAGACCGAAACTGATTATCAAAATAAAAGCCGCCATGAAAGGCCAGACGTAAGGCAGCGACGTCAGCAGCACCCAAAAGCTTGTTCCCAGCAGCAGTGCGACTGCTTCGGAGTTGCGGCCGAGCGGCACGTACTTCCGTTGCAGCCACCGTCCCGTCGCCGCGTAGAGAATAACCCTACCAAATAAGCTTGCTACCAACCAAAGCATCAGGGCCAGTAGACCAATCAGCACGCGAACCGGTTCCGGCATGATCCACAAACACAACAGCACGCCGACAAACAGCACTACGACCCCGATCAGTCCGATCGCCGCCACCCGCACACTCGTAAGTTGCAGCCGCGCCACGCCGCGGCTGATCGTTCCCGGCATCGCCGCGGTAAACGCGAGCGCCACGATGAACCAGAAGAGCACGACGAGACAGCGCGTCCCGAGATAAGTCGGCGTCCAGCGTGGGCTGAACAAGCCGCTCGGATTGCGCATCATCTCGCGCAGCTCTTGTTGGTAACCGGCGTACATCACGGTCATGCTGGCCGGATTGCGATTCGCGGGAACGTCGTCGGCGCGATAAGTGCCGCCGAGGACGATCACATCGCCGCCAATGCGCGAGCCCGGAAGTTGGATCACGGAGCCGCCGATCGTCGCGACGTCGCCTTCAACCACGCCCGCGACGATCACGTCGCCCCCGAACGACATCGCGCCCTGTTTCACTCGGCCGGTGATCTTGACGGAGTGCCCCATTCCAAAGACGTCGCTGTCGCTGACTCCGTTAACGACGATCATCTTTTCGCCGTTGGTTTCGGTAGTCACGTCCTGCGCGTAAACGCCGCCGATCAGCGCCAGCAACCAGATAAAGATACCGAGGATTCGCGGCAGTTCGAATTTTTTCAGGGAGAAGTGGAAGGCCGGGTGATCTGGAGCTAGTTTGAGTTGCGGATGAACAACCATTGCCACGGGCGGCCCCCTTTATTCGGTTGCGCCCGGGCGGTGATAGTGGGAAATCAAGCGCGAGAGGACAACAACTCCGACTGCCAGCACGGCGACCATCGTCGCCAGCGAACCCGTTTCGTCGACAATCTTCCGTCCGACCGCCCGGAAGATCACGATCACCCCGGCAGCGGCGTCATACACTACACTCAACAGAAAACCGCCCACGCCGGCAACACGCGTTACGAACCTGCCGCTTACCAAAAAGATCGAGTCGCGAGCAGTCGCGCCGGCCAGAGCGAAGCCGGTCAGGCCGAGGACCAGACAGATGATGAATGCTTTCTTGTGTTCGGAGGAGGTGCGAACGCCGCTCATGTCGCTGCTGGCGCGGGCGGCAATCACCCTGGAAAAGTCGGCCGGCACCGGGAGGTCCACTTTCTTCATCAACGCGGCGTCGAGCTCGCAAACAAACAGGCGATGCTCTCTCAAGTCGGTGCGGCAGGCGGCACAACCCTGCAAGTGTTGCTCGAACAGCAACGTCACATCTTGCTCCAATTCACCATCGATGTACGCGGCGATCAGATTTCTCTCGCAGATATTTGCCTGGTCCGTGGTCATTAAATGCCGGTGATTCCCTTGTCAACGAATTGCTGTCGCATCATCTCGCGCGCGCGAAAGAGGCGGTTCTTCACGGTGCCGAGCGGCAATCCCGTCACCTCGACGATCTCTTCGTAGCTGAGGTCCTGTGAGTGGCGCAGGATGATGAGCTCGCGGTAGTTGGCAGGCAGCGCGCGGACGACGGCTTCGATCTCGATCCGCCGTTCCTTGCGTTCACTTTCCTGCTCCGGGCTGAGCCGGCCGCTCTCGACCGGGAGATCGAAATTGTCGCCTTCGGAGCCGACGACGAGCGACTGTTCGCGCGTCGCGCTGCGGCGCAGGTGATCGACGGCGGCGTTGTGCGCGATCTTGTAGATCCAGGTGGAGAACTTGAACTCCGCGCGATAGCGTTTGAGCGAGCTGTAGACCTTGATGAAGATCTCCTGCGTCAGGTCGAGCGCCGACTCGTAGTTGCCGACCATGCGGTAAACGTAAGCGGAGATCGGGCGCTGGTACCGCCGCACGAGCTCTTCGAAGCTGCCGTCGCCGCCGTTGACGGCGGTAGCGACCAGCTCGCGGTCGGTGTCGGCGCTGAGATCTCGTGAAAAAATGCGGGGGACGGACGTTGCGGAGCTACTCATGGTACCCGGGTGTTACGTCTGGGCTTACGGGTTTGTTTCACTCGAAACCGGCCGATTTTACCAGGAAAGCGTGGCCAGTCCGGCAGCCGCGGCGATGGAGTCGAAGCTGAAATCGCGGTTGGGCAACTGCAACCCGAGATCCTCGGCTGCGAGCGGCCGCAAATCGCCTCCGGTGGTCTCGTTGACAATCTCGCCGGCGCGTTCTTTGGAGATGCCGGTGTCGCCGATCACCATCAACCGCGAGAGCGGTATGGTGTGGCCGGCGCCTTCGGGAATGCTGCGGTCGCGATAGAACAGCAGGAAACGGTAGAACTCGTCTTCACACTCCTGCTGAGTGCAGACGACGGTGCGCACGATCAGCGGATGCTTGTCGCGAAAGATGACGCCGGTGAAGCCCTGGCTCGAGCTGCTGAGCAACAACGAGTCGCCGCTCGATCCGTTGCGCACGAGCCACTGCGCTTCCCCGAGATGGCGCGGCAGGATCAGTCCCGCCCGCCAACCGAGCGAGCTCAGCACTGCCTCGTACTCCGCGAGCACGGCTTTCTTGATTCCAATCGCGAGATAACGATCCCGCCCCTGCGCGTCTTTTTGCAGGCGTTCACGGGAGATCGACAACTCTTCCAGAGGTGCGCCGAAGCCGCGTTCCATCTTCCACTGGAGCACTTCCGCCAGTTCGGCGTTCGACTGCGGTTGGCTTTCGAGTGTCAAGACGACGGTGCGCGTGGTGGCTTCCGGTAAACTCAGCGACCAGCGTTTCTGGCGGAGCAGTCCGGCGCTCGCGGCGAGGTCCTTCAGGACGGCGGCGAGCTGCGGACCGTGTTCGATGTTCCGTTCGTCAAAACTCGGCCGCAGTAGAGACTCGGCGATGTTGAAGGTGGCGGCGCGCTTCAGGCGACAGACGTTGCCTCGGACGCGTTGGAGATGAACGACGGAAGCGACGCCTTCTTCGAGACCGATAGCAGTGGCCGGATACCAGGGTTGAACGAGACGTGAAACGAGATTCGGCATAGGTTATTCGCGAATTTTCGATTTTCGATTGCCGATTTCTTTGCTCGCAGCAGGTCGCCAATGACTCGTTAGCCGTGGTGTGGCAAATCGAAAGTCGACAATCGAAAATCGACAATGCTCACCACTCGCTGTAGGGCGTGCCTTCGGTCGAGACCTCCGCGGAGCTGCTGTGAACGTCGACCATGCCTTGTTCGCCTTGCAAAGAATTCGGATCTTCGCCCATCTGGATGGCCCAGTCTTTCTGTCCCGTGAACGGGTCGAGCGGGACCTCGCGCAGGTAGCCTTCGCTGACGATCTCGTCGAGCGATTGCGGCAACCGGCCTTTGTCAGCGGCAAATTGATCGATCAGTGAGCGCATTTTATAGAGATCGTCCTTCAGCACCGACTCGCGCGTGTGCATGATCGTCTTTTGATACTGCGGCAACGTGATCGCGGCGAGAATGATGATGATCGAGATGACGATCATCAGCTCCAGCAACGTGAAGCCCGCGTGTGCAGCTGCGCGTAATGTGCGTCGTGGTTGGGTATTACCAGTCACTGTACCGCTCCCCGTTCAATGCGTGCTCTTTCGATTTCGAGCGCACGTCGAAAATATTTTCGCCGCCCCACGAGCCGGCGTCTGCCGGGTCATAACTCGAGCGCAGATCCCAGTCGGCTTTGCCGGTCATCGGATCGATTGGCAACCGGCGCAGGTAAACTTTCTGCTTGGTAGAAAGCTCGCCCACTTCCGTTGCATTCACGCCCTGCTGGCCACGCCCGCCCATCGATCCGCGCGGAATGACATTCACACCTTGGACGAGCGTATTCAGATCGGGCGGGAAATGGTCGGGATTATCAACACCAAAGATCGTGCAGTCGCTGATGACGACCTTGCTGCGCGGATCGAGAATCGCGCTCTGCTGTTGCTGCGCCTGCTGTTGCGGGTTCAAAGCGACGCCGGTGCAAACCATGCCGACAGTGTCGCGATGAAACTCGTCGATGGCGGTGCGAATCTGTCGCAGCGTGTCGCGCAGTTGCTGCTCTTTCTGACGCTTGACCGCCACTTTCACGAGCGGCATCGCGCCGAGCGTCAGGATGGTCAACACCGTGACGGTGATCACCAACTCGATTAAGGAAAATCCTCTTTCTCGATTCATGGCCTGGGCCTCAGAGGAACGCGGCGACCAGTAGCTTACAACTCCGTTCCGCCAGTCGCCGCGTTTTAATCGCATCCTGCCTTGCCGGCAGAACTCATTGCCTGACTGTTGCCGTTCCCTGAACGATCTGCGACGTAACGTCGCGAGCGTCGGACGCAACCAGATGCAACGTCTCCTTCACAAAGGAGAGCGCGGCATCGCCGGCGCCGACCGCCTCGAGATCAATGAACAGCAGCGGTCCGGATCCCTTGAACGCTCCTTTTCCATTGAGCGCCGAGATCGAAATCATGCACATGCCGTTGGCATCGATTGAAGGTGCGAACAACGGCGCGGTGTCGCCCGTGGTGCTCAGCAGGTTTCCGGCAGACAGGCTGTTTATCTTCACCACCTTCGGATCGAATTTCAGGGCGACCAAAGCGACACTCAAGGGCACGTCAGAGTTCAACTGAATCGCGTAGCGCCGTTTCTCACCGACTTTCATCACGTCGTCGCCCGGCAAGAGACTGAGTTGCGCGACGCGTTGGGAGGCGAGCTTGGTGTCGAGCGAAGTCTCGGTCGGTTTGGGCATCGACGTCAGCACGGCATTCTGATTTCCGGGATTGACGGCTGCCACTTCCAGCGCGGCTTTGTCGCTGATGAGTGACTTCGGAGCCGGGATGAAGGGCGGCAGTTCCTCAACCGCGGGTTTTGCATTGGCAGCAGAATTTTCCGGAGTAACCGGCTTCGGAGCTTCGGCAACTACGGGCTTTGGAGCCTCAGCAACTGCCGGCTTCGGAGTCTCGTTAACCGCTGTAACCGACTTCGCTACTTCGACCGCGCGATCCGGAAGTTGAATCGACGCGTTGCGCGGAACGGCTCGCGCGGCGGCAATCTGATCTTCGCGATCCGCTTCCTTGATCATCTCCGCCAAAGATCCGGTCGTCGGCGATTGCAAAGTTCCGCTCGGACGCATCTCTTCGTCACGCGGCGTCACCGCCGGCGCGCGAAGCACGCGCGGCGTAACCGCGATCACGATGTCGATCTGGCGATTGTCACGCGTGGGCGAAGTAAACAGACGACCGATCATCGGCAGCCCGCCGAGAAAAGCAATGCCTCTGCGGCCCTTCGTTTCGATGTCGGACGAAACACTCGCCAGCATCATCGTCCGGTTGTTCTGCACTCGCGCCGTCCCGGTCATCGTGCGCTCCGTGAAAGTCGGAGTCAGCGTACTTGCGCCAAGCACGTCCTTCTGCTCGATGTTCATCTTCACCTGCACATCGAGATTCGGGAATACCTGCGGCGTGAACTTCAAAGTCAGACCCGTCGGCTCGTAGTTGATAACGGGGAAACCGCCGCTCGGGAAAACTCCCTGGCCGGGACTCGGTGTGCCGGTCTGTACACCAAACGGATAGGCCTGCGCCGTCTGTACCGGAACACGTTGACCGATACGAGCGGTTGACTCTTCACCGTTGAACGCGTGTACCTGCGTTGAGGCAACGAGCTTCGTGTTGTCCTTGCTGCGGAACGCTCTGAACACTGACGGCGGGAAGACGACTGCGGCCGCCAACGCGGTCGGGACGCCACCGACGATCGAAGCGACGTTAACGCCACCCTGGCCGAGCGAGGCGGCATCGCTCAGGATCGTGAAACCCGGAGAACCGCCGAGATTGAAGTCAGCGCCCGTGCCGATCTGGTTACCGAACGTCAATAGATCCGTCCGCGAGACTTCATAGATGCTGACGTCCATCACGACTTCAGCGCGATCCTTGTCGATGCTTTGCAGCAGGTCGCCGATCAGCCGAACGTTCTCCGCGGTGTCGCGCACGGTCAAGCTGTTCGTTGCATCGTCGGGCACGACGATCGTTTGTGGGCGGCCCACCGAAGGCGGAATTGCCTGTTGCACAAGCTGGCGCGCGTCAGCCGGTTTCATGTTTGATAGGTAGAACGTGCGCAGCACGAGCTGTTGATACTGCGGCCGGCGTGCCTGGTCGGCGACGAGGATCGTGCGGCGGCTGAGTTTCTGAAAAAAGAAACCTTCCTGGAGGAAGATGTAATCGAGCGCCTGCGCGGTCGTGACGTCTTTGAGATTGATATCGATTGTGCGTGACTGCGTGAACGACTGCCGGTCGAAGATGACGTTGAGATTGAGCTGCTCGGCGAGACTGCGAATGAACTGTTTGAGATCGCCCGT
>JBKPPP010000150.1:0-8981 GCA_046733615.1 Acidobacteriota bacterium | reverse complement strand
CTCGTGTTTGAAGACGATGTGCGACAAACGGTTCGGAGTGTGCGTCGCGTGCCGGCGAATGTTCTGCTGGTATTGGACACGGGCGGCGATCTGAATCCTGCGATGCGCGCGAGCATTACCAGAGATATCGCATTGGCGCTCATTTCCAAGCTGCAAGCAAAGGATCGAATCGCGGCGCTCCAGTTTGGAAGCAGTGTCGAGTTGTTTCAGGAGTGGACCACGAACAAGGATGACGTAGTTCGCGCTCTCAAGTCGAAACTGATTTCAGGCAAACGTCCACCGTTGGCGAAAGCTCTGACGGCAGCCGCGTTGAAACTGAATGAGGCGCCGGCCGGCACGCGATATTTGGTTTTAATTACGGATGGCGTTGACCTGTCGCACGATCCCGAAGAGTTGATGCAGGCCATCACGCAACTGCTGGAACGTAACATCACGGTGCATGTGATTGGCTACGGCTCACTCGGCCGTAAATCGATCGACAGGCAAAACCCATTGGTCAAAGTCACCAATGAGAAGAGAAAGAGCGCTCAGGATCTCGCGCTGGAGATCATGGATCCGACGGCGATCCCTGAGTACAGGAAACGAAACAAGATTTACCTTGTAGTGGACACGGATTTCTCGCGACGCAAGGCTCTGCAAGAGTATGAAGAAGCGACGAAAGTCAGTGAAGTGTGGTTGACGTCGCTGGCGAAAGAGACTGGCGGTCTCGTTTTCATGCCGCACTCCGTCAAAGACATGATTGCGCCGGCGGAGGAGATCGCGCGGGAGATCGATAGTCAATACGTGATAACTTACACGCCCAAACGTCCGCTCGCGGGCGCGACTCCCGGAGAGTATCGAAAGATCTTTGTCGCGTCTCGAGTCAGCGGTCTGAACATGCGCGCCCGCCCCGGGTACGTAGTTGCGGCGCCTTAAAGACGAGTCTCCTTAGACTTCCGCACAAAGCCGACAAATTCCCGCATGCTATAATTCCTTTCGCATGTCTGACGAGTCGCGGAAAGAACAAATTACAGCCAGAGTGATTCGTCATGGCTTACCGGAACCGCCGGATGACGACTGGACCAAGGCTTCTCCTGAGGAACGGATTGAAGCCGTATGGACCTTGACCGAGCTCTGTTTGGCCTGGAACAAATTTTCAGCAAGTGAACCCAGACTTCAAAGAACTGTTACTCGCCTTCAACGCGCACAACGTTGAATATCTGATCGTGGGTGCCCATGCTTTGGCAGCTCACGGGCACGTTCGTGCGACCAAAGACCTCGATGTTTGGGTGCGCCCCGAGAAGGAAAATGCTCAAAAGGTAATGGAAGCGCTCTCGGACTTCGGTGCACCTTTGCGTGATTTAACGGTTGACGATCTGATTAGGAAAGGAACGATCTTCCAGATAGGATTGCCGCCATTACGCATCGACATAATTACCGACGTGGACGGCGTTGAGTTTTCGGAAGCGTGGCCGGATCGGTTAGAGACTTTGTTCGGAGGAGTGCCCGCTTTTGTAATCTCTCGTCACCACCTGATCGCGAACAAGAAGACCGCTGCCCGCCTGCAAGACCTTGCCGACATACAGCAACTGGAAGCTAATAGCGACTGCTCTTGACTCGTTTCAGAAACGGAACTAACTGTTCAGAGTAGTAGGGCTCTTCGGTGCACCAGAAGATGTAGTCGACACCCAAGTAGTCTTTCCCGAACTGAAGTATTTCGCTGATCGTCACCTGTTTACCCGTCTCCGGGTTTATGTGGCTGTAGTTGCCGTCCTGAACCGCAACGCCGACTGGACCATGCGCCGACGAAGCCTGAATGAGGGGGTAGCTGTTGTTCATTTGTCCGCGTTTGTACGGCAGCAGGTCGGGACCACCCACACCTACGCGCAACTCGTTCGCGGCTTCATAAACAGCGCGAAGGTAACCTTTGTCCTCGCTCGGCAGCCATTCGCCAGGCATGAAGTTGGCATAGACCAGCACGACTGATTTCGGAAATGCCTCTCGCAATGCCTTCATGTTGGCAATCACACCGTCGCGGTATTTCTCAAAAGTGAAGCCCTTCGGGAATAACGCGCCGGTGTCGCCGACGGAGAGCGATGTTTCGGCAAGGTTCACGCCTTCAACCTTGCCGTCGAACTCCTTTCCCAGCTCGACGAGCAGTTTTCTAAACCGGTCGCGAACGTTCTCATCCCAACGTCTTGCCATCCAACCCTGAACCTTGACGTCCGTCTCCCGGTGGTCCACATACCGATACAGGTATTGCTTGTCTGCGCCGCCACCATACTGCGGGTCCTTGAGCAGATAGCGCGGCACAGGTATCCACTTCTCGCTGAACGTCACATCCTGAATCTGCACGAACAGCTTTTTCCCTCTGGCTGACAGAAACTTCAGATCTTCACGAATCAGGCTGAAGTCATATTCGTCTTTGCCGGGCTCGAGCTGGCGCCACGAGTAGGCGATCTGCGCGCCTTCGAAATTCTTCATTTCCAGAAACGCAGTTGCGTCTTTGAGCTTTTCCCGATCCATTGCGAAGAAGACGTAATGATGGACCGGTTTGGCAATGCTGCTCGGTGCGACCAGCAAAATGAGCAAACCGCAAAGCAGGATCTGCCGCATCGATTATTCCTTCCAGTGAACGGTGGTCCAGGACTGCGGGTCGAATAGTTTTGGATCGAGCTTCACGTCCGCCCGCATGTCGGAGTACTTCTCGGTCGTCACCACTTTGCCGTCAACCATGAAGATCACTTCAGGCGCAATCCACCCGCCGCCGAGTTTCTGATACTTGTTGAATTGCGTCTCGGACGTTTGCGTTCCATCTTTACCGGCGGGACGCAGCATTCTCACGAAGTAGAGATTCTCCCGATCGATCCAGAATTGCGGCGAGTGTAGATCGTCCGCCTTCGCGCCAATGACATAGACCGGTCGTCCCTGCCAGGTATCCTCCCTGAATTGTGACAGATCAAACTTCAGCGCCTGCAACTTCATGATCACTTCCGTGGCAGGCGCGCGATAGATGTCGAACCCGAGGATGAGCAGCGGATGAGCAAAGGTTCGCGTGGTCTCGGCCTTGCCGTCTTTGAAAACGAAGATCTTATTGTCAGTGAACAGAATGCCGTTGCCGGCGCTCGTCGGAGTGAAGTCGATGCGCAGATTACCGGGTACGGACATCGCCTCGTACCAGGTTTCGACTTTGGAAGTGCCGTCGGGTTGAATGTTGGTTGTTTCCTGAACGAAAGTGGCCGTCTTGTACCAGGAGTTTCCATACTTCTTCTGCATGGCGGCGATTAGATCGTTCGTGTTCGAGATCTTCGCGGGTGACGTTGCCGGCAGCAGGAGCAGGGGAATGGCGGCGATTAGAAAAAGATATTTCATCAGTGTCCTCGTTCCTCAATGTCCTTGTTCGTAATCCAGAGTTTCTGCGAGACCCTTGACGATCTCGTCCGGGTCCTATTGTAAACATAGCTGGTTTCTTCGCAACGCTCCCTTAACTGCGGCGCTGATCGATCAAGCCAACGAGGTTTCCAAATTAGCGAGTGATCGCTTGGACTTGTCATCCATTTTGATTTAAGTTTGGACCAAGTGAGTCCGACGAGTGAACAAGTCAACGAGGCGCGGGAGTTGTTGCGGCGGTTTCTGAGACCGACGCGGTTGGTGCGAGCAGAGCGCATCGGAAGTGATTCGGCTACGCCGATCTATTTTAAACTCGAGACTGATCTGCCGACTGGAGCGTTCAAGCCACGCGGCGCGATTTACGCGCTAATGAAGAAGCTGGAGCAGCGAGCTGCGAACGGCGACGCATCGATAAGAGGCGTCGTTGCTGCGAGCACAGGCAATCACGGAGCGGCCGTCGCCTACGCCGCACGTCTTGCCAATCTACCCGCAACGATCGTGATGCCCAATTCTCCGAATCCGGTGAAGCGCGCACGCATCGCTGCGCTCGGCGCGAGCATCGAGGAGGTCGAGTGGAAACCGGAATCTCTCGCCAGCGCGGCCGCCACGTTCGCACAGGAACATGATTACTATTTCCTTGATGACGGAAGCGATGATTTGGTCCCTGTCGGCACCGCGACGATTGCCGCCGAAATCCTCGACGAGCTGCCGAACCCGGACGCGATCATCGTGCCGATGGGCGACACTGCTTTGATCCGAGGCGTGGCGGCGGAAGCAAAGCGCCGTCATCCGGCGGTCAAAATCGTCGGCGTACAGGCTGCGCAAGCGCCGTCATACGTCCGCTCGTGGCAGGAAGGTCGTGTAGTTACCACCGACACTGTCGAGACTATTGCGGACGGCCTGGCCACGTACGTCCCACTCGAGCGAAATGTGCGGGCGATCCGCGAGTTGGTTGACGAAGTGTGTCTGGTATCGGAAGACGAGATGATCAAAGCGATCGGCACGCTGCTGTTCGAGGAGCATATCGTTGCCGAACCCGCCGGCGCCGCGGCAACCGCAGCGTATCTTCAGAACCCGAACGCCTACGCCGGCCGCAGCGTCGTGTTGCTGGTTACAGGTGCGAATATTCCGCACGAGCTGCTGCGACAAGCAGTAGCCTCACGATGAAGCAACCCGCAGTTTAGAAGGGAGCGAATTTAGTTACCGCCCACCTTTCCGGGCCCCCACAGCGCTCTGCCCGGTTTTGCGCCAGTGTGCTCTCCGTTCTTGAGTACCTGCTTGCCATTCACGAAAACGTCTCGCACTCCGATTGAATACTGGTGTGGTTTTTCGAACGTCGCCTGGTCCGCGATTGTTTGTGGATCGAAAATCACGACGTCGGCAAACATACCCGGCTGGAGAAGCCCGCGGTGATTCAAGCCAAGATTGCTTGCCGGCAAGCTAGTCAATCTCCGCACTGCTTCGGTGAGTGAAATTACTTTTTCATCGCGCACGTACTTTCCGAGCAGACGCGCGAAATTGCCATACGTGCGCGGATGTGCCGCCGATTTTAGAAACACACCCTCCGCGGCTATCGAAGCTGCGTCAGAACCAAACGAAACCCATGGCTGACGAATCTGCTTCTTGATGTTGTCTTCACTCATCAAAAAATAGATCGTGCCGATGCGAGATTGATCTTCGAGCAGGAGATCCATGATCGTCTCAACCGGGTCTTTACCGCGCATCTTTGCAACCTCGGCCAGAGTTTTCCCCGTGAGCGGCTTCAGACTGTCGTTCCTGAAACTTGCCAGCAGGATACGCTCTGGCGAACCGGACAACAGATAAAGGTTTTCCCACTCGTTGGTCGGCGTGCGCACTGCCTCGGCGATCTTCTGGCGCGTCGCCGGATCCCGCAGACGCTTGTAAGCGGCTTCGCGTCCACCATCAAAGACCCACGGTGGTAGCGATGCATCCAGGCCGGTCCCACCGGCAGGATAGGTGTACATGTCCGCGGTGATCTTCACGCCTTGCCGGCGCGCGTCGTCGATCATCCTGATCACCTGATCCATCTTGGGCCAGTTGGCTTCACCGGACGCCTTGAGGTGATAAATCTCAGCTGGAAGACCGGCTTCGCGACTGATGCGAATCGTTTCCTGCACCGCTTCGACCAACTGTGCTCCTTCACTGCGCATGTGTGCCGTGTACTTTCCCTTGTACTTCGCAGCGACCTTGCACAACTCGATCAACTCGTCGGTCTTAGCGAAGAATGCGGGTGGGTAGATCAAGGCTGTAGTAATGCCCAGTGCACCAGCTTCCATCTCGCGACGTACTAACTCGCGCATCTGGTCTAGTTGGGCGGGTGTGGGCGGTTTATCTTCGAGGCCGATGACGTATTCGCGGATCGTGGGAGCGCCAATGAACGAGGCGACATTTTGCGAGATACCCCGCCGTTCCAGAAGGTTGAGATACTCGGCCAGCGTGGTCCACTCGATGTCAAACTTGAGATCGCCTTGGGCCTGAAGCCGCCGCTGTTTCATTTCATCGCTGAGCGGACCCATCGAACCTTCGCCGAAGATCTGAGTCGTGACGCCTTGCCGCAGTTCGCTCAACGAACGGCTGTCTACCAGCCACGAAGTCTCAGAGTGCGAGAGCATGTTGATAAAGCCAGGCGCAACGGCCAGCCCTTTGGCGTCAACAATCGTGGGGGCGGTAGCGCGACTGAGATTTCCAACCGCGGCAATACGATCGCCGGTTATTCCCACGTCTGCTTTGACGGGAGCCCGACCCGTTCCGTCATAAATTGTTCCACCTCGAATAATGACGTCGAATTGTTGCGAGATCGCGGCTCGTTGTTGGGAGACTAAGCTGGAGTCTGGCTGCGCATAGGCCAGTAGTGTCAGCGCAAGAATCAGTGTCAGAGAGAGAAGCTTGTGCATGTTGTGCATACCACGGTTGAGATGGATCAGTTTCCAAGTGTGAACAAAACTTTGCCCCGCGCATGTCCACGTTCGACGTAGCGGAACGCATCGACTCCTTCGGTCAACTCATAGCGCCGATCGATCACCGGAATCAGTTTACCCTCGGCAATCAGTTCAGCAATGAAGCGCAGGTCTGCTTTATTAGCCTTGGCCATGAGCGGAATCGTCTTCTGATTTGTGAAAGCCGATACAGCCAGAGCGTGCACGAAACTAAATAATATCTCCGTGATCTTCGGATCGTGCGCTGCCCCAATCATGATGTGTTTTCCGCGCGGGTTCAGCATGGCCCGCCACTCCGCAATCGACTTGTTGCCCACGCAGTCGAGAATCACATCGTAACGCTTTCCGAGTCTCGTGACATCTTCGCTGGTGTAATCGATGACCGCATCAGCGCCGATCGACTTCACCATTTCCACATTTGTGCCGCTGCATACGCCTGTCACCTCGCCTCCGAAGTGCTTCGCGATTTGTACTGCGAAAGTGCCCACGCCGCCGGCGGCGCCATTGATCAAGACCGTCTCTCCTGGTTGTAGACGAGCCTTGTCGCGCAAAGCTTGCAGCGCGGTGAGTCCCGCGACATTCACCGCTGCGCCTTGTTCAAACGTGACATTGTCGGGGAGCGAAACCACCTTCTCCGCCGGTGTGCAGACGTATTCCGCAAAAGCGCCGCGACAACCGCCGAACACTCTGTCTCCTGCTTTGAAGTGCGTGACACTCTTGCCGAGAGCTTCCACCACACCAGCGAAGTCCACGCCCGGCCGGCCGACTTGTAACTTGAGCATCCTCGCGACAACGCGCACCAGCCGAGGCTCTCCCTTCATCAGGCGCCAGTCGAGAGGATTGATCGAAGCGGCTCGTACTTTGATTAAGATCTCATCGTCTTTCGGCGAGGGTTTCCGGATCTCTTCACATTTGAGTACGTCCGGTGGGCCATATTCGTGATACACGAGTGCTTTCATTAAGCACACCTCCGAGTGTTTGGGTAGTGAATGAAAGCTTCCGGAAGCTGCATCGAGATACGCTGTTGAGGAACAGAAGGTTTCTCGATGCTATTATTCTTCCACGGTAAAGCGAGACGCATCTTCAATGCGATGAGCAAAACGCGCGGGCTGACACTCGGAAAATTTGCGCCGCTACATAAGGGCTATCAACTCGTTATCGAAACTGCTTTGAGGGAGATGGACGAGGTGGTTACCATTGTGTGAAATTCATCGCGCTGCTTTATGTGATCTTGCTTGGGTTGGCGTTCAAAGGCCTGGTCTCATGGACGAAGCAGCTCAGGCAGGCGCATAGTTCACTTGCTGAACTCACTTCGTGAAAGGCGGGAGCGATGAGAATGAAAACGATTACAGTCCTGTTGGCGCTGGCGAGTGTCGCCGGTATCTGTCTTTCAGCGACCACGTTTGTGGGTGCGCAGAGGAGCGGGGGAAATCCGCTGAGCGGCACGTCGTGGCAATTGGTTAAGTTTCAAGCGCCTGATGAGCGGATTATCACGCCTGATGACAAATCAAAGTACACGGTCAGATTTGGCTCCGACGGCCGCGTGACTGCGCGAGTTGATTGCAACCAAGCCCGTAGCACCTGGAAGTTGAACGCGAAAGGTGAGCTACAGTTTGGATCGTGGTCCAGGACAACGGCGAAGTGCGGCGCCGGATCGCTCCACGACCAGATCGTGAGCGAGGGTGCCGACGTGCACAAGTTCAGCATCAAAGACGGACACTTGTTCTTGTCGGGTGCGGAAGGCGGAGGTTACTACGAACTCGAACCGCTGCCGCGCTCAAGACAATAATCGGCCACAGATTAGTGCGTCGCCACTGGACCCCCGAAGGATTGAGCGTCGACGAAGGCAGGACACCGACGGGTGGCCGGGCTGCGAATCGTGGGAGTTTGATTGCCTCCGCCAGGTTACGGTTGTCGTATCGCCGCGGGCTGGCGGTTTTTCATGATTTGATCGACGGACTTCTGGAGTGAGGTTTTGAGACTGCTGTCCAACGTCAGCGCGGTATCCAACTCCTTCTGCGCTTCCACGTCCTGATTCCGCAGCAACATGATCATGCCGCGATTCGCGTGGGCCTTCGCATGGCCCGGATCCAGCTTCAGCACCGCGGCAAAGTCCGCCAACGCACCATCCAGCTCTCCTTTTGCGCCGCGCAGTAGACCGCGTTCGTACAGTGCGTCGACATCGGACGAATTGATCTCCAGCGCGCTGTTCAAGTCGGCAAGCGCTCCGTCGAGATCGCCTTTCGACTTTTTCGCGAAGGCTCGGTTGTAGAAGCTGAGAAAACTGCGCGGGTTGAGCTCGATACCTTTGGAATAGTCGGCGAGCGCCGCATCCGTATCGCCTTTTTTCATCCGCGCGAAACCGCGGCCGACGAATGCGCGAGCGTTTGTCGGACTGAGCTCGATGGCTCGAGTGAAATCGCGAATCGCGCCGTCGAGGTCTGTCTTTTCGTCCTTCGCGATGCCGCGATTGTAGAACGCGTCGGCGTAGTCAGGCTTCAACTCGATCGCTTTGTTGTAATCGACGATGGCGCCGTCCGTATCACCTTTGTCCTTCAGCGTGGCGCCCCGATTCAAGTAAGCCTCAGCCATCGGCTTCAACTGGATCGACCGTGTGAAGTCGTCAATTGCGCCGCCAAGATCGCGCTGCCGTTT
>JBKPPP010000149.1:0-9047 GCA_046733615.1 Acidobacteriota bacterium | reverse complement strand
GGATCGATGCTGATCGCATAAAGCTTTACGTTCTCATCCTTCTTCAACAGCGAGCGTAATTCGGCCAACTGCCGAGCGCAGTACGGTCACCAGTAGCCACGGTAGAAAACCACGACTACTGGACTTTTGCCGCGAGCATCAGCAAGGGTGATCTGCTGTGCGTTCTGATCTTGCAGCGTGAAGTCAGGAGCAACTTCTCCGACTGCCACTGGACTGCTGCGCTGCGCAGGACTTGGCGAGTGCGAGCCCATCGACAGCGATATTGATGTTAGTAGGCTTATTTGCAGTAAGACGGTCACGATGTTCACGATTCTTTACCTCCGCATCTACAGTTGTTGTGAATCGGTCGTTGATGTTTCTAATTGTATAGGCGGGCACTTCACGCTGCCGAAAGAGCAGAACACGCAGCAATCACCCGGCAACGGCCGCAGTCGGGAACTGCAATTGACACAGTCATAAAAGAACAGACATGCGTTTGTCGGCATAAGTTCCTCGCGTTCAAAGCCGCACTTCGGGCAAGTAATGACTGATTTCAAGGTAGTATTCTGCATGCTGGGCACGACGATGAAGACAAATGTGACAACACCGATGATTTCACTTAATGGTTATTTATCTATTGATACTGCGCCGCCGCAACTGGAGCCGGCGCCGGCCGTGCAGCCGAAACAATGTGAACCGGTCATGATGCGCCGACTCGCAAACTTCTCCGGATCGAAATCCACAACCGTCTGCGGCAGCTCAGGCGAAATGCGCAAGTCAAGCAGCTGATTGAAATCGCAATCGTAAAGCCTGCCAGTCCAATCGACGCTTACGAGGTTACGACACATCAGACCATCTACCGTTGCCGGATTGAATGCCTCAATGAGCTTGCGCATGTACCGCTCTTCGTTTCCAGAACGCCGCAGGTAATCGAGAAAGCGCTTGATCGGCATATTAGTGATCGTGAACAGCCGATTGAAGGAGATGCCATAACGGTCCATCAATTCACGTTTGAAATCTGCTTCGATACTTTGCTGCGGCGGGGGTAGGAATGCTCCCACCGGGTTGTAAACCAAATTGAGAATGAGTTCGCTGTTCTCAATTCCATAGCCGACTGCATTCAAACGGTGCAACGCTTCAATCGATCTTTCGAAGACGCCTCGTCCGCGCTGAGCATCTGTCTGCGGCTCCAGGAAGTATGGCAATGAAGATATGACTTCCAGCTTGTGGTCGCGAAAGAACTGCGGCAGATCATCCTGGCCGGGCTCGAACATTACTGTGAGGTTATGGCGCACGATTACATCACATCCGAGGGATCGGCACTGACGCACCAAATAACGAAATGAAGGATTCAGCTCGGGCGCACCACCGGTGATGTCGACAGCCGAAATCCTGAATCTTCGTATCGCAGCGAGGACTTGCTCGACGGTTTCCTTCGTCATGACCTCTGTCCGCGCTGGACCAGCATCCACATGACAGTGTTTGCAGGCTTGATTGCACAACTTGCCAACATTGATCTGTAAGGTGTCAACGCTGGATGCGCGCAGCTCTATACCGTATGCCGCCAACTTCTCATCGAAATCGATAGCAGCGGTAACCTGTGATTCTGGTTGTACGACTGGCAAGACTGTCGACATTACATTGATACCTTGTTTACGGAGTTATGTGACTGCAAACCGTGGATGAGTGCAGCGCCTCCGCGAATGGCCGAGGCCATATGAATCGCTTCCGTCATCTGGTCCATGTTCGATCCCGCTTCCAGACAGGATTGCGAAAATGCGTCAATGCAGTACGGACACTGCAACGCGTGCGCAACCGCCAGTCCGATAAGTGCCTTCTCACGCCTCGACAGCGCGCCCTCTTCCTGACACGCCTGATACCAGGCCATGAATTTCTCGAACAGATCCGGACGGTGCTTGCCAATCTCGGCAAAGCGTTGCAGGTCATCTTCTTCGTAATAAGTCATTGTGCCATTCTCCGACTCTTTACCTCCCGCACTGGCGCATATAGTCGCGCGAGACGCCTGGGATTCACACCCATCCAATAGAGCAACTGCAACGCGACCCAACGAATGAAGGTGCTTACAAATCTGCCGCCTTCAAATCGGCGTCCCGAAGTGATAACGCTTGGGAGCAGGTGAACAAATCTTCCTATTCTTTTTACCCGCCGCAAAAAGTCCAAGTCTTCAAATATCGGAAGCGACTTAAACCCACCGCCTCGATCGTATGCTTCACGTCGAACGAACATTGCTGAGTCGCCATAACAAAGCCCGACAGTTCGCAGTTGGCGATAAAACCACGCAAGACAGTGGGCCGAAACTCGTTGGCTATCGAAACACACATCGAAATTGCCACCCACAACACGGGGATCGCGTAACGACTCCGCAATTTGGTTTACTGCGCCAGGCGGAGGAATAGTGTCGGCATGGAGAAACCAGAGCACCGTTCCCTGCGCTGCACACGCTCCCGCATGCATTTGGGCACCACGCCCGCGCTCAGACCGAATGACTCTCACTCCGTGTTCGCGCACAAGTCGCACTGTCTCATCATCGCTGCCGCCATCGACAACGATTATTTCAACTGGCTCGACTATTCTCGCTACTGCGCTAAGGGTCTCATTGATTGAATTCTCCTCGTTAAGTGTTGGAATAATGATCGAAAGCTCGATGGTCTGGTTTTGTGCGGCGGAAATCATGTGAACTGTCAGCCCGATTGGGGAAGTAAGCGACTTTCCGGGACGTCTGAAATGTCGCGCGCTGGTTTGCCGTCATCCGGAAGCGTCCAGGTTGGACGTTGCTTACGAAAAGGAAGCGCGAGCACTTCCGTAAACCTGACTTCTTCTGGCGCGCGGTATGCCGGAATGCCAATTGTGATCTGAGCCTGTGGCACGTTCAACCTGAGTGTACCGTGCAGCCAGTCCCAAATAGTTAATCCACTGGACCAGTTCGAATTTGTCTCGCCTTCAACGATCGAATGGTGGATGCCATGCATCCGCGGCGTGACAATCAGCCGGTTCAACCATCGTTCCACACGAATCGACAATCGGACATTCGAGTGATGAAACAGAATTGACGGAAATACAAACATCTGCCAAGTCACATAGGCGACAGGTGATACGCCGATGAATAGCACTTGAGCAGCTCGCCAGGGCACCGAAAGAGCCAACTCGCCGACATGAAAGCGCAGCGCGGTTGAAGCGTCGAGATCCAGGTCGACATGATGAGATACGTGAAATCGCCAAAGCAGTGGCACGCGATGCGTCAGGTAATGCCAAATGTATAAAGTGTAATCCAACAGCACTATCGCGAGCGCAATCTCCAACCACCGTGGCAATCGCAACTGTCTCAACAAACCCCAACGATGTGCTTCTACCAATCGCGAGAGTGGCAGGATTGCCGGACGTTCCAGCAACATCAACCCGCCCGCACCAACAGCAGCAAGTGAAAGATTCCGAATCTCTCGCCTGAATTTAGGCTCAACCATGTGACGGCGCAGTGGTCGTCGGCGCTCGATCCATGCTAGCGCGCAAAACGCGCCGGCAATAAATCCTGCACTGAGCCAAGCTCTGACGTTCATTCGTGATTCCCGTGCCAGAATCGCTGATACCGCCCTATTGTAATACTGCATGACAACCTGTTTCACTACCTCAACAACAATCGCTTCCGGGCTCGCAGCAAGCCGTGCCGGCTATATCCGTGACCGCATAGTCCGATCCTTTTGTCTCGCGCGGGTGACGAAAGGCTGTGCGCTTGCAATTGAACGCCGTCGCCTTTTCAAGTGGAATCGATTCCAGCGGTTCGACGGCGATGACGTCATCCGCGTAAGGTTCACGTGTGTAGAGCTGAAACGTCTTATCGCACACAGCCATTCTCTTTCCCCGCTCCAGCACGTGCCCGTCGTCATCGATGACTTTGCGCCATGGACCGCGGTAGACGACCGCCTGCTTTCGTTCCCAGCATGGCCCTTGCTTTCCCTTATGCGCCAACACGGTTATCGATCGAAACTCAATCCCGTGAATCGTACGCCATGGCTTTTCATCTCGTTTGACGATCTTCATAGCATGGAAACCTGCTCGATCGAATGCTTCGAGAAACGCGTCTTCACGAAAAGCTCCAGCGATGCAACCCGACCACAATTCAGCGTCGCGCTGCAAGTCTTCGGGGACATCTTCATCGCTGACGATGTCGCTGATCGCCGCTCGCCCGCCGCGCCGCAGCACCCGAAACATTTCTCTGAAGAGTTGTTCCTTGTCTTCAGGACGCACAAGATTCAAAACGCAGTTCGAGAGGACCAGATCGACGGATTCGTCCTCGATCATCGGTTGCTGCTTACTGATCACAGTGCAATACGATTGAAAGCGTGAAAGATCTTTGCTTGTGGTTATCGGATTGCCCGCAAGATATGAATCGACGAGCCTTAAGTCCAGCCGCAAGTCCTGGATTCGACCTTTGCGAAACTCAACATTCTGGTATCCCAGCCGTTGACCGATCTGGATCCTGTACTTCTCTGCCAGGGTTAGCATCTCGTCATTTGCATCCACACCAATTATACGTCCGCCCGGCCCCACGATCTGCGCCGCGACGTAGCAGATTTTTCCGGCGCCGGAGCCGAGGTCGAGCACCACATCTCCTTCTCTGACAAACGCAGCGGGATTGCCGCAACCGTAATCTCTTTCCTTGATCTCATCAGGGATTACGTTAAGAAAACCAGGGTCGTACTCAACCGGACAACACAGTGCCTCTTCCCGTTGCTGCGCGGCTAGTCCATATCGCGAGCTTACGATCTGCTCTATATCCATAGGGGTTATGCTCATGGATTTTCAGATGCTCCTGTGGAACTCATGAAAGACTTCAGCTCTGGGATACCACGGAGCTGCGGTCCAGTGATGTAAGCGAGATTACTTAATAAAGTAGATTTAGTGTTGATGGGCGGTCTCTGTCGGCAGCCCGGCATCGATCCAGTCGGATTTTCCGTCGGCATAATCCCGAACATTCGTGTAACCCATAGCTGCCAGTTCACGGGCAGCGTTGTCTGAGGCGTGTCAAGTGGGAGAGGAGCAGTAAACAACTATTTCTGCAGATTTGTCCGGGAGAAGTTTCGGCGCCAGTTCTTTTACCTGGTCTGGAGGGAGATTGATTGCGCCAGGTAAGTGCACATGATCGTAAGCAGTCCGCGGCAACGTCTCCACGAGCTGAAACTTGTCGGCTCGCTCAATCTTTTGTCTCAACTCTTCTCTGGTGATCGTAGCAACCATCGATATTCTCCTTTGTGGTAGTACCCTTCTCACACGTCATACACGAGACCGCCTGTTACTTCAACAGGTGAATTAGACCCGATTTGCCGATCGGATTATGGAACTGAGGGTATGAGCCTTGTTAGATCGCAACCCGAGTTTCAAACGAGACTGACCAACAAACCGCCTGCACTGGCAAGTGTGAAGATCGTGAACGCGACTGTGGCGGCCACTTGCCAGTTGTTGGTTGCACGAGCGATTGTAAAAAGCGAGGGTAGGTTGATGGCCGGGCCAGCAATGAGCAGCGCTACTGCTACTCCAGCCGGCGCACCCGCCGAGAGTAGGACTAATGCCAGCGGAATCTCAAAGAACGTCGGCATCGCCAGCGGAGTCGCAATTAGCGCAACCGTTACGATAGCCAGCGTCTGACCACCTTGCGAGGACAAGGCACCTACCGGTAACCAAGACGCAATGGTCATCGATACAAATACGCCGGCCACGATCAATGGAACTGTTCGTAACGCCACGTGCATGCATGATCGCACAAACATTGTGAGCACTGGCCCAGTTGATGCGTTGTAACGCTCTTGAAGAGTTATTCGTCTGCGCTTGAAGAGTCGCTCCACTAATGGTCCGGTGAATAACACCGCCACAGTGGCCATAAAGAGACGCGTCACGCCGATGCGGTAGTCAAACAAGTTGCGTGGCTCCGTCGTCATCGTCAGTGACGACGGAGCTTTTTGCGTCAGCTTATTATTTCATGGTTATTGGAAAACAATGCTGCTCGTTAAAACAACGGCCTACTAGGACGGGAGGTGGTGGAAGACCGACGGAGAGAGACACTCTCTGGGCAGCTAAAAATGTTGTAACAATTCTGCGTTAACGCATGGCTTCTGGGCGAATCCAACGTCAACTATTTTACGGTCGCGCAAAACATTACTACCGTGGCTTTAGCGCGTCAAGGAGAATTTTCACAAGCGAAAATCCATATGATGAGTTAAGAAGAAATTACCGTTTCCTAAAACCTCAGGGCATAACTTAGCCGCACGTTGCGGCCAATTTCAGGCGCAATCTCTTTTATAAATGACAGATGATTACGGTATAGCCGATCGCTTAGATTATATCCATTAATTGAAACAATATGGGCCACGCGCTTCGTGACAAAGGTGTATGAGGCATTGAGATTAAAGACGACGTAGCCAGCCGTTGGAGTTTCATGATCAAACACCCGCGTTTGCCGATTGGCCGTAATCATTTCCGGGCGAAGGCTGAACGCTTTATAACGCCAATCTAAGCCCAGTGTCCCGCGAGCGGGCGGAATGCGTGGCAGTGGTTTGTCCTGGTCAATCAGTTCAGCTCGCACGTAATCCACTTTGCCATTCAACCACAATGTAGGTACCAGTTGTGTTTCTGCTCCCACCTCCACGCCTACGTAACGACTTCTACCCTGCGCGTAATTAACGATTGGAAGGCCTGATTCCTCGTCGGCTTGGCCCGTAAAGGCCGGGAACACAAAGTTACGGAAGTGGTAGTAATAAACACTTGTTTCCAGACGCACGCGGTTAGTGCTGTGACGCAACGAAAAATCAACGCCATCACCCAACTCCGGGTTTAGGTTGGGATTACCAATATCAAAAACCAAAATGCCGGGATGCGGTCCGTTGTTATAAAGTTCTTCCAGGGCCGGAGCGCGAAAAGAATGCTGATAATTCCCAACGAACGAACCGCCTGTCCACAACGGTATGCGCACACCTGCACTACCTGAGAATCCCACAAAGTTGCGTTTGCGAAAATTACCTTCAGGGTTATAGCCGTTCTGCTCGATGCGTGCACCAATCTGAAAACCGACGCGCTCAAAATCGATGCGCTCGAGTCCATACGCAGCAAAGGAATGTTGCTTTGTGCGTGGGGCAGGCGCTTCCTCTCCAACTGATCGAAAGTCTCGCGTAAAACCCGAAAGGCCGAAAGTGCCGGACAATTTTCTTTGCCGCTGATGATTGAAGTTCGCGCGATAGTTAAAATTCTTGTTGGTCGCCACGGCTTCAAGTTCGGTGACGTTTTCATCTGATTCAAACTCGAATTCGCGATTAAGATAATCGTTATAGCTCAGCGCAAAATCGGCGCCTTCGATAAAGCCGTGCAATCCGCGCAAACCGCCTTTGACTTCGTAGCTGTGCCGGCGCTCTTTCAGAGACTCGAAATCAACTTCGTCCGGCTCGACGGGAATCCCATGACGCCGACGATCATAATCGTAATCAAATGTGAGCCATCCCTTGCGGGGGAACCATCCCGCGCCGCCGCTCACATTTGCAGTTCGAGCGTAGGAATTTAAGATCGTGGTCAGCGGAGTACGATAGTCATTTGCTTTTTGCACGCCACCGCCGCCGAAGATCAGGAAACTTTTTATCCCGTATTTGAAACCACCGTTTCCGCCCACTTGCCAGTTGTTACTGCTGCCGAAAGTCGTCAAATAACCGGAGAGCCCGTTTTGATAGATGTCGTGAGAAGAGATGCCATTAACAACCCCGCCAATCGCGTTGCTACCGTACAGCAAGGTTGCAGGACCTTTGACGATTTCCACGCGGTCGAGCGAAAGAACATCAATTGGTTCAACTTCGTCACCTGATTGCGAGGCGATGCCTCCGACACGTAAACCATCTTGTAGAACCAGCACGCGGTCACCATCAAATCCACGAATAACAGGACGACCAGAACCGGGACCGAAACTGCGCTTAGCAATCCCAAGCTGGCCTTCAAGCGCTTCGCCAATCGAAACCGCATTTCTTTGCGCGAGTTCTAAGGCGCCAACCGAGGTCACGGAACTATAGGAAGAGTTAACAGACTCTGTAGAGCCGGTAGCTGTTACAGTCACCTGCTCACTCACTGGAGCCAATGTCAGTTGAAAATCGATCGTCTGAGAACCGCTGCTGACTTCGATCTGTTTGACGACGTTCGGCACGCGGTCCAGGTGAGCGATGACGTGATATTTGCCCGGCGGGATATCCGGTAATTCGAATCGGCCGTTCTCGTCAGTTAGAGCAGCTTTTTTCAATTCGGCGATTGTCACCACCGCATTCCGCGCATTTGTCCCCGACGGCTGAAGTGTCACAGTTCCAGTAATCGTGCTTCCCAAGACAACAACTTGAGCAAACGAAGTTACTGACCAGAACAGCGTGATAGCGATACCTGAAATTTGCTTAATTGGCACTCTCAGAACTATCGGCAGAAAGCAACGGCCAACGAGTGCGTCGCCACGCTGTTTTGTTTCTGCTCTCCTTCTTAATTGAAATCGATTTTCAGTTTCATCGCACCATACTCCAAGGTTTGCAATGAAGTCAATTGTTTTTTGCTTGATTGTAGTTGCTTGATTTAATTGAAACGCGCGCGTTGACGAATGCTAACATCAAGCTCCAGGCACTCGGCATGGACGCTCCAGGTGTTAGCGAGAACTCTCCGGCGCGGTGTCCCGCTGCGCCCAATGCATAGACAGACCGGCTGGAACGATGGTGATCGCTCCCGGCTTCAAAGTTTGTTCAAAACCCTCATCACCGAACGGGGCCATTACATCCACCGAAGGTCTCAATTGATCATGATGCAGTGATCCTAAGAGCCGGCATCGTCCATTCGGACATTGTCTGCCGGATTTCAATTTAAGGTGAATGATGCAGACAACGGAGGGAACTCCGTAGCGCGAATTCAATTTAACGGGTGAGTTCCTGGAGGGCCCAAGACTCTTCGTTGATGGCGATAGCGGCTGAACCTTGTAAAAAAATTGATAGAGTAGTCCCGCATCTTCCAGGCATCGACGTATCGACGTTAGGATATTTTTGTTTTAG
>JBKPPP010000148.1:0-7941 GCA_046733615.1 Acidobacteriota bacterium | reverse complement strand
CTCCTCTTCCTTCTCCTTCTTCAACAGATCTTCCTGGTGCTTGCGGCCGACCTTGATCCGCTTGATCCCTTCCCGCGCCTCGTCCAATCCATCCTGCGCCCGGTAGTTATCCGGATCTATGTCCAGCGACTTCTGAAACGCGACCGCCGCTGCATCGTATTGCGCCAACTTCGTATGTGCAACTCCCAGATCGTAATAAATATCCGAGTCGTCCTCCTTCAGCCGCGTCGCCTCGCGATACTCCCGGATCGCGTCGCTGTACTGACCCAAACCCGCATACGTCTGGCCGAGATCGTAGTGCGCCTCCGAGTCGTTCTCATTGCCTTCGAGATACTTCTTGTAACTCCCGACGGCTTTTTTGTACTCCGCTTCCGCCTCTTCACTCTTTCCGAGCGCCTCGTACCCGAGTCCCAATCGGAAATGCGCCTCGGCAAAATCGGAGTTCAATTTCAGGGCCTCCTGAAACGCGGCCACCGCCTCTTCGTCCCGATCGTTGCGGTACAGCTCTTTGCCCTTGTCCACCAGTTCCCGCGCCCGGGCGCGATTCCCCTCTGAATCGTTGGACACCGCGGCTGCTCCGGCACTATTATTCGTGGACTGTTGCCCGCTCCGCTTGCAACCTGAGGCCGCTGTCAGCAAACACACGGCGCAGATTAAGAGAATCAATCTCATTTCTCGAGAAACTCAGCCACTTGTTGATGCCCTTAGGTTGGGAGATGAAGCGAACTTATCTAACGCCAATTTCGATAGGGAGTCAAACCGGAAGCCCCCGGTCATTGACAGTTTCTCCCTAGCAAACTGGTTTTGCCCCAAGGAGTGCACATGTTAAGAAACACAACCCGGCTGATCCTTTTCATTGCGCCAATTGCCCTGGCAGCCCTGGCCTTTTCGGCACAGGTCGGCGCCCAGAAGAAGCCAGCCGCCGCAGTCACCAACGCTTCGCTCAACGTAACTCTGAGCTCATCTCCAACTGTCGTAACCGCCTGTAGCGACTCAGGCGCACCGCAGGTCCAACTCAACGCCGCCGTTTCCCAGACTGACAATCCAGTCAAATATCGCTGGACGACCACTGGCGGAACTATCACCGGCGAAGGCCCGGTCGTGACCTGGAACCTCGCCGGCGTGAAGCCCGGCTATCACAAAGCTTCGCTCGACGTCGAAACGTCGGGCAGCGGCGGCACCTGCCAGGCCTTCTCGTCTGTAAGCGTGCTGGTCAATCCGTGCGCGCCCGTGCGTCCGGTCTGCCCGGCGATCGAGGTGACGTGCCCGACAGCCGTCGGCATCGATCAACCTTTGACTTTCACTTCGCACTCTACCGGCGGCACGCCGTCAGTCACTCCGGCGTACAACTGGACCGTCTCCGCCGGCACGATCACTGCGGGGCAGGGCACTGACACGATCACCGTCGACACCACCGGTCTGGCCGGTCAAACAGTGCGTGCCTCACTTTCAATGGGCGGTTACAACCTCGACTGCGCCGCGGACTGCGTGGTCTCGATTCCAGTGCCGAAGTACGAGAGCCGCCGGTTCGACGAATTTCCGGACATCGCTCGCAACGACGAGAAGGCGCGGCTGGATAATTTCGCGATCGAACTGCAAAACGATCCGAAAGCTACTGCGTATGTCATCGTCTACCCGGGCAAGTCGGGCAAACGCGGCGAAGTTCAGTATCACGCGAATCGCATCGTCGACTATCTCGTCAATTCGCGGGGTATCGACAAGAGCCGCATCGTGACGCTCGTCGGTCCGAAGCGCGATCAACTAAACATCAACTTGTGGATCGCACCGCAGGGCGCGCCCGCACCGAATCCTTAAAAACTGCCGTTGCTTTCCTTCCCTTTCGACGCCGCGGCCACCCACCGCGGCGTTTTTTTGTACAGCGATTGCTTAGTCATACATTACTGAGACCTTTCACCAGCTTTGTGCGCGTTTACAAGACGGAGTGCTGAGGTCTTGTACCAGAAACTTACAGGTGGGAGAGATAGAACATGGCCCGTTCCAAGTCCGCTTATTGGGTCCTTTCTTTAGTCTTGTTGCTCATATTCCCCGTACTCCTGGCAGCGCAAGACGAAAATAAAAACAAAGATAAAAAAGAGAAGAAACAACCGACCGGCACTCCGGTGTTCTGGCGCGCGCCTGAGGACATCGAGAGTCGTAATCTACTTCTGGGCGCGGGCGGTGAGGAGATGAAACCCGACATCAGCCGCTTAACTTTCATCGAGCAGAAAAAGGGTGGCTATTCGACTAAATATCGTGTACGTGACGCCAAAGGCAACGAGTGGATCGCGAAGATCGGCAAGGAAGCCCAGTCAGACACGGCAGCGAACCGGATTCTGTGGGCGCTCGGTTATCCGACTGAAATTGCCTATCTCGTTCCGAAAGCAACTATCGAAGGCAAAGGCGACTTTGAAAACGTTCGTTTGGAAGCCCGACCGAAGCACGTGAAGCGAACTGGCAACTGGATGTGGGAAAACAACCCGTTCATGACCACGCCGGAGTTCAAGGCACTGAAGATCCTCATGGTCATGATCAACAACTGGGACATGAAAGACGACAACAACGAGATCCTCGCACTACAGAACCCGACCACCGGGGAGGCCGAGTTGCAGTACATCATCAGCGATCTGGGCGGTTCGTTCGGCAAAACGGGCGGGGTCATCTCCCGGAGCCGCAATAAGCCGTCGGATTACGAGAAAGCCGAGTTCATCAAGAAAGTGAACGGCGACGTGATCGATTTCAACTACGGTGGGAAAAATCAGAAGCTGTTTGAGAATATCACCGTCGCGGACGCGGCGTGGCTCAGCAAGTGGCTGAAGCGTTTGAGTGACGATCAGCTCAAGGACGCGTTTCGCGCGGCGAACTACACGCCGGAAGAAGTTGATAGTTTGACGGCAGCGTTTCGAGCGCGGGCGAACGCGCTGGAGAATCCGGCAGGTTCAGTAGCGGAGCAAAAATAACTCCGCTCGCGGAGGGCTGGGATCTCGGATATCGCGAGATCATTACGAGATCTCAGCTACCGCACAACGTCGATCGCGATGAGCTGCTGTCCGGAAATTACAAACTCGGCCGGCGGCAACTCCATCTCAAATACCGGTGACAAAACTGTTGGCGTGTAGCCACCCGAGGTGCGATCGCTGTTGAGCGTCGCGACCATCGACGGCGGCAGGCTCGGCAATTCACTCGTTCCGATTACTGCGCCAGGCGTGATGCGAAACAGCTTCACGTACAAACGGTCGCTCTTCTTCACCGTGTTAATCGCGCGCACGAGCTGCGTCAGATCCTGCGGCACAAACGACTTCGCCGCCGAACCTTCCTGCAACGCGCCGCCGTCGCCGACAAACACGAGCAACTGACCCAACGCCGCGTCTTCAGGAATCTGGAGCGGAATTCTCTGCACAAACTGCTTGCCCGATTCCGTTCTCACGTAGGCCTGAACTTCGACTTTCTCGCCGCGTTGCACTTCCGTCCGATCCAGCGTGATCCGCTCGAGCGTTCCGGCGTATTTCGTTTCCGACGAAGAGATGTCGAGCGTGATGCCGTCGAGCTGCACGTCGTCAAAGCCGCTGGTCAGCAACGCGCCGACCGGCACGGCGATGGAGCTGGCGGCCATCAGCGGCGAGTTGTTGGTCGAGAAGCGGCGGTCGATCTTGATCGTCTCCTGGCCTTTGACCCGAATCTCGCCCTGCAAAGTGAGCGTCGAGTCGCCCAGGGCGCGCTCGCTGGAGATGATCGTGTTGAAGACGGTGATGTTCAGCAGCAGCGGCGTCAGAAAACTGTCGTTCGCGATTTCGTAGGAGTAGGTTTCCTTGCGGTCGCGGCTGGTGTGCAGACTGACTTTGACCGGGATCATCTTGGGCGCGTGACCCAGCAGACCGAAGATTCCCGACGCGCGATCCTGCGAGATCGAGCCGACCATCTTCCCCGGCACCGAGAGTTTGAATGAATTGCTGGCGTTCGGAACGACCGTAACGACCGACGACTCCGTCATCGGCATGTCTGACGCGCCCAGACTCAAAAATGGGTGCCCAAAAGCGTAGATGCGATCGCCGTCGCGCAGTGTGACGGTACCGGCGGCAGCCAGCGAGTAGTCGCCACGCACGAGCTGCACGCTGATCGAGCTGCCCGGCGGAAACGTGTTGTTGTTGGCCTCAGCCAGCGGCGTAATCGCGGCCGACCCGCCAACGCCCGAAACCGGCAGCAGCCCGCTGGCCATCAACTGCGGCGCAAACATCGCCAACGATTCCTGGCTGATGCCGCTGAACACGAGCGGCGTCGCGATCGGCGACATCTGCTGGCCCAACAATGGCATTAGCGGCGAACCGGCGGAAACCGGCGCCAGAAACGGCGCCGAAGAGACCGCGGGTTTCGGCAGATTTGGTTTCCAGTCGGTCGCGGCGAGCTGTGCGAAAGAGACCGGCCGCGGCTCCTTAGGCTTCTGGTTGTCGTTCTCAACCTTGTCGAACAGATCGATCATCTGCTTGATGGGCGTGATTCCGGCGATCGGTTCTTTCGAGAAGGGAAAACTGAAAGCAATGGCGCCGACGATCTTTCCGTCGATGTAGACTGGCGAGCCGGACATCCCGGCAAACACGCCGGTGCGATCCACGTTTGAGCCAGTCAGCTTACCGATGATTGCCGACTGCCGGGGACCCGGAAAGCCGGGCAGCACGCCGAGAATCTCGACTCCGAACTCCTGTGTCTCAGAGCCACTGAACACAGTTCGGGCCACTCCCTTCATGCCCGGTTTCAGATCTTCGAGTGGAAAAATCTCCGGACCGTTCAGCTTTGGCGCCGCGGCAGGTTTTTGGGCCACGGCCAAACTCGCCATGAGGGCGAGCAGTAATGCGCTAAGAAGAGGGGTAAATCTATTCATTGTTCAGGACTATAAACTTCTGCTTAGAAGCGGGTCAAGATAAGATGGATGTCAGGTGCCAACACGAAATTCACAGCTTCAGGGATTCATCCTCGCCGGTGGCGAATCGCGCCGTATGGGCACTGACAAGTCGCGGTTACGGATCGAGAACGAGACGTTTATCGACCGCATCGCCGCGACACTCGCCGACATCACCGATTCGATCAAACTCGTCGGCACCCGCTATGCCCATCCGAGTTTCCAAACCGTGCCCGATGTTTATCCGGGGTGGGGCGCGCTCGGCGGCTTGCATGCAGCCCTCGCCGCCTGCGAAAGAGATTGGGCAATCGTCGTCGCGTGCGACCTCCCTTTCGTAACGCCCGAGCTCTTCGAGCATCTCGCCGCGTTGCGCGCGGACCACGACAGCGTCGTTCCGTTGCAGCCGGACGGCAGACCGCAGCCGCTCGCGGCGCTGTATCGCGCCGTCCTATGTCGCGAGCGCGCCGCTGAGCTGATCCAAACGGGCCACCGCCGGCCGCTGGATCTCCTTCAACTCGTCAACACCCGCTGGGTTCCATTTATTGAGCTAACTAATCTCCCTCAAGCGGAAAAGTTTTTTGTTAACATCAATACGCCTGAGGATTATGATGAAGCGACTACCCGAGAGACCTTACACTGATGCCACCCCGACGAAGATTCGGTAAAAGGCTTTTCAAATCTTTACTGCCGATAGTGCTCGTGATTGGGCTGGCGGTCGTAGGCTCGCTCTCGTATATCGTCTACTGCGTTTCGCGCCCGCCGAAACGGCCTTACGTCGTCACGCCCGAATCCTTCTCGCAGATCAGCGGCCGCGCGTTGAAAGTTACCGATGAAACGTGGACCAGTCGCGATGGCCACCAGAGCCGCGGCTGGTTGCTGAAAGGAGCGGAAGGCGCGCCCGCGGTGGTCCTGCTGCATCGTTACGGCGGCGACCGCTCGTGGCTCTTCAATCTCGGCGTCAAGATCAACGAGGCCGGCAACTTCACGATTCTCTGGCCCGATCTGCGCGGCCACGGCGAAAATCCGGTGACGAAATGGACCGCGCTCGGCGGAAGCGAAGGCGATGATGTGGTGGCGGCGCTCGCGTTTCTGCGCACGTTGAAATCGGAGAAGACGCAGAAGAGGCTAGTCAGCGAGATGTTTGGCATCTACGGCGTCGAGCTTGGCGCTTACAGTGCGCTGAAGGCGGCGCAGCACGACGCCGGGATCACGGTGCTGGTGCTCGATTCAGTCAACCGTACACCGGACGAGCTGCTGAACAGTGCGGTGTCCAGGTGCACCGGCCTCGATAACGGTTTCGTGCAGTATCTTTCACGCACGGCGATGCAGACTTATCTCCTCGGCGGCTTCGACAGCCAGCCGTCGTGCGAGATGGCGACGACGATTCGTGAAGCGCGCGTGCTGCTTCTTTCCGGGCCTGATGCCGGACCGCTCAAAGACGGAACGGCGGGGCTGGAGAAGTGTTTTCCCCGTCCCGAGTATGTCGAAGCGCGCACCGATCTCCCGCTGAGTGGTTTTAGTTTGCCTTCGGCGACGGGTGAGCAGGGCGAGGAGTACGATCGCGTCGTGATCGATTTCTTCCAGCGTAACCTGCGCTAAAAACTCAGGGCGTCCAACCGAGTATCGCGGTGTGACCGTTGTCGCCGATCACTTCGATCTGCGGCAAGCCTTTGAACTCGTCGAGATACTGCGCCGGGATTAACACGAGCACTTTACTCCCGAGCGCTCGCGCCTCATCCACTGAAACCTCATCAAAGGTCGTCACTTCTCCATCCTCGTTGTAGACGACGCGGTCGTAAGCGTAGAACTGCGCGGACCGATCGTCGCCGCGTTGCGCGAGTACCGGGGCTTCGGCGTAGCCGCGCGCGTCGGCGAGTTGCAGCAGGTCGCGCACCGATTCGCGTTGCGCATATTTCGGCGCGACGAGATGCAGGACCATCACAACTGCGATCAGCGTCGCGCCGAAGATCACGAGGTTCAGTGTCCAGCCGCGCAGCCTGATGCGGTCGGCGACGAGAAACGCGGCGGCGGGCAGAACGGGCAGAATGTAACCCGGAAGTTTCGAGTTGGAGAACGAGAAGAACAGGATCGGCATCGCGAGCCACGCCAGCGAGAAGACGCGCAGGATGTTGAGACTGTCGTTACCGCGCCACGACCACTCTTTCGCTTTTACGAAGGCGCCAATTAAGTGAAACGTCCACGGCAGCACCAGCAACAGAAGGATCGCGGGATAGAAATAGAGCGGCTGCGGATGGTGATACTTGTTCGAGACGTAGCGCGCAAAATGATGCTGGATGAAGAATTCGTCGATGAACGACCTGCCGTGACGCGCGATCACCGGCCCGTACCAGATTGCTGAGACGGCGACGGCGATCGGTATTCCCCAAATTAAGCTCAGCCACAGGTCTCGCCTGGGCCACTCCCGCCTGAAAAGATAGAAAAAACCGATCACACCAAACGGCACCACAATTCCCACGAGGCCTTTGGCGAGCAGTGACAGGCCGGTGAAAATATAGAGCCCGATGAGAAAAGCAATATCGTTTGAGATCCGGTGCAGCAGGAAGCACGCGAGCGCCCACGTTACCGTCATCGTGATCACGACATCGAAACTCGCCGCACGCGAGAACACTATCAACCCCAGCAAGCTGCCCGCGACTAAAGTGCTCCAGAAACTGAAGTCCTGCGCTTCGTCTGACGTCAATTCAATCGCCCGGCCCACAAACCACACTGCCACAACGGTCAGCAACCCGCAAAGCGCCGGACCAAGACGCGCGGTCCACTCGCTCACGCCGAACACCTTGTAGGCCGCAATCGTCAGCCAGTAGAGCAGCGCCGGCTTTTCGAACCACGTGTGACCGCCGAGCGTCGGCGTGATCAAATCGCCGCGCAGAAACATCTCGCGCGCCACCTGCGCGTAACGCGGCTCGTCCGGCCCAAGCAACGGCAGCGTACCGAGACCGTAAAAGTAAAAGACGATGATAATGAGAAAAAGGAAGATGTAGAGTCGCTTGGCAAGCGCTGAAGGATGCAAGTATATTCGGCTCCGATCG
>JBKPPP010000147.1:0-22552 GCA_046733615.1 Acidobacteriota bacterium | reverse complement strand
CGCCGGATCGTGCTTGCTCAATTTGTGCCGATTGCGATACGCGGCATCTTCTTCCTGTAAACGTCCCGCGTCGGGCAGCAGTATCTTTAAAAGATCGGCAGTGCCGCGCGAGCAGTACACCGGCCCATGAAAACCGTGCCGCACTAACCGGGGCAGATAACCGGTATGATCGATGTGCGCGTGCGTGATCAGAACCGCGTTGAGCACTCGCGGATCGAACGGCGGCTCCTGCCAGTTTCGCTCGCGCAGCTCTTTCAATCCCTGGAACAACCCGCAATCGACGAGCACGCGCGCGCGATCGGTTTCGATTAGATACTTCGATCCGGTGACCGTGCCGACACCGCCCCAAAATGAGATGCTTGCCAATCGTTCTCCTTCAACAACCCCGGGTTAAGCCGCGAGACTCACAACTTTCTCTGCCGCGTCTTTCATTCCCGTCGCCACTGTGAAATTCAGTCCCGACTCGCGAATCACGCGCTGACCTTCCTCGACGTTCGTGCCTTCGAGCCGCACCACCACCGGCACCTTCACGCCGAGGTTTCGCGCCGCTTCAACGACACCACGCGCCACCATGTCGCAACGCACGATGCCGCCGAAGATATTGATCAGCACGGCCTTCACATTCCGGTCCGCCAGCAGGATTCGAAACGCCGCTTCCACCCGCTCCTGCGATGCGCCGCCGCCGACGTCGAGAAAGTTGGCAGGCTCGCCACCGGCGAGTTTGATGATGTCCATTGTCGCCATCGCCAGCCCGGCGCCGTTGACCATGCAGGCGATGTTGCCGTCGAGCTTGATGTAGTTGAGGTCAAATTTCGACGCTTCGATCTCGAGCGGCTCCTCTTCGTGAAGATCGCGCAGGTCGAGAAATTCCTTGTGACGAAAGAGCGCGTTGTCGTCGAAGTTGACCTTCGCGTCGAGCGCGATCAGCCGGTTATCTTTCGTCAGCAGAAACGGATTGATCTCCATCAGCGACGCGTCCATCAGCTCGTAAGCTTTGTACAGCGACTGCATGAACTTCACTGCCTGACTGACCAGCGCGCCCGGCAGGCCCAAACCAAACGCGAGCTTGCGCGCCTGAAACGGTTGGAAGCCGACAGCCGGATCGATCGTCTCCTTCAGGATCTTTTCCGGCGTCTTCGCAGCGACCTCTTCGATGTCCATGCCGCCGGCCGACGACGCCATAAACACCTGTCGCCCCGACGCGCGATCGAGCACGATGCCGAGATAGAACTCCTTGTCGATCGGCAAGCCTTCCTCGATCAGCAGCACGCGCACTTCTCTTCCTTCGGGTCCGGTTTGATGCGTGACGAGTTTCATGCCGAGCATCTGGCGCGCAAGCTCACGCGCTTCGTCGGCGCTCCGCGCGAGCTTCACGCCACCGCCCTTGCCGCGCCCGCCGGCGTGAATCTGCGCCTTCACCACAACCACGTCACCGCCGAGTTCTTTCGCCGCCTGATAGGCCTCTTCCGGCGAGCGCGCGACGATGCCGCGCGGCACAGGCACGCCAAACTTTCTCAGCAGTTCTTTTCCCTGGTATTCATGAATCTTCATGCGAGAGCCCTATTAAGTTATTTTGTGAACGGCGGTGAGTGTAGAGTTTTTCCCGCAAACTCGCAAAGCGGCGGTACGATGAATCGGAAGGAGCACAGAGATGAGCGAGGTAATCGTAACTTCCAAAACCAACCTGCAAAGCGAAGTGCGCTACGGCGCGGGCCACACGTTCATAACTGACGAGCCACTCGCGGCGGGTGGCGACGATGCTGGTCCCGATCCTTACACACTCATACTCGCAGCGCTGGGCAGTTGTATGTCGATGACCGTGAGACTGTACGCGCGGCGCAAGCAGTGGCCGCTCGAGAGTGTGACGGTGCGTTTACGACAGAACCGAGTGCACTCGAAGGACTGTCAGGAGTGCACGCAAAAGACGGAAGGCTTTATTCATCGCATCGAGCGTGAGGTGACTGTGACCGGCCCGCTCAGCGACGAGCAGCAGGCGCGTCTTCAGGAGATCGCACGCAAGTGCCCGGTGCACAAGACGCTGAGCTCGGAGATCGTGATCGCGGATTTGAAGGACGGTTAAAAGACTTAACGCTCCAGCACCAGGGTGTTTGATTCTACTTTGCCCAGCCAAAACTTTAAGAGCTTGACGGCGGGCATGTCCAGGTTCACGTATTGCGCTCCTCTTCCCTGAAACTGCGCCGTCAACTGGTTGCTGCCGCGAGTCAGCGGTATTTCGAATTCATTCGTTTCCTGACACCAGAATTGATCGAGCGTGACTGTGAGGGTGTACGCCGAGTTGACGCGCAGGGGAACGATGTAATCATCCACGCGGCCACCGACGAACCCGTGTTTCTTGTCCGAGAATTTGAAGAGGCGTGTTCTGCCAAAACCATCCGTGAAAACGATCGCGATGTGATCGGGTAACTGCACTTTGCCGTTGGCCAGCATAAAGCCGAGATTCAACATCACGTCGCGATCGCCGACGTTGCGCAAAGTGATCTGAAGTTCAGAAGCTTTCGGGTCATTCGCCGACAACGACATCTGAATGCCGTCGTTTGCCTGACCCCATTGAAGATTCACAAGCAGAAGGAGAAGTAGTGGAGCGAAGATTATCTTCATAGCGCCTCCGGCCAAAGTACGAGCAAGGGATAAGCAATGATACAGGCGACAAAAACCCACGACCACTTGTTGCCGAAATTGAAACTGTAGCGGCTCACAAAAAGAGCGGAATCGGAGCGGTTGAAATACAGGATGCCGCCGTACACATGCCGCTTATCGACCGGCTTTCTCGTTACATCCACGAACTTTCGTTTCATCTCTCGCCTCACTGCAAGCAGCCGGTAACCGTAAAACAACGCACCCACGACGCCAAGCGCCGCCGCAACCGCGGAAATGATAAAAGCCGACCGCGAGAGAAATTTGAATCGCTCGAGACTGAGAAAAATCGTGTCCAGCGATTCGGCGCCCATCTTGATTCCGACGGTCCAGCGCAACCAATCCCACAAACCCACGCTGAAGCCAAGATATTGTTCCTGAAGTTTCGTTTTCCCAATGCCAACTTCAAGCGGCGCGAACGAGGCGGACTGTACCGAGCCGTATTTCATCAACAAACAAATCACTTGAATGACTACAGCCATCAAGGGCAATCGGAAAACTGATAATGCGCTCTTCGACGTCCAGGTGATGACCTCGCCTTTCAAGTTCAAAAACATGGGCAGGCGCTCAGGTAGCTCCGCATAGAAATACGTCAGTACCAGGAAAGGCACGAGACTGAGGGTGACGATCAGAATCTCGAACTTAATGTTGCGGTAATTTCGCATTCGTCTCGCAGAGGCTTTCGCATAGATCGCCACGTCTGACGGTATTCGCAGGGCAGCGACCGGATATTTCCGGCGCTACCGCGAGCAGGAAATTAGACGTCGTAGTCGTACCCGGCTCGATCCGCACACCCTTTCGCCGCAGCCGAGTAAAATGCGGGGACAGTGCGAAGACCTCGTACGTGCCGGCGGGCAGGTCAAACTCGAACGCACCTTCCTCATCGACGGCAACTCTCGCTTGAAAACTCTTGTTGCGGATCATTAGACACGAACGCACTATTCTCGCGTATTGCCAATCGACCACAACGCCCTTCAGCTTCCCGTTTGCTGCCGGCGCGGGCGTGGGCTGTTGCGCAGAAACTGCGATTGCCGCGGTGATGATGAAGACAGCTACGGCAACAATTGTCAGGACTCGACGACTATTCTTCGACAACATCATGGCTCTGCTCTCCGCGGAAGTTGAGTTAACAGCAGCCCTGCAACGAGTGCAACCAGAAACGCCGGCACCGCCGTGATGATGGGCCAAAGCACGAGCGCGAGAAGGAAGCGCCAGTACGGCGCGTGCGCAGCCACGGTGGTCGCGTGGACCATCGCCGCCACGGCAATCAGAAAAGCCCCGAGCGCGACGGCAGCGGCGGTGTGCAGCGCTATCGCACGAGGCGAGTCTCGCAGGCGAAAGCGCTCATACGCAATATGAGCCGCGAACACCACGACGCTAATCGCCCATGATGCCATACGCCACGCGAAGCGCGCCCGATCGGGCACGGACGGATCCAACGCGGCTGAGCCATAACCGGCGATGAAATATGCAAGGCCGGCGACAACGGCCGCAACGCTCCACCGTTTGCGATTAGCCACGTCCATCAGCATCCGTCAGCGCAATACAAAAACGGCTGCCAAAGCCGGCAGCCGTCGTTCGTTGATAAACTGGTCGGGACGACTGGATTCGAACCAGCGACCTCACGCACCCCAAGCGTGCGCGCTACCAGGCTGCGCCACGTCCCGTTTCACTGACTTAGTATCCTGCGAAAGAACAAATGTCAAACTAAGGGGCTTCGCTCTTGACGGCTCTTCGCTCTTGCGACTTGATCTGTCTCTATCGTGGTCTACTTCGCGCGGCCTTTTGTTTCCTGCTCGAGCAGGGACAGTAATTCTTTTAATTCCGCTGCCAACTGTTTTAATCCCTGCCTCTCCTCCGCACTTGCCGGCGCAACGCCTGGCGCAAGGCTCGACGCCGTTTGCGAAGAGCTTTCCGCCGCAGTTGTTAGACCATTCGCGCCTTCCCCATCGACGCCATTCGTCTTTGCCTTCGCGCCACCGCCACGCAACTCGTTCGTCAAACGCTTCTTCGCACCGGCAATCGTGTACTGATCCTCGTAGAGCAGCTCCTTGATCCGCAGCGCCATCTCCACGTCGCGCTTGCGATAAACACGCTGCCCGGCGCGGTTCTTCTGCGGCGCCAGCATCGGAAACTCCGACTCCCAGTAACGCAGCACGTGAGCCTGCACGCCGGCCAGCTCACATACCTCGCCGATCTTGAAGAAAAGCTTTTCGGGTATAGCTACAGCAGGACGACTCATCCGCTCTAAAACCTCAATTGAGTTGCTGAGCTGGCTCTTTGTATCGGGCGTTGCGAAAGTTGGAAGTCTACGGCAAGTCTGCCAGCAGCCGTGCGTCGGGTGACATGTTACTCGCGCCAACTTTGGCGTGTCAACACTTACACTTAGGCCGCCTCACTTAAAACTTTTTCTTAAAAGTATAGTCTCAGGGTCGTGCTGAAAAGGCGCGCCTGCTATAATCCTCCGTCCAACCACCAAACCGGAAGGGAACATTCCAGAAAAGTGACAACCTCGCCAACGGTTCTTCGCCTGGCTTCGCGACTCACGGAAGTTGGTTTCTCGGATATTGTCAGGCTGCGCAACCGCATCATGGAACTGCGCGCGCAGGGCTCCACCGTCTACCAGTTCGAAGGCGGCGAGCCTTTCATGCCGACCTCCGAACCGATCAAGGAAGCGATGACCCGCGCGCTCCAGGAAAACAAAACGCGCTACGCTCCCTCCTCCGGCATTCCGGAGCTGCGCGAGGCGATGGCCGAGAAACTGCGGGCGCGCAATCGCATCCCCGCGCAGGCGAGCGACGTCATCGTCGTCAACGGCGGCATGCAGGCGCTGTTCGGCGCGTTTCAGTCGGTCGTGAACCCGGATGATGAAGTGCTGCTCTTCTCGCCTTACTGGACGCCGATCAAAGATCTCGTGGCCCACTGCCAGGGCCGCAGCGTGCTCGTCCCCACGCACGAGGCACGCGAATCCGGTTTCGTCGCGACACTCGCGCGCTACGCCACCGATCGCACAAAAGCGATCTACTACAACACGCCGCAAAATCCCGGCGGCGTCGTGCTCACCCCCGACGAAGCACGCGCCGTGGCCCAGTTCGCACAGGATCGCGATCTCGTCGTAATCGCAGACGAGGCTTATGAAGATCTGGTCTACGACGGCGAGCACTTCTCGATCGCTTCGCTCGAGGGAATGTTTGAGCGCACGATCTCCTGCTTCACGTTTTCCAAATCGTACGCGATGACGGGCTGGCGACTCGGTTATGCAGTCGCAACCGAACCGTGGATGACGGGTTTGAAAAAGGCGACGCTGTATTCATCAAACGGTGTTTCGACGCCGACGCAGTGGGCCGGAGTTGCGGCACTGAACATCGAGATGAGTGTGCTCGAGCAAGCACGTAACGAATACAAGTTACGCCGCGATCTCCTGTTGTCAGGTCTCAACGAGATTGGACTCACGTGCGAAGTTCCGGCCGGCGCGTTCTACGCGTTTCCCGATGCGCGCTTGATCCATCACGACAGTCGCGAGGCCGCGGACATCCTGCTCAATCGCGCGCAAGTCGCGACCGTGCCCGGTATTGTTTTCGGACCAGACGGCGAAAGCCATCTGCGTTTCTCGTTCTCGACTCCTATCGACACTATTGAAGCCGGTCTTGATTCGCTTCGTCGCAACCTGTAACGGATGAACCGCAGCGAATTCGAATTCATCAATTCCCTGCGCCAGCGTTTCGGCTCCGTTATCGGCGACGACGCCGCGACTGTTCGCACTACGCCCGGAACTGAAACTGTCATTACAGCGGATCTGCTCGTTGAAGAGATCGACTTCCGCCGTTCGACTGCCCCCGCTCTCCTGCTGGGCCACAAGGCTCTCGCAGTTTCACTCTCCGACATCGCAGCAATGGGCGCACGTCCCCGCTGGTCGTTGATCTCGATCGGCGTGCCGGAGGATGTCTGGCAGACGGAGTTTGTCGAGCACCTCTACGACGGACTGACAGGCCTGGCGCGCCAGTACGACGTGCAGTTGATCGGCGGCGACACGTCGCGCACACCGGAAAAGATCGTGATCGACTCGATCGTGCTCGGCGAATGCAGCGCCGGCACCGCAGTCAAACGCACGGGCGCAAAACCGGGCGATCAGATCTTCGTGACCGGTTCTCTCGGCGGCGCGGCGGCAGGTTTACGGCTGATCGAGCGTGGCGCGCATCTCGCCGAACAGAACCTCGGCGACGACGACTCGCAGAAGATCGATCACGTTTTGCTGCGGCAACTTCGCCCCGAACCGCGCGTCGGTTGGGGCATCGTGCTGGGCGAAGAACGTCTCGCGACGTCGATGATCGACATCAGCGACGGGCTTTCGTCGGATTTGAATCATCTCTGCGAGGCGAGTGGCGCCGGCGCGCTGATCGAGTCGTCGTTGCTGCCGATCGATCATCAGGTCGTGGAGCTGTGCGGGCGACGGGCGTTGGATCCGCTGCAACTCGCGCTGCACGGCGGCGAAGACTTCGAGCTGTTGTTCACGGTGAAACCCGAGATTGCCGCGAAGCTGCCGCGGCGTGTCGACGGCGTCGAGATCACACGCATCGGCGAAGTCAGGAATCGAGCGGACGGGGTCAAGATCTCGGAAGGCTCACGGGTCTGGGAACTTCACCCCGGCGGCTGGAAACATTTCTAATCCTATCTTATCCTCGACAACCCAATGCTTAGATTTCGCAACACCCTGTCGGGCCGCATCGAAGAGTTTCGCCCCATCAACGAAGGCGAGGTGCGGTTCTACTACTGTGGCCCAACGGTCTGGGACTACGGACACATCGGCAACTTCCGCAGCACAGTCGCCGCCGACATCCTGCGCCGCTATCTGAAGTTCAAGGGGTTCAAGGTCACGCACGTGATGAACATCACGGACGTCGAAGATCGCATCATCGCCAAGTCGCAAGAAGCCGGTCTTACGATCGACGAGTACACCGCGAAGTACATCGACGCGCTCTGGGAAGACTTCGACGCGCTCGGTTGCGAACGGCCGGAAGTCGTACCGCGCGCGACGCGTCACATTCCCGAGATGGTTTCGTTGATCGACAAATTGCTGGAGACGGACCACGCGTATCGCTCCGACGGCTCGATCTACTACCGCATTGCCTCGTTCCCCGAGTACGGAAAACTTTCCAAGATCAACTTCGCGGGCAACATCGCCGGCGCCAGCGAGCGGATTCAGAGCGATCGCTACGAGAAGGAAGATGCGCGCGACTTTGCCCTGTGGAAAGAGCCGACGTCGGAGACCGAGCCCGCGTGGGAGACGGAGATTGGCCGCGGCCGTCCGGGCTGGCATATCGAGTGCTCGGCGATGTCGATGAAGTATCTAGGCGAAACGTTCGACATTCACGCGGGGGGCATCGATCTCGTCTTCCCGCATCACGAAAACGAGATCGCGCAGAGCGAGGGCGCGACCGGCAAACAGTTTGTCCGTTACTGGATTCACTTCGAGCACCTGAAGGTCGATGGCGAAACGATGTCGAAGTCGAAGGGCAACTACTACACGTTTCGCGATGTCGCGGCGAAGGGATTCTCGGCCGCCGCGATTCGTTACTTCCTGCTGAGCGTGCCGTACAACAAGCAGCTCAACTTCACGTTCGACGCACTCACGGGCGCGGAGAAGACCGTTGCCAGTCTGCGCGACTTTCGCGCGCGTTTGAGTGAAGCGAAAACCGAGCCGGGATCGAACGACGAGCTGCACGAAGCGGCGCAACGCACGTTGCAGGAATTTGAAGACGGGATGGACGACGATCTCAACACGTCGGTCGCACTCGCCGTCGTTCACAATCTGTCGCGCGAAGTAAACACTGCGCTGGCGCGCAAGAAAGTGAAGGCTGACAACCAGCGTGAGCTGCTCGAGGTGATCGATCGCATCGATACGGTGCTGAACATCTTCGGCCAACAGCAACGCGAAATGCTCGACAGCGAAGTGCAGGCGTTGCTGGATGAACGGCAGGAAGCGCGCCGTCGGCGTGACTTTGGCCGTGCAGACGAGATCCGGCGCGAGCTCGCCGACCGCGGCATCATCCTCGAAGACACGAAGGACGGGGTTAGATGGAAGCGCAAGTGAAGGCGCTTCATTTAAACAGATTCGCGCTCGTTGTCTGTTTCGTCTGTGTAGCGTGCGTTAGCACCTCGTTTGCGCAGGAGGTGAATCGCAAAGAACTCGCCGCTGAGGTCAAATCCGAGTTCCTGCACGCGTGGAACGGCTACAAGAAATACGCCTGGGGCCACGATGACCTCAAACCCCTCTCGAAGACTTACCACGACTGGTACGGGCAATCTCTCCTGATGACGCCTGTCGATGCACTCGACACGATGATCATCATGGGCCTCAACACCGAAGCTGCCGAAACCCGGCGTTACATTCTCGCCAATCTCTCGTTCGACAAAGACATCGAAGTCCAGAACTTCGAGATCACGATCAGGCTGCTCGGCGGACTGCTCACGAATTACCAGCTCACCGGCGACAAACGGTTCCTGGCGTTGGCTGAAGACCTCGGCAAGCGACTGCTGCCCGTCTTCAATTCGCCAACCGGCATGCCCTATCGCTACGTCAATCTGAAAACGGGAAAGACGCGCGATGCGAAAAGCAATCCCGCGGAAACAGGCACGCTGCTGATCGAGTTTGGCACGCTGAGCAAGTTCACCGGCAATCCGGTTTACTACGACAAAGCGAAACGAGCGCTGGTCGAGACTTTCAACCGGCGCTCGAAGATCGGTCTCGTTGGCGAGTGGATCAACGTCGAAACGGGCGAGTGGGTCAATAGCGACAGCCACATCAGCGGCGCGATCGACAGTTACTACGAATATCTGTTGAAGTGCTGGTTGCTGTTTGGCGATCGCGATTGCAAACGCATGTGGGACGAAAGCATCGTCGCGATAAACAAGTATCTCGCGGAGGAGATTCGTCATCCACAGCCGACGCCGACAACGTCTGAGCTATGGTACGGCCACGCCGACATGAACACGGGCGTGCGCACCGCGACTACGTACGGCGCGCTCGACGCGTTCTTTCCCGCCCTTTTGGCGCTGTCGGGCGACGTGCGACGCGCGCGCCTGCTGCAATATTCGTCATACGACATGTGGAACCATAACGACGTTGAGCCGGAAGAGTTTGACTATCGCACGCTCAAGGTTGTTTCTCCCGGTTACCCCTTGCGGCCCGAGATAGTGGAGTCAACTTACTATCTCTTCCACTACACCAAAACCGATTATTACCTATATGCCGGCCGCAAACTCTGGCACGACTTCGTGCAGCACTGCCGCACTGACGTCGCCTACGCCGCGCTGAAAAACGTCGTCACCAAAGAAAAGTCTGACTCGATGCAGAGCTTTCTCTTCGCCGAAACGTTCAAATACTTCTACCTGCTCTTCGCGCCGCCTGGAACCCTAAAGTTCGATAGGGTGGTCTTCAACACGGAAGCCCACCCTATCAGGAAGTTCAATTAAACCGCGGTTCTACTTGTAATCCACTCCCAAATTCTCAAACAGGAACGCGTAGATATCGCGCGTCTGCTCGATCGATTTGGTCGTGCTGCTCGCGCCGTGGGCCGAGTTCGTGTCGATCCGAATCAGGATTGGATTGTCACCACCCTGCGCCGCCTGCAACGCCGCCGCGTACTTATAATTGTGCGCGGGCACCACGCGATCGTCGTGATCCGCCGTCGTGATCAGCGTCGCCGGGTACTTCGCTCCGGGCTTCACGTTGTGAATCGGCGAGTAGGCATACAAGGCTTTGAACTCCGCCTCGTTCGCCTCAGCAGAACCGTAGTCGGCGATCCAGTTCCAACCAATCGTGAACTTCTGGAAGCGCAGCATGTCCATCACGCCCGCCTGCTCGACCACGGCACGGAACAGCTCCGGGCGCTGGTTCGACACCGCGCCGACCAGCAAGCCGCCGTTCGATGCACCCTGACTCGCGAGCTTGTTTGACGAGGTGTACTTGTTGGCGATCAGCCACTCAGCCGCGGCGATGAAATCGTCGAACACGTTCTGCTTCTTCAGCTTCGTTCCCGCCTCGTGCCACTTCTCGCCGTACTCGCCACCGCCGCGCATGTTGGCGGAAGCGTAGACCACGCCCTGCTCGAGCAGCGCCATGCGCAACGAACTGAACGTCGGCGCGGTCACGATATTGAAACCGCCATAGCCGTAAAGCAGTGTCGGATTGTTGCCGTCGAGCTTGAGTCCTTTTTTATAGACGAGAAACATCGGCACGCGCGTGCCGTCTTTGCTGTTGTAGAAAACCTGCTTCGTTTCGTAGCTCTCGGGTTTGAATCCGGGAATGTCGACCGTGCGAAACACCGTCGATTTCTTTGTCGCGATGTCGTACTTGTAGATCGTCGGCGGGAAGTTGAACGACGTGAAGCTGTAGAAAACGTACTTGTCGTCGTTCAGACCACCAAAGCCGTTCGCGGTGCCGGGGCCGGGCAGAACGATCTCGTTCTCCAGCTTGCCATCGAGACTGAAAACGTACGCGCGCGTCGCCACGTCTTTACGCCACGAAGCGAACAGCTTTCCGCCCGCCGTTCCGGTGCTCTGGAGCGGCTCCGGTCTTTCGGGCAACACCTCTTTCCAGTTCTTCTCATCCGGGTTCTGTGGATCGATCAGCACGACGCGGCCGTTCGGCGCGTTGCGATCGGTGCGCACGAGAAACTTGTCGCCGACGTTATCGATCACGCCGTAGCTGTCGTTGCCAATCTCGGCAATGATGGGCATGAACTTCGAATCGGGTTTGGAGAGATCTTTGTAGAAGAGTGAATTTCCGCGCTTGCCTTTGCCGCGCTCGGAAACGTTGAGAAAAGCGAACCGTTCGTCTTCGGTCGTGCCGACGCCCTGGAAGCGCTGCGGATGCTCCTTGTCTTGATAGACCAGCACGTCGTCCGATTGGGGCGTGCCGACTTTATGAAAGTAAACCGTCTGAAACTCGTTCTTGGTCGTCAACTCGCGGCCCTTTTCCGGTTCGGGATAACGGCTGTAATAAAAACCGTCGCCCTGCCACGAAACACCCGAGACCTTCAGCCACTTCAGCTCGTCGCTCAGCTTGTTGCGCGTGTCCACTTCCATCAGGTTGATCGTTACCCAGTCCGAACCTCCCTGCGAGATGCCGTACGCGAGGTACTTGCCGTCTTTCGAAAGTGAGAAGGCGCTCAACACCGACGTGCCGTCGGCGGAAAACTTGTTCGGATCGAGAAAGACTTCCGGAGTGCCGTTCACGCCTTTCTGAATGTAGTAGACGCTCTGGTTCTGCAAGCCGTCGTTCTTAGTGAAGAAGTAGGTGTCACCACGGCGAAACGGCGCGGAGATGCGCGGGTAGTTGTAAAGCTCGGTCAGTCGCGCTTTCAGTTTCTCTCTATACGGAATCTTGTCGAGATAGGCGAAGGTGACGCGGTTCTGGTCCTCGACCCAGGCCTTTGTCTCGGGCGAGGTCTCGTTTTCGAGCCAGCGATACGGATCGGGCACCTTGGTGCCGAAGTAGTCGTCGACGACCTCGACCTTCTTCGTCTCGGGATAGGTGATCTTGGACTTGGTGTCGCGTTTTGTGCCGTCAGCGCTGGCGCGCGTCAGAAACGGCGCGACGGCCGCAAGCGAAAGCAGCGCGGCGAAGAAGGCAAAAGCAAACAGGCTTCGCCTCACACGTCCGGCATGGTCACGGTGGTATTTCTTCATTTATCGTATCTCCGGAGGCAGGAAATTTCGGGCTGGCTACTTTATCAGATTCAAGCTTGTCGGTGGTAATCGGCGGCTGGTAGAATCCGGTGCATGTTCACCCCCCACCCGCTCCATTATCGCCCGCTCGAATCTCGCGCGAACCTCTTCGCCGACTAGTCTTTCTTTTTATTCAACTTGCACTTTTTGGCCTGAAAACCGCGGTTTTCAGACCCACAATCGTCTTTTTTGACAAGGGAGAAAAGAAAATGTCGACCAGCGTAATCGCACCACCCAGGCGCCCCGAGATAAAAACGGAGCTGCCGGGACCGAAGGGAAAGAAAGTCGTCGAGGCGGATGCCCAATACATCAATCCCGCTTACCCGCGACCGTCGTACAAACTCGTCGTCGAACGAGGCAGCGGCGTGTGGGTCGAAGACGTCGATGGAAATATTTTTATGGACTGCAACGCGGGTGTCGCTACCTGCGCAACGGGCCACTGCCATCCGGAAGTGGTTGCGGCAATTCAGCAACAGGCGGCGCAGCTCATTCACATGTGCGGCACCGATTTCTACTACCGCCACATGCCGCAGCTCGCGCAGAAGCTCGACGAGATCGTGCCCGTGCCTTCGCCGACGCGAACGCACTTCGCCAACAGCGGCACTGAAGCCGTCGAAACTGCTTTGAAGCTCGCGATGCACGCGACGGGGCGCGAGAAGTTCATCGCGTTCTTCAACAGCTTCCACGGCCGCACGCTCGGTTCGCTTTCTTTGACATCGTCCAAGGCAGCGCAGCGCCGCGGTTTCAAACGCCAGGCGCTCGACGTGGTCCACGTGCCGTTTCCAAACGAGTTTCGCAATCCATTCAACGCGGCCGACTGCGGCGACGGCGGCGCGGGCCAGGGCGCGTTGACGTGGATCGAAGAGCGTCTGTTCAAAACCACGACGCCGCCGGAAGAAGTTGCGGCGATCGTCGTCGAAGCGGTGCAGGGTGAAGGCGGCTACGTTCCCGCGCCGAAGAACTTCATGCAGGGGCTGCGACGCATCTGCGACGAGCACGGCATCCTGCTGATCGTCGACGAGGTGCAGTCCGGCATGGGGCGCACGGGCAAGATGTTCGCGCTCGAGCACTACGGCGTCGAAGCTGACATCGTCTGCATCGCGAAAGGCATTGGCTCGGGCATGCCGATCAGCGCCTGCGTTTCGCGCGCGGACCTGATGGACTGGAAGCCCGGCGCGCACGCGTCGACGTTCGGCGGTAATCCGGTTTGCATTGCTTCGGCGATGAAGACGATCGAGCTGATCGAAGGCGGGCTGATGGCGAACGCTGTCGAAGTCGGCAATTACCTGAAAGCCGGACTTGAGCGACTGATGCAGAAGTACGACTGCATCGGCGACGTGCGCGGCATGGGGATGATGCTGGGCGTCGAGTTTGTTGAGGACAAGGCGTCGCTGAAGCCAGCGCCGGAGTTGCGCGATCGAATCGAGGAGGCGGCGTTCGAGCGTGGAATCGTAATTCTGGGCGCGGGCACGAACACCATTCGCTGGTCGCCGCCGTTGATCCTGACGAAAGAGAACGTGGACGTGGCGTTGGAGTTGTTTGACGAAGCGATCGCGGCGTCAATTTAGCTTCAGCATCAGTTTAGCTTCGCGGCGATCTCGTTCATGCGGGCGCGCAGGCGCTCTTCGTCGATAGTTGTGATTCGCCGGTCGCGATAGACTTCGCGGCCGGCGATCGCAGTTAGGACGACGTCGCGGCCTGAAGAGCTGAAGAGCAGCGTTGTGAGAGGATCGTAGGTGGGGATTTGATGCGATCCGCTTAGCGAGACGATCGCAAAGTCTGCTTGAGCGCCTTCGCGTAGAACTCCAATTTCCCCTTTAAAACCTAAACACCGAGCGCCTTCCGTTGTCATAACACGCAACATCTCAGAGGCCTTTAGCAAAGGATTTTGCGCGATGAGACTCGCGAATCTAGCCTCTTCAATTAAGTCGCACGTGTTGTTGCTGGCCACCGAATCACTGCCCAATCCGACCGTGATTCCCTGTGCGAGGAACTCGGCAAACGGCGCGCGGCCGTGACCGAGCTTCGCATTCGACTTGGGACAGTGCGCCACCTTCGCGCGTGAGTCTTTCAGCGTCTGAATGTCTGTCTCGTCTACTCGGATGCAGTGCGCCAGCAACGGCTGCGTGTCGAGAATCCGAGTCTGCTTCAGATACTGGATTGACGAAACTCCCGGCGCGCGCCACTCGATCCCGCGCTTCGCCAATCCATCCGCAAACAGTCCCGTTCCATCTCGCAGAAACGATTCTTCCGCCTGCGACTCACCCGCGTGCATCATCACCGGCAAACGTTCAGCCGTGGCGAACTCGGCAATCAACTCGAGCTGCGGCCGGCAAACGGTGTACGGCGCGTGCGGCGAGACTCCAGCCTTCACCAATTCAGTCTCACGCTGGCGCAGCTCGTGCACCTTGATTTTCAACTTTTCAAAATTCTCGCGCGCCAACTTCGGATCAGGCCCAAACGATTCCTGAAAAACCACGCCGCGCAAGCCGACGTCGCGCAAAGCCGACACGCTCGCCAAACCCGAATCGCTCGCATCGCCAACACAAGTAATCCCCGCTCGCACCGCCTCGCACGCGCCCCATGTCGCCGACCCGAGCAGATCGTCAGGCGTCATCCTTTCGAGTCGCGCCAGCGTCAGCTTCCGCAGCCAAGCAAAAAAATCACGCTCTTCGTTTTCGAGATAGCCACGCAGCGCGGTGAGCTCGAGATGCGTGTGCGTGTTAATGAGACCCGGCAGAATTACCGCTTCACCAAAACTCTCGACGCGCGCCTCCGGAAATCGCTCCGCGATCCCCGCCGCGTCGCCAACGCCAACGATCCGCTCGCCCTCGATCGCCACCCCGCCGTGTTCGATCGGCGGCGACGAAATGGGCAACACCCAACGCGCGGAGTAGATCTTCGTCATCGTCTTCCATTCTTCAACTGCCGGTAACGCGCCATGATCGAGATCACGTACGCCTTTGTCGAGGGAATATCGATGCGCTTGATGAACTCAGCGCCGCTCTGCGGGTGTGCGCCGTCGGCGACGCGATTCCACTCCACCGCTCGGCTCGGTCCGGCGTTGTAACCCGCCACCATCCGCGTCTCAACGTCCGGCACATCCTGAAACTGCTCGTAGATCTTTTCCAGGTACCAGCAACCGATCTGAATGTTGCGTTCAGGATCGCGTAAGGCAGTGTACGGATCGGTCGCCATCTGCCGCTCGTATTCACGCATGCCCGTTTCAGTGGCCCACTCGCGCGCAACAGCCGGCATCACTTGCATCAGACCGATCTCACCGTCAGCGCCGGTCTTCCACGGACTGAAGTAAGTCTCCTCGTAAATGATGCTCCAGACGAGGTCGGGATCGACGCGATAGATCGCCGCCTGGCGCGCGATCAGCGCGTCGAAGCGGTGCGTCCAGTAATGATTGAAGGAATATGCCGCAAGAATGGCCGTGAGGATTATGAGAACAACAACAACGGCTCGTTTCATCAAGTTCGGGAGATTGAACAGGCGCTAGTTTTTTCTTTGCAGAGCAGACCAGAAGCTCGCCCGGGTGCACGCGTAATCGACGCCTTCGTAGCGCGAGCGCAGCGCGGTTTCATCGAGCACGTGACCCTGTAGCCAAACCTCGGCTTCGAGGTTTGCGCCGACTGCGAGTGGCGCCCCACGCAAGGCGCGCTGGTTGACCAGCACTTCGAGTTTGATCCGTTCGAGATCGAGGTGAATCCAAAAGAGCTCACCGCCGGAAAGCGGATTTCGCAGGGGCTTGAACGCGATGATCCGGCCGCACAAGCTCCAGTCGTTTTCATGGGCCGCGCGCGCCGGCGCTGCTTTTTCGAGTGGCATCCAGCGCGTTTTCGCTTTGCCGCGCCGCACGCGGGCGCGATACGCGAGCCCGCACAAACCGATGTGCAGCTCCTGTGCGCCGAAACCGGCTGGTCCAACTTCCGTCAGGTTCTGAAGCTCGAAAAGAACTTCGCAGTCAGTGCCTTCGCGATAGCCGTGAATCACCGCCTCGCCTTCTTCGTCGTATTCAGTCAACGCCCACGGCGCGATCGTTTGAATGTAGCGCGCGCGAAATCCGGGACGGCAATCGGCGTAGAACACATCGCCGCTGCCCGACTCGTAAAGCACGGTCCAGACTTCGAGCCCTTCGCCGAGTTTCCAGCAACGGCCATGCAGCACTGCCCCGCGCCGGCTCAACTGTGTCGGCTCTCCCTGATCCCCGGCTCGCTCCGCCAGGTAGTTGAAAGCCTTCTCGCTTGAAACTTCTAAACCGATCGTCTCGAAAGTAGGGTTCATAGTTTCGAACATTATTGCGCGCTGCGCTTCCTCTGTCTATGTTTTGTTACCTTGCCGTTGCCGCTTTCCGCGCGTGGAGCGCGAGTTCTGAAACCGCGAATGACGCGCTGTGGCCCATGCGCCGGTTGCGTTCCGGAACGGACCATCTCCGCAAACAGATCCACGTCGTAATCCGCTTCACGCGACATCTCTTCACGAATCGTATGCAGCACCTCGAGAAATTTTGGACGACGATACAAAACTCAACTTACCCTTTCTGTAGCTTCCGAGACAAGGAACTCCGGCGTAACGATCATCGGCACGTAAAAACCCGCCGCCGTATTGAACAGCTTGATTCGCGCCTGGCGCCGCACGTTCGCCAGGTGCCCGAAGTTCCACGTCACCAGATAATCGATCTTATGAAACGAAGCAATCGCGACGTGCAGCGCGTCGGCGATGTACTTGCGATGAAAGATGCCGCGCGAGATGTAACCTTCGGCGAGTATCGCCGCCTCTTCCGTCAAATCCACCTGCTCGAGATCGCGGATGAGTTTCAGGTACGACGTGCGATGCGGCTCCTGCACGCGTTCGAGCTCCGACGCGACGAGAGGCGAGATCACCGTGCGATAATCGGGCATCTCGTGCTCCCACCAGCGAATCGTCAAATCGCGGCGAAACGGCTCGCCGTTGTCGAGATACGCGCCGATAACAGATGTTTCGAGATACAGGGCTTGCTTCATGGAGTTGATACTACTTCCTGGTTCATGTTCTCGACGGCTTTCGGTTTTTGCACCGTCAGCGGCTCCAGCCGCATCGCGCCGCGCGCGAAATCGAAATAGATACGGAAGTGGCGCAGGAAGTTTCCGCCCAGGATTCCGCTCTGCGTGAAGCCGGCGGTTTCATTCACCGGCTCCATATCGAGCACCGCAGCGTTGATCTTTTCGAGCTTGCTCAGGCCGAGACTCAGGCGCGGCAACTGCAAGAGCTTCACGTCTTCAGTCACGCCCGCCGCGCCAAACACGCGCATCTTCGAAGGCTGAAGCAGATCGAGAAGCTGCTCTTCCTGAGAAAGCTTTTCCGAAACTACGGTGATGCTGGCGGCGGTGTCGATGATGAAGTTCATCGTCTTCTCGAAACCGTCGAGACTTACTTCGCCACTCAGGAACCCGCTCGAGGTCGTGCGCAGCGGCACTTCGATCGCGCCGTCGTTCGGTGTGATCGGAGCGAGCGTCAGGATTCCTTCCGGCCGTTTCGTGGTCCACGGCTCGACGAGCTCGGTCTGGTTTTGGCGCACCAGGTACATCCGCCGCGTGCCGTAGTCGATCGAAGCAAGAAACTTCGAGACAACTGACAGTCCCAGATAACCGTCAACGGGAATATTGGTGTCGAAGAACTTGCGAATGTAGACCGGAACATTCTCGACCTTGACGCCTTCGAGCTCGACCGAGTTGAGATAGCCGTAAATAATCTCAAACTTTCCACCGCCACCGACAGCGCGCGCCAGTCCGCCCCTGGCGACGGGTTTGATTCCCAACTTCTTTGCGGTCTGATCCGAGATCACGGACATGCCCGAGCCCGTATCGAGCACAAACTTCAGTGGCTGCTTCTGGCCGTTGATGCGAAGTTCGAGGATAGGACGATTGTCGGTTGCCTCGAAGGGAATGGACGCGCGGCTTTGGCCGCTCGGAACGTAAAGCGATCCCTGTTTGCCGAGGTAGCGAAGGAAATCGATCAAACCGAGAATGCGCGCGCGTCGATCGACATCGGTCTTCGGCGCGATCATCAGAAACTTCTCGTAAGCGTCGGCGGCCTCTTTGTACTTCTCACTGCGGGCGGCAGCCTGGCCCAGGTTGAAAACATAGTCGGGCTCTTCGGGATCGAGATCGACTGCTTTTCGCAAACCGGGAAGCGCAAGCGGCAGGCGGTTTTCGTAGAAGTCGACCATCGCGAGCCCGGCGACAGCCAACGCCTCGTTCTCATTCAACGCCAGTGCCGTCTTGAACTCTTCGACTGACAAGCGAAACTCACCCGCGCCGAGAATTGCCGCACCCAGCAAAGCATGGCCGCGTGACGAAAGCGGATCCATCATGATCACGCGCGCAGCATTGTCGTAAGCGCCTTGCAGACTGCGTTGCTTCAGCATCGTGAAACTCAAGCCGAGACGCGCTTCGACGTCTTTTCCGTCCTTCTCGAGCAGGTCGCGAAAGATCTTCTCTGCCTGTGTGTAGTCGCCCTTTTTGAGCGCGCGGTAACCCTTGTTGTAGGCCTTCTTGTCGGCGAAGCCGTGCGCTGTTTGCGCGGCGCCCGCAATCACCAGACAAAAGATGAAGGCGGCCACACCGCAGGCCGCCGTTCGAAGAAGACACTTTTTGATATCACACTGCATGATGCGCACCTTCTAAGTAAATCACTGTGCTGCTCTTCAGATGTGTCCCGCGCTATTTCAGGATCTCGCCGGTCTTCAGCGACCACAAAACGAGATCGAGCTCGTCAAAATCAACCTTGATCTCTTTCGCGAAGCGAATCAACTCCTGCTCGACTTCCAGATACTTGCGTCGCGTTGACGGCGGCCGAGCTGAGTCAATCACGCCGACCTCAGCCAAACATCTCATCACGTGCTTATCAAGAATCGCGTGTCCGCGGACGCCGATGTTGCGCAGAAAGTGGCTGGCTTCTTTGTAGCCGAGGCCTTTGACCTGTTTTTCCTGGGCCAGCCAGTCGCGGCGTTCGAACGGGTCGCGAAAACTGCGTAACCGTTTGCGCAGCGCCATGCCGAAGTTCGCGCGAAAGTAGTTTCGCGTCGTCACTATGTACTGCGGCCGCGCGTTCGGGAAACGATGCGCGCCGGCTTGCTTCAGCGCCGCGGTCATGGCTTCCGGTTCGCCGTCGAGCAACAACGGCCGCACGGCGTCAACTGAATCAAGGCCCATGCGCGCGGAGGCGCCGGCGGTGAAGATGCAGTAAGCAAGCTCTTCCCAAAGCCGCGCGTCAGATCCCTTGCGCCAAATCTCGTCGAACTCTCCGAGTCGCTTTCGGATCTCTTTGCGCCGCGCCCGGTGAGTGGCAACCACTCGTTCAACTGTTACGGGTTCTTGATTGCGTTGCACTGTAGTTTGTCAATAGCGCGATTCTATGAGCGTGTCCGAAACATTGTCAACGAACTCGTGTCTCTGTTCCGGCGGTGTTTCGCATGGTTCACAAACGGATATACACAGCTAAGTGGATCAGGTATCATAGCGCGGCGGGTCCGCCCGCAGGTTGAACATCCCCGTTCAGCCAGAGCGCATCAAAGTTGCGCTCTCCCTCACGAATCCCCGAACGTGATTTGGAGTTTGCGTAAACGAGAATGACGACTCGATTGAAACGGTTGCTTGTCATGACGGCGTTGCTTTTCGCCGTCAGCCTGCCTGCGCTTGCGCAGCAACAGCCGGAACTCCAGCCGTCTCCGTCTCCGTCTCCATCCCCTTCGCCTTCTGAATCAGTCCGCCCGTTGTATGGGCTGCAAGGGGTGCTCGTCGAAACGCTCGACGGGCAGGTCGTCTCGTCGCAGAACGAGAACGAACAGTTCAATCCGGCGTCGACGATGAAACTCGCCACCGCGCTCGTCGCGCTGCGCACACTGGGTCCGGATCATCGCTTCGCCACTGCTATCTGGACTGACGGCCAGCTCGACAAAGCAACCGGCGTGATAAACGGAAATCTCTACGTCTCCGGCCGCGATCCGTCATTTCACTACGAGCACGCGATCCTGATCGCCAAAGAGCTGAACAGCCTCGGCATCAAGCAAGTCACCGGTGACCTGATCGTCGCGCCGGGTTTTACGATGAACTTCAACTCATCCGCGACGCGCTCCGGAGAACAGTTTTATGACACCCTGGATTCGACACTGCGACCGGCGGCTGCGGTGCGGGCATGGAATTACGAGCGCACGCTTTTGAATGACAAGGAGAGCCTGGAAAAGATGCCGAGCGTGGCGGTGATGGGCGCCGTCGAAGTCGGTCCGGTCGCGCCCGGCGCTAAGCTGCTGCTGACGCAGAAGTCGAGCAAGCTGGTCGACATTCTCAAGGTGCTGCTCTGCTATTCAAACAACTTCATGGCCGATCGCATCGGCGACACGCTCGGCGGCCCGCAGTCAGTGCGAGAGCGTTTGACTGCCGAGTTGGGTCTAGCGCCTGACGATCTGAAAATCTCGGCCTTGAGCGGGCTCGGTGTGAACCGCATCTCGCCGCGGGTGATGATGAAAGTTTACCGGGCGCTACTCACGGAGTTGCAGAAGCACGGACTCGCGCCGTCGGCGATCATGCCCGTCGCCGGAATCGATCCGGGAACGTTGGAGGATCGATTCACCGGTTTGCCGTGGCGCGGCAGTGTGATCGCGAAGACCGGAACGCTGCTCAGAACGGACGGCGGCGCCAGCGCGCTGGTGGGCCAGATGCGCGCCGCGAACGGCGAGACGTTGCTGTTCGTGATCATGAACCAGCGCGGCAGCGTCGCGCGGTTCCGGGAGAACCAGGATTATCTCGTGATGCTGGTGCAGAACTCGCGTGGCGGGCCAAAAGCTTTCGACTACAAACCGTTGATGCTGACGATGCAACTCTCACACACCGAGAGCGTCGTCTCCACGAGCGACGAGTTTGAGCCGCAATCGAAGTCTCAATAAGAAAAGACGAGCCAAACAAGAGCTGCGCCCCGGCCGTCCGCAGATAGCCGGGGCGCTTTGTCGTCCATCTGCGTCGCGGCGTGCGGCACCGCAGCAACAGCGGACGATTTCGTTGTTTCCGTTAAAAGCCTGCTTCCCTACCCTCCCGAAATAAAGGCGCAAAGCTGCGCGGTTTCCCGGAATTTTTGGGAAACCAGCTTCCCATCCCCGTCACCTTCCGTAACACCGCTGGGCCAACCGCCGGACGGCGGCGAGTCGAAAGGCCCGTAACTGGCCCAAACCAGAGGCGGCATGGTCGTTGCTCAAGGAGTTGCGGCAAGTTCTGCCGACACCTGACTTCCCGCGCGGAGGAGTGATGACTGCCAACACCAGAATCAAACGGCGCCGCCGGCCGAAAGCGCAACGCGGCTTCTCGATGATGCAGGTCCTTGTGACGCTGGCTGTCGTCAGCGTCGTCTCCAGCCTGGCCATCCTCGGCATTGCGTCGGCGAAACAGCGGATTCGTCTGACAAACTCCTCGCGCCTGCTCGCCAGCTACGTCGAGAAAGCGCGCGTCGACTCTGTTCGGCGGCATCCGATGGCGAGTGCGGACATGGCGGGAATCGAAGTGCTCGACAAAACGCGGTATCGCGTGAAGATGGATTTCGACGGCAACGGCACCGTCGAGACAAGAGAGTTTTCACTCGACGACGGAGTCATATTCGCGACGGATCCGATTGCGCTGGCGTTTGACTGGCGCGGCCGCCTCGTCGATCTGCCCCTGACCGACATCAAGGTCAGTATCGTGATGCAGTGGGGCAAAGACGCGAGCGACCAGCGCTACGTCGACGTCACGCGCTCCGGCGACGTAACGATCGATAGCGACGTCTATCTGGACGACGTGCCCAACGTGAACGTCAACGTCAACGGAATGACCGGCATCGATTCGGGCTCACAAATGGGCGCCAACAACAACCCGAACCCCACGCCGACACCTTCGCCCGACGTTCAACCGGATCCTTCGCCGACGCCGATTGCGGATGCGACGCCGCCGCGCATCGATCCGTCGCCGACACCGCAAACAGATCCGACACCGGAAGCGACGCCGGATCAGAATCCTTCACCTTCGCCGTCGGCAAGCGTGAGTGCGTCGCCGAGCCCGAGCCCATCGCCCGCGACGTGTACGGCTGACGTCTCGACTGAGCCGAGTCCGTTGAGCTTCCCGAAACACGGCACCGGAACCATCACCTTCAGACTCAA
>JBKPPP010000146.1:0-10089 GCA_046733615.1 Acidobacteriota bacterium | reverse complement strand
TGTTTCTTGACGCCAAGTACCGGATCAACTGATTCGCCGTCGCCGAACAAATCGTAGGACGCGAGCGGCGACGGCGCGTTTCGTGGTCCAATGACGCTGGCGCGTTCGGTTGCTGTCCAATCGAAAGTAATCATCGTGGTAATTCGTGGTCCGCAAGGAAAAATGAGCCCGAAGAGTACGAAAGGTCGGCCAAACCTCTCACTGACTCCCGCGTACTGGATCCGCTATGAATACTGCTAAGAGTAAGAAAGCCCACACGGGTTTTTCACTGTAGGTTCATGAGCCAGATGTCCGACTCGGTTGTTACGACGCTTAAGTAGATCAGACGATCATCACGCGTTAGAGTGAGGCCCTGGAAAATATTCGGAGTCACAGAAAAGATCTCGTGAGTTTTCTTTGAGTGACTGTCTATTACGTAGAGCTTTCCTTGATTCTGAAACAGCAGTCGCCGGCCGTCGCTTAACCAAACAGGCTGCCCTCCGAAATCCGTGAGTTTCTCATAGTGTTGAGATTCAAGATCGTAAATAAGGATGCCATTTTGGGCTCCAGTGAGCTGTTTGCTACCGGCAATTTTCCGCCCGTCCGCAGACCACGACCACACTCCCCACCTATCAAAGTCGCGGTTTGGGGGTAGCACCTGACGCGACTGCTCAGTCCATGGCTTGTCAACTGCGATGATCGAAGGGCTTCCCTCGGGATTACGGTACGCGATGCGACTACCATCCGGTGACCATATAGGATTAGTAGTGGTGCCGGTGGTATAGGTGAGTTGCTTCAAGCCACTTCCGTCTGAGTTGATAATCCAAATCTCCCACTTGCCGCTGCGATCTGAGAAAAACGCGATTCGTTTCGCGTCGGGCGACCAGCGGGGCGCCCTGTCCTTATAAAGATCGTCCGTCAACTGGCGTAGATTCGTCCCATCTCGCCTGACGACGAATAGATCGTCTTGTTTGGCTCCTTGAGAGTCAAAGACCAGCCATACACCGTCTCCAGAGACGTGCGGAAGACTTGCGAACCTGGAACCTTGTGTGACCCATTCACCCTGACCCGTGAGCGCTTCCTTTTCAGGATCGAAATCGATTCTTTTAAGATTCGCTGACCTTGCTATCTGCGCATACGCAACTCGAGTCCCATCACGCGAGAAGCTAAGCTGAGCACTATACGAAGATGGAGTGGTCAGCGGCTCTGGTGGTCCAAGCAATCTTCTCGTTTGTTCGTCGATTGGTACGCGCCAAAGGTTCGTGCTCCCTGCCCGATCACTGGCGAAGTAAAGATACTTCCCGTCGGGTGACCAGACCGGATTACCCTCGACAGCTGCGTCGTTCGTCACTTCAACTGCTTCACCGCCACCGGCCGGAATAGTCCAGATATCCCGTTGTGTAGCATTTCGCCTGCCACCGTAAGCGATTCTGTATCCGTGTGGAGACCAGTTGGGCTGTATCGAGTCTTCCTTAGTAACCTGCCGCTTTTCTCCCGTGTCGATATTCACAGACCAAACTCGGCTGTTAGGATTATTTCTTATGGAGGGATTTATCGGACCTTCGTCGGCGCACGCAATCTCCTTCCCATTCGGCGACCATGTTGGATTGTAGCCAAAATCACTGAGGCGCTTTACGTTTTCGCCGGTCGCGCCCATTACAAATATCCCTCCACCTTCGCGCTCCGAGCGAAATGCGATTCGCTCGCCGTCAGGAGAAATCGCCGGCTGTGTGTCATCCGCGGAAGAGTCCTTCGTCAAGTTAATCGGATTCCTACCGCCGACTCTTTGAAAATAGATGTCCCAATTGCCGGAAGCGTAGCTGGCGTAAACGAATGACTTGCCGTCAGGCGAGAGCGACGGAAAATATTCCGCTCCAGCTTGATCCGTGAGCTGGATGAACGTGGCGTTCGCGACGGTAACGTTCTGCGCGGATGAAAAACGGCGAGAGATTACGTATGCGCCGCTGATGACTGCAACGACGATCAGACCCAATATCAGCACTACTGCTCTCTTGTGCTGTTTGATCTCGGAAACAATATATTCAGCACTCGACGGATACTGTGCTGTCGCGGCCGCAGACTGTCCTTGGCTCATCGACCGTGCACTGGCCGGCGGTAACGAGAGTTCCATCTCCGCCTCACGATCCAATTCTTTTCTGAAACTCCTGAGATCGATGAGCAGATCTTTTGCTGTTTGGTAACGTTCCTCTCGGTCCTTACGCAGTGCTTTCTTGATGATGCGTTCTAATTCACCAGGCACTTCAGATAAATAATGCGACAGCGGTAGTGGTTCCCTCTGTAAGATCAAGGCCATCACATCGCTGGCCGTTTCTGCATCGAATGGCTGATGGCCCGACACCATTTCATAAAGCATCGCTCCAAGGCTCCAGATGTCGGTCCTTGCATCAACAGCCAATCCGCGCGCTTGCTCCGGAGACATATAACTCACCGTCCCCATCACTATCCCCGGTTCGGTCTCGATCTTTGGCAACGTAGGCGCACTGGTCTCGAGTCCTTTCGCTTCAGTGAGCTTAGCCAGTCCAAAATCCAATACTTTCACGTAACCATCACTGCGGAGAATTACGTTTTCGGGTTTTACGTCTCGATGAATTATTCCCGCTTGATGCGCAGCTGCGAGTGCGCTTGCCACTTGGATTACAACATCCAGCGCATGGCTCAGTGTGATCGCAGTGCGGGTCATGTGCTGGCGTAGCGTTTTTTCTCCCTCGACATACTCCGTGGCAATGTAGAGCAAAGAGTCTTGTTGTCCGATCTCGTAGATAGTGAGGATGTTGGGATGATTCAGTGCTGATGCCGCCTGTGCCTCCTGTTGAAAGCGTCGCAGTCGACTCTCGTTTCCCCGTAAATCATTTCGTAGCAGTTTGAGCGCGACCTTCCGGTTCAGTCTTGTGTCCTGGGCCAGAAACACTTCACCCATGCCGCCCCTACCGATACAACTCAGCACCTGGTAATGGCTGATCTGTTTGCCTTCGATTGAATCCTGGTTGGCCGAGAGCATCTTCGTGGCCGCTTCGGCTGCCATTACTTCGATCGCGTCGCCGGCTTGATCGTGTGAAGAGAGGAGCGATTCAATTTCGCTGCGAAGCTCCGCATCACCGCCACACGCTTGATGCAGAAACGCAGAACGCTCCGCCGGATCTCGCTCAAGCGCGGATTGAAAGATGTGCTTTAGTTGCTGCCACCGCTCAGGTTTCATGACCGGTGAGAGTTAAATTACGGATGGTCCTACTCATTTTTGATCTGTTGATGGAGCCAGGCTTTGGCCATACTCCATTCTCGCTTTACTGTTCGAGGAGATATTCCCAATGCTTCCGCAGTGTCTTCGACAGTAAGTCCTCCGAAGACGCGAAGCTCAACCACGCGACTCTGCTGTGGATCGATTTCTGAAAGGTTGTTGAGGGCCTCATTTAAGCTCAACAAATCGGCGTCCTTCTCTTGAGATGAAATCGCTGCTTCGTCGAGGGAAAAACGACAATAAGCTCCGCCTCTCTTGGCGGCTTGTCTGCTCCTCGCATAATCGACCAACACGTGGCGCATTACTTTCGCAGCAGCGGCGAAGAACTGTACTCGGCTTTGCCAGTTAGCCTTCTTTTGATCGACGAGCTTCAAATACGCTTCGTGAACAAGCGCGGTGGTTTGTAACGTGTGGCCGACGCGTTCATGACGAAGGTAGCTGCTCGCCAGTCGATGTAATTCATCGTAAACGAGTGGCATCAATCTATTCAGCGCGTCTTGATCACCGTTGCTCCAGTCATTAAGAAGGCCGGTCAAGTCCTCTGGTGAAGGGGTCATAAGAAGCGAATGGGTATGGGCGGTCGACCTTTCAGCAGCCTAAATTTACTCCTGAGTTCTACTCCTAATCAATAAAAGTCCGGCATCGCCCAATAAGACACCAGTGGCCTTAGGGGTGTGGTGTCCCTTTGTTTCAGAGACTCTGGCCTCGGTGGCCTCATTTTTACTTGGCCCCGTTTGTTTCTGAATTCCGCTTTATAGGGGAACGCAAAAACTTTGACGCCCGGAAAGTTCGTTCCAAGTGTCCGAAAGGGTAAACGAAAAATGATCACAGCAACTCATACAAACAGAATTTTCAGAAACCTTCTCGCTGTTGGAGGTTTCATTTTGGTCTTGCTAACAATACCCGCTCAGGCTCAGCCGTACTCAGAGGGATGCTTTCCCGGAGCTCCCCACAGCATCGCTTTCACCAGCACCCGCGACGGCAACAACGAAGTCTATTTGATGGATCCGAATGGCGACAATCAAAGCCGGCGCCCAATCGAGGGAGCCGCAAGTAACGATCAACGCCCGGATATCTCACCGGACGGCAGCCGAATCGTCTTCTCGTCGAACCGTGACGGCAACTTCGAGATCTTCATTATGGATTTGGATGGAACCAATGTGACGCAGTTGACCTTCACAGCAAGTCCAATCAACAACTCATGGCCTCGCTGGTCGCCCAACGGCGAGTGGATAGCGTTTCAATCCGGGTCCGGCGCCAACTTTCAGATCTATCGAATTCGGCCGGACGCCACCGACCTGACGCAAGTTACAAATTATGCGGGGCTCAACCAGTTTCCCAGTTGGTCACCGGACGGTTCAAGGCTGGCTATCCGAAGAGACACCGAGATCTACTTGATCGACTCTTGGGACGGCGGCAATCCGGCTCGTCTTACTGTTACGAACAGTATACCCGGAGCATTCAATCAAATGGCTTCCTTTTCGCCTGACGGATCGAAGATCGCTTTTCTGAGCAATCGCGACATGAGCAACGGCGCGCTTTATCTCTCTGTCTTTATTATGGACTCGGACGGAAACAACCAGTTTAACTTTACGCCCAAGCCGCCCAGCTATGCCGGGACGTGGACGAGTCGGGCTCCTGCGTGGTCGCCAAACGGACAGTACATCTATTTCACGGCTGTTCGTTCCCTAACAGCGGGCAGTCTCGAGCAAATTTTTGCGAAGCCCGCGGCTGGCGGTGATGAAACACAACTGACGTCGCTGGGTGCCAATTTCGAGGCGACGGTGCGAAAAGTTTATGCACCGACAATCACTGCTATTACGGCGACGCCAGACGTGCTGTGGCCCGCCAACAACGACTTGGTGCCAGTGTCTTTGACCGTCGAGGTCGCTGACAACAGCGATCCTGCGCCCGTTTGTCAGATCACAGATGTAACGAGCAATGAGGCGGTGGAAAACGCTTGGGTGATTACCGGTCTTCTCACCCTCGATCTTCGAGCACAGCGATTTGGAATCGGCACGGGACGCATATACGCCATAACTGTCACCTGCACGAACACTTCGCAACTGAGTTCGAGCGCGACCGTGACGGTCAGCGTGCCCCATGACCAGAGAAAGTAGAGCGGCGGCTGGCGTCGTTTTGATCGTCACTAGTAGCGCAGAAATGATGTGTTAGCGGATCGTCCAACGAACCCCGAAATAAGAACACTGGTTGAATGGTCGAAGGGCAGACTCACATGAAGGGATACCGACGGATCGGTTGGATATGCTGCCTGGCAGCCTCGATTGCGTTTTGCGCGAACGCAGTTGTGGCCCAAAGGGAAACACGGGAGACCGTACCACCGACTGGTGAGAGGGCAGACAGCCGGCCCTGTCGCGCCACCGGCCAAGCCTGTTTTCTCGGAATCGATCCCGATATTTACGGCATGCCTCTTCTGGGTCAGTATATCCAGAGCGGCGACCGCCTGATTTGCGCGACGCAAAACTGGTCCTCTTTCGCACCGGAATCCTTCAGCATCGACTTCCTTCGTCACTCCTGGTCTCTGATGAGGCCAATGGACCAAGCCGCCACCGAGGCGACCGCCTTCTGGTTTCTCACAACTCACTGGGGTCCACCCGACATTCCCGCGGCCGACCTCAGCGTCGTAGCGACGCCTGCGGACTTTCCGGACGAGGTCTTTAGCAACCTTCAAGAGCGGACCTTCCGGATCGAGTTCGAGGTTCCGAAATCGGATTTCGAGCAGCTCGGTTGGCAGCCGGCGTCTCTGCCGGTATCGATTCCCCCTGATCCTTCTCCCACGGCGCCGCTCAAGTTGCGCGGCTGGTACATCAAAGGCGACGGCCTTGCCAGAAGCGGCGACGGCGAAGATCCCCGCCGCGAAGTCCATCGTGCGAAAGAGCATCCTTTGATAATTCTCTCGGCGGGATTCCCATATTCCATCGCCTTCGATCAGCCGGTCGGGGGTATCGCCGTTGGCCGACAACTGCGGAAAACGGCCACTTATCTCGTCGCAGAGGGATACGACGTGCTGTTTTTCGACAAGCGCGGGCACGGCTACTCCGAGGGGCTTCTCGACGGCATGGGAGAGGACATCTTCAGGGCGCTCGACTTGCTGCAGCGCGGCACAATCATTGAGGATGGCATCACGCTGTCCCTCTCGATTATCACGCCGGATGGCCGCCGATTGCACGGTGCAGAGGCGGCAAGCGAGCGGCTGCTTGGAGACGGCTACAGCGCCAGTACTAAGCCGGTGGTGCTGCGGGGTTTCTCCTATGGTTCCAGCCAACTGCAAAAGGCCATGGCGATGAACTATTCGAATCTCCCGGTGGAATATAGATTCAGGAGAGATGAGCTCGGCAACATCGTCGTAGACGAGGCCCGGACGCCGCGCGGAAATCGCGGATATAACTTTAAGGGCATCGTCGCAATCTCCGGGTTTCAAGGCTCACTCAAGTACGAGACGGCTCCATTCTTCCTCGCATTGGACGCGCTCGCTTCAATCATCGGACACAATGGTGGCGTGCTGAAGAGCTCGGTGTATCAGAGCATGGATCGCTGGCCAGGGTTTCTCGGGTTGTATGCGACGAACGATTTCGAAACGGCGGACGGTGCCATCGACGCGTTCAATAACCGGCTGCGGGGATTCAAAGAGATTCGAATGGTCACGGGCTACCACTTTGGCTTGGCTAGCGAAGAGGTCGATACCTACTTCGCGCACGAAACCGCTCGGTTTGCCAGAGAAGTCGTTTTCAACAGTCCGCCTGTCGACAACAGGCAGACCACGACGTATGCGCGCGAAGTGTGTGATGCTGAATCTGTGCTGATGGATCCAGCGACGCAGTCGATCGTCGGCGTGCCGTCGGAAACGATCCAACATGCCAACCGAAAAGTCGATGACTTCCTCGCACGGTGGGTGAGGAGCGAAAGACACCGGTCTGGCAAATGACTCGAAGGTGAGAGCGATGCTGGTGAGTCGCAGAACAGAAATGCGGCCACCTTCGCGGTGACCGCATCTGCCAACTTCCTCACTGCTGCAAGCGAGGACTGGTGCGCTTCACTTTGTTTTTGCCTGCTTCAGCATGCCTGCTTCAGCAAAGCAGCTAGGGCGTGCGGTTAGCATGTCCTGCACCGCTCGTCTCCTGACGAGTGGTTCCGTTGTGGTAGTTCGGGTACGGCGGTCGCTTCGTCTGTTTTGGCGGATTCTTCTGAAGCGCCGTCATTGCCACTTCAACCGCCTTTTCCAGTTGCGGGTCGCGTCCTTGTCTCCAAGCCTTCGGGTCCATTTCCACCTCGATGTCGGGCGAGACACCGTGGTTCTCAACCTCCCACTGGCCTTCAGGAGTGTAAAAGGCGAAGTGCGGCGCAGTCACCGATCCACCGTCAATCAGCACGGGGTAACCGCCGATGCCGATTAGTCCGCCCCACGTACGCTTGCCGATGAGCGGGCCGATGGCCTGCCGCCGGAACATCCAAGGCATGTAATCACCGCCACTCCCGGCGTACTCGTTGATGATCATTACTTTCGGACCGGGAAGCGTGCCGAACGGCTGGCGGAAGTCCTCACCGTCGCGCACTGCCCAGTAGCTGTTGAGCGGCTTCCTCAGGTAATCGATGATGTAGTCTGCCGCCTGACCGCCGCTATTGAAGCGCTCATCAATTACCGCACCCTGTTTGTGAAGCTGCGCGAAATAGTAACGGTTGAAATTAGTGTAGCCGCCTCCAGCCGTGTCCGGCAGCCACACGTAGGCCAGCTTGCCACCGGTCATCTGATCCACCTTGCGACGATTTCCTTCGATCCAGGCCAGGTTGCGTAGACCACCCTCGTTGGGCACGGGCACGACCGTGACCTCGCGCGAGCCGGCGCCGTCCGGGTTGGGACCGACACGGATCACAATCTGCTTGTTAGCGGTGTTCTGAAAGAAACTGTAAAGGTTGTCGCTGGCTGTCAGATTGCGGCCATTCACTGCGAGCAGGTACTCGCCCGTTTGCACGTTCACGCCGGGTTGCGTCAGCGGAGCGCGCAGTTGCGGGTTCCAATTCTCGCCATCAAATATTTTGGCGAAGCGATAGCGTCCGTTTTCAATCGTATAGTCGGCGCCCAGCAGTCCGCCCGGGATGCGCTTGGGATCCGGAACGTCGCCACCCTGGACGTACAGATGACCGACCGTCAGCTCGCCGAACATTTCCTGAAAGAGGTAACTCAGGTCAGCGCGGTGAGTCAGTGCCGCCAGGTAGGGCTCGTACTTTTTGGCCGTGGCCTTCAGGTCGAGACCGTGGTAGTTCGGGTCGTAGAAGAAGTCGCGCTCGATGCGCCAGGCTTCGTTGTACATCTGTCGCCACTCGGCTTTCGGATCAACATAAACCTCCATGTCCTCGGTTTTGATCTTTCCTTCGCCGGGCTTGAGGGGCTGAGTGGTGGAAGCGATGAACCAGTTATCGCCCTGGCGAAAGAGCATCTTTTCACCGTTCGCTGACAGATCAAACGCGCGAACGCCGTCCAGGACTTTTTCGAATTTGCGCTTCTCCATGTCGAACTTGTGCAGCGTAACTCCCGTCGCGCCCGGTGCAGGCGGCAGCGCCTCGAGGAGGAAGACCGCATTCGTTTTGCCTGTCGCCAGTGCTACGAAGTTGCGGGCTGGAATCGGCAAAGCAAGAATGCGCTGGCCGATGCCGTCAAAATCGATGGCAACGCGGGGTGGCGCTTTCTTGGCATCGGGCCTCGGGCTTGGGCTGGCCGCCGCCGCCTCAGCTTTCTGCTCGCCGTCAGCGGGCTTGTCGGCAGGGGCCGGGGCAGGCGCGTCACTCTTTTTCTCTTCGGCTATTTTCTCTTCATCACTTTCTGGCGCCAGCGGTGAAGGGTCAGTCTTTTTCAGAACGACCACGTAGACGCTGCGCGTCGATTGAAACGGATTACTCGACATGTCAAAGCCCGAGAGCTTTGGGCCAATGTCCGTGCTCGCCATGAAATAGAGGTGCTTGCCATTCTTGTCGAACGAAGCCGAACTGGCATCACTGAGGCCGTCGGTTATCTGCCGGGCCTTCGCTTCTTCCATCGAATAGATGAAAACCGCGCTGTACCACGACTCGACCGGTTTCGTGTAGGCCAACCAGCGGCTATCCGGCGACCAACTGACATTGAACCCGCCGCCGCGCTTCGAGGTGTCAACTTTGATCGGCGTACCCTTGTCGAGATCCACATACCAAAGATTGAGCCGCTTGTCCGTGTAGGCAATCTTTTTGCTGTCGGGCGACCAGGTCGGCCCGTAGAAGAAAGATGGAGGGTTACCGAGCGAGATCTTCCTGACCTCACCCATTCCGCTCTGCTGTTTCAGATGCAAGGCGTACTCGCCTGACTCGTCTGAAAAGTAAGCGATCCACTTACCATCGGGTGACCATGCCGGATCACGGTCCGCAACACCGCTGCTGTTGGTCAGGTTGCGCACATCACCCTTCTCGGCAGGCACCGTGAGAATTTCCCCTCGGGCTTCAAAGAGAGCGCGCGCGCCGGTGGGAGAGAGGGACGCGTTCAAGATGCGGTCGCCGACCTTCTCGTACTTTGCTCTGAGCGTGGGAATGTCGGCATTGATAGTGATAGGCACCCGTTTCGTTCTGCCCGACTTAAGATCGTAAAGATTAAGCGATCCGAATTGCTCATAAACGATCGCCTCGGCGCCGCCGCCGGTAGAGACTGAAGCTGACTTGATATCGAGCCCTGCGTTGTCAATTGCGTGAGTCACTTTTTTCGAAGCTATGTCGTACGCGAAGAGCGTAATTGCGCCGTCGCGGTCTGAGAGGAAATAGATCTTGCTCGCCTCTCCCGCGGGCCACATCGGGTTGAAGTCGTTTGAGTCAAC
>JBKPPP010000145.1:0-8870 GCA_046733615.1 Acidobacteriota bacterium | reverse complement strand
TGCTTGTCGCCCAGCTTTTCGCTGGCCCGTGAGGCAATTAGCCATGCCCGCCATTCCGATTCGAGTTGCTCCCCCCGAGCGAATCTCGTCTGGGCCTCCGTGGCCAGCGTCAATGCCGTCTGCGCATCGTTACTGAGTAGCGCAGCCTCGGCCTTACTAAGTAACGCGCGAGATTGGAGCGAAAAGTCTCCCGCCGCGGACGCCATTTTTACGGCCTCGTCACAAATTCTCAGCCCTTCGCCGGCGTTACCCGACCGGGCCTTCGCCAGTCCGAGCACGTAAGTGCCCTCGATGGCCACGTCGGGGTACTGCTTGCCCGCCGCCGCAATCGCTTCATTGCTCAACGCAATCGCCTCCGGAAACTTCCCCTGGCTCAGACGCAAATGCGCTTTGACCGCCAGCAGCGTCGGCACCAAAGCCTTGTACTCGTTCTTCGACTCCGCCATCGTCTTGGAGACTTCGTCGAGCAGCGGCTCCGCTTCGGCGTAGCGGCCCATACGCCAGAGAATGTTGACGCGGTTTGCCTTGTTGAAGACGGTTCGGAGCTTGCTGTTGATCGACTCGTAGATCTTCAGCGCGTTGTCATACTGGTTCAACGAGGCGGGAAGATTGTCCTGCTCGAACTGGACGGCCCCGAGCTCGCCGTACGCGTCGGCCATCGACGGTTGACTCTCGTCTTTCTGCGCGAGCTCGAGTTTCTGATTTGCCGCTTGCATCGCCGCGACGTAGTCGCCCTTGCGCCGGTAGCCGCGAATCATCTGGGTCAAACAGTAGAAAACGCTGCGCGGGTAGTTTCCCTGCTGGAAGAAATTGAGCGCCTGCTGGACCAGTTGCAGGCCTTCGTCGACGCGGAGCGTGGCGATGTAAACGCCGCCGAGATTCGACATCCCTCTCGCTTCGCGCACCTTTCCTTTGTTGGCGCGCGCGAGCTGGATCGCCTGCGTGAAATATTGCTCGGCTTTCGGGTAATCCTGCTGAATCAGGTAGGAGTTGCCGACTTCGATCAGACCGCCGGCGGCCAGGTTCTCAAGTTGTTTCTGCTGAGCAAACGTTACCGCTTGCTGCGCGTAGTTTTCGGCTTCCGCGACGTGGCCCTGCGTCGTCGCGAGATAACTCAGATCGATCAAGGCCGTGATCTGCTGCGCCTCGATACCCATCGCTCGGGCCGCCTCGAGACACTGCTCGAACTGCTTACGCGCGTCGTCATAACTGCCGCGTTCGCGATACAAAATCCCGCGCTGGCGCAGTACTTCGTTTACGCCCTCGTTGTTGCTGCCTGCGCGATACAACTGTTCCGCCTTGTCGAACATTTCCATCGCGCTCTTCCGATCGACTCGCCGGTTGTAGACGATTCCCGCGCGCAGATAAGCCGTCGCATACTGCCCATTGTTCAACGGGATCGCCTTCAAGTAGTTTTCGAGCGCCTTGTCAGTGTTGCCGTCGTTCTCGTAGGCGTAACCCAGATCGACGTAGACGGGACCTTCGTTAGGCGAGAGCTCGGCAATCGCGGCGTAGGATTTGACCGCTTCCTTGAAATCGCGGCGCACCATCGCGGTGATCGCGTCGAGGTAGAGTGTGTCTTTGGGGGACATCGCGGAGCCGTCGCGCGTCAGGGTCGTGACTGCCAGCAGCTCGTCTTTCGCGCGGTCGATGTAATCGAGCTCAGTCCAGGCCTGCGCCAGACGCGCGCGCGCGAGGGCGTATTTGCCGTCGATGGCGATGGCCTGCGAGAGCGCTTTGCTCGCTTGGTGATAAGCGCCGTTCCGAAGACCATCAGTGCCTTTGTCGTACCATTCGAGCGCGGCGGGCGAGGGCTGGTAATAACTTCGCGGCCAAAAGTAAATGATCGCCCATATCGCAATGCCGCTGAGCAGGATCGTGCCGATGAATGAAGCGAGCGAAAAACGCTGCCGCCGGAGTTGCATGGTCAACGTCGCGAAGGCGTGGGTCATGCGCTTCGAGTCAGTCGGCGTGGACGACGCCGATTTCGAAGTAACAGGAACGCCATTGCCGCCCAGACCCGAAATCGCCGCTTGCAAGTCGGTCAACATCTCATCCGCCGACTGGTAGCGTTTGTCTACACTCTTCTCGAGCGCCTTCATCGTGATGCGATCGAGGGCCGGCGGGACCTGCGGGTTTTTGCTTGACGGCGGCGGCGGCGTGACGTGAATGATCTGCGCTCCGATCTCCAGCACGCTCGCGCCGGAGAAAGCAGAGTGTCCAGTCAAACACTCGTAAAGCAGAGCTCCGAGCGCGAATAGATCGCTGCGGGCGTCGATTTGTCTGCCGGTCGCTTGCTCCGGCGAGAGGTAGAGTGGCGTGCCGACTATGACGTCGCTGCGAGTTTGCGTTGAGTAGATCGTGCGCGCGTCGAGATCGACCTCGCTCGACGGCGGATCGAACATGTGTTTCACCAGGCCGAAGTCGAGCACTTTCACTTGTCCGCGTTCGTTGACGATGATGTTCGACGGCTTGATGTCGCGGTGCACGATGCCGTGGTGATGCGCTTCCGCCAAAGCCGCCGCGATCGAGGAGACGATCTCGACGGAGCGCCGCAGCGTCAACCCCTCGTCCAGCAGCTCGCTCAACGACTTGCCCTTCACAAACTCCATCACGATGAACGGCTGGCCGTCGTTCGTTTCGCCGTAGTCGTGAACGATCGCGATGTTGGGATGAGTGAGTGCGGAAACGGCGCGTGCTTCGCGAATGAAGCGGGCGCGGTAGTGATGGTCGGTCGAAGTCAGAAACTTGATGGCGACGCGCCGCGCGAGATGCTGATCCTCCGCCAGGTAGACGATGCCCATGCCGCCTTCGCCCAGTTTTTCGAGAACTCGATAGTGGGAAACTGTCTGGCCGATCATGTTCGCCTGATTGTCGGATCAGGTTGGCTGTGCCTGATCTTACGCTTTTACGAAAGCCCTTACGAAAGGCTAGTAGCGCGGATCTTCGCTTCCTGAGACGCGCGAAACTCGTGCAGCCTCTGGCGCAGCTCGGGGCGGCTGTTCGCCAGAATAGCAACTGCAAAGAGCGCGGCGTTAATCGCACCGGGCTTGCCGATCGCGAGCGTGCCGACCGGAATCCCACCCGGCATCTGCACTGTGGCGAGCAGCGAGTCGAGACCGTTGAGCGCATCGCTCTTCATCGGCACGCCCAGCACCGGCAAAGTCGTGTGGGCGGCAAGCACACCCGCCAGGTGCGCTGCGCCGCCGGCCGCGGCGATGATCACTTCGATTCCACGGGATTCAGCGGTCGAGCCAAACTCCGCCGCCAGCGACGGCGAACGGTGCGCCGAGATCACTTTCGATTCATGCGGCACGCCAAACTCCGCCAGCGTTTGATCGGCGTGTTTCATGGTGTCCCAGTCTGATTGACTACCCATTATGACTGCTACAAGTGTTTGCTCTGTGTTCATCTTTTACTCGCCCTGGTCTAACGAGAAACCGCGCTCGCCGTCGAATGTGTACAACCCTTCCGTCTTGATGAAATCGTAACCCTCGCCTGCGATCCTGCCCAACAGCGAAATCACCTGCGTGTGCGAAACCGCGCCGCCGCTCGACTCCGGCAGAAACCGGCAGCGCCAGTGATCTGAACAGAACGTTTCGCTGTGACCGCCGGGCCAGACCTTCACACCGCGGTTGCTGATCATCGTCAGCTTCAGACCGTCGCCGCTCAAGCCGCTCATCCCGTCGCCGAGATCGTTGGCCGAGCCTTTGGTCCAGTCGAGAAATACGTCGACGCCGACCAGTTCCTTCCGCGGCGCGGGTTTGCTCGTCAACGTGCTCGGCAAACTCTCTTCCGCTTTCTTGTACTTTCGCGGTTTGAGAATCTGCGGCGTCTGGCCCAGTCTCTCAGCCACAGCTTCCGCAAACTCCTTCGTTCCGACCTTCTGCTTGCTGACTTTCTCGTCGTAGATGTCGTAGGTATGAATACCGTCTTCGATCGTGCGCAGCCAGGCGTTGTGAACTCGCTCGGCGTGGTCCGTCAGTCCGACGTGCACGAGCATCATCACGGCGCCCAGCAGCAAGCCAGACGGGTTCGCGAGGTTCTGGCCTGCGCGCCGCGGCGCTGAACCGTGAATCGCTTCGAACATCGAAACGTGCTCGCCGATGTTGGCTGAACCGGCCAGACCGACTGAGCCCGCAATCTGCGCCGCAACGTCTGACAGAACGTCGCCGTACAAGTTGGGCATTACAATGACGTCGAACGCCTCGGGCGTATCGGCAAGTTTGGCGGCGCCGATGTCGACGATCCAGTGCTCGTTTTCGATGTCGGAGTACTCTGCGGCGATCTCGTCGAAAGTTTTATGAAACAGACCGTCGGTCAGTTTCATGATGTTGTCTTTGGTGAAGCAGGTGACTTTTTTGCGGTTGTTACGGCGCGCGTACTCGAAGGCGTAGCGAATGATCTTTTCCGAGCCCGGGCGCGAGATCAGCTTCAGACACTGAACGACCTGGTTGGTCTGGCGGTGCTCGATGCCGGCGTACAAATCCTCTTCGTTTTCACGAACGACGACGACGTCCATCACCGGGTGTTTCGTTTCGACAAACGGGTGATAGGCGACACATGGCCGGACGTTCGCATAAAGCCCGAGGACCTTGCGGACGGTGACGTTGAGGCTCTTGTAGCCGCCGCCCTGCGGGGTCGTGATTGGGGCTTTCAGGAACACTTTGGTGCGGCGCAGCGACTCCCAGGAGCTCGGCTCGATGCCGGAGGAGTTGCCGGCGAGGTAGACTTTCTCGCCAATATCGATAGTTTCTATGTCGAGCGGGGCTTCGGCGGCCTCCAGGATGCGGAGGGTAGCCGCCATGATTTCCGGCCCGATGCCGTCGCCGTTTGCGACGGTGATAGGGATACGTTCAGCCATCTTACAGACCTTTCGGCAGTATTCTTGAAAGCAGGGTACGGGGATTATACGGTTTAAGGTCAAAATTGTCCTTGACGCTTTTCGAAGCACTCCTGCATACTTTTGGCTACCAGATACCTGCTCTCGCGCGTCAATGGTGACTGCGCCTGTCCGTGATCGTAAAGCGACGAGGTTCGGCTGAATGAGAGTGAGGCAGTTGTCAACTAGTTAGAAGCCGCTCTCGAGTATTTATTTAGAGCACCGGGTGCGTCGCAGCTCGCCGAAAGTATCGGTAGTCCCCCCCGAACTGGATCAGCGAATTCCAAGCAAGCCCGCGCTTCCCTTCAGCAAATTAAGGATAGTAAGAATGGCTACAAAACTCTACGTAGGTAACCTCTCGTTTCGTACTACGAGCGAGGAACTCCGCGAAGCTTTCGCGGCAGTTGGAACAGTAGAATCGGCTTCGGTGATTGAGGATCGAGAAACCGGACGATCACGCGGCTTTGCTTTTGTGGAAATGGCAACCCCAGAGGAGGCAGCAGCAGCCATCGAGGCATTCAATGGCAAGGACTTCGGCGGTCGCAATCTGACCGTGAACGAGGCCAAGCCCAGAACTGACCGCGGTGGCGGTGGGCGCGGTGGCTACGGCGGTGGACGCGGCGGTGGCGGTCGTGGTGGTTACGGCGGTGGTGGCGGCCGTGATCGCGATAACGATCGTTACGAGCGCGAACCGCGCTGGTAAGATTCGGGGCCACGGTTTCCGTGGCCCTATTTTCTTGCCACAGATTTACCCAGAAAAACACTGTAACAGTGTTGATTCGTGAGAATCCGTGGCTACTTCCTTGGTTCGGGTTTGATCTTCAGGTTTAGTCTTTCCGTTCCCCGCACTACTTCGAGTGTGTATTCTTCACCCGCTTTCATCTCGCCCAAAGCGTACGTGTAGTCGTAGACGTTCTTGATCTCGCGGCTCCCGATCTTCACGATCCGATCGCCCGCTTTCAGTCCAGCCTTCGCAGCGGGAGAATCGTCGCGCACGCCGTCAAGCAGCAAGCCGTCGTTACTGTCGCCGTAGTTGGGAATCGTCCCGAGGTAGACGCGGAAGCCGCCTGTGCGTGGCGCCGCATCAGACTTCGCCGTCGTGTAGGTCAATCGCTTATCGGCGTCGTCGAGGTGATTCACGATCCGCACGACCATCGCGAGGATACGCGCCTCGTCTGCGTAGTTGATCTTCTCAAACGTATCTGAGGGTTTGTGGTAATCGCCGTGCGTGCCGGTCCAGAAGAAGAGCACCGGGATCTGTTTGCTGTAGAACGATGAGTGATCGCTGGGCCCGTAGCCGTCTTCATTGAGCGTGAGATCAAACTTGGCGTCGGGATCCATCGTCATAATGGGCCGCCCGTTCGCTGAAACGACAACCGGCATCCCGCGGCCCGGCGTGTTGTCGGAGCCGGCGCTAACCTTCAACGCCTGGCTGGTGTTTGCTTCAGCAATGATGTCGCGCCACTCCTTCGCCGTGCCGACGCCGCCGATAATCAGTTTGCGATCCCGCATGCGGCCGATCATGTCCATATTGATCATCGCGACCGTGTTCGCGAGCGGCAGCAGCGGATGGTTAACGTAGTAACTCGAACCGAGCAGCCCTTCTTCCTCGCCGCCAAACGTCATGAAGACGATCGTCCGTTTCGGACGTTGCTTTTGCGCGGTGAAGAGACGCGCGAGCTCGAGCACGCCCGCCGTGCCCGAGGCGTTGTCGTCGGCGCCGTAATGGATGTCGCCGGAGCGTGCCGCGAGACTGCCGCTGCCCTCGCCGCCGCGTCCGAGGTGATCGTAGTGCGCGCCGATAATGATGTATTCGTTTTTCAAAACCGGATCGGCGCCTTCCAGGACGGCGACCACGTTGTAGGCGGGCGCTTCGCTGCGGATAACGTCGGTGGTCAAACTGATCTCACCATTGAGCAAACGGCTGGTCGGCTTCTCTTCGACCTGCGCGAGCGACAAATCCGAGGCTTTGAATATGCGCTCGGCAGCGTCGCGGGCAATTACGACGACCGGCAAGCCCGCGTCGCCGGCGCTGTTGTCGTAAACGAGTTTGGTCAGGCGATCGTCCTGGAAGTTTGGCTCACGCGCGATCACGATCAATGCGAGTGCGCCGGCGTTCTTCGCGGCGACGGCTTTCCAGCGCACGCCCTCGAACCGCGCAAACTGCCCGTGCGGGTTGTTACCGTCGGGCGTGCCTTGCAGCGCAATCGCGATCTTGCCCATGGCGTTCACGGCGGCGTAATCGTTGTGGTTCAACTCCGAAGCGGTGATGCCGTAACCAACAAAGACAACCTCGCCATTGACCTTCGCCGACGACGAAAAGCCAAGCGGCAGCCAGTTGCCGCCGAAAACGTCGAGCGCGAACCCTTCTTGTTGCGAGCCGCCACGACGGGAGAACTGAAAGACGTTCTTGTTGCCCAGACTCACTCCGGCGACGTACGGAAATTTCTGCAACTGCGGTTTAAGGCCGAGGCGCGTGAACTCTTTTGCAATGTAATTCGCGGCGTCGGTCGCGCCCTTCGTACCGGTGAGGCGGCCTTCGAGCGCGTCGGAAGCGAGATACTTCACGTCGCGTTCGAGGCGGTCCGGTTGCTGCGCGACGGCGCTCAACGCGGAGATCAGAAGGAGGGAAATTATTAGAATCCGCTTTTTCATGGTGCTTTAATTCTCCACCCAGTCGGCGATGAACACATTGGTCTCACCCTGAGTCCTGGCGTTTCGATTCGACGCAAACACGAGCTTCTTCCCATCCGGCGAAAACATCGGGAACCCATCAAACGTCTCGTTGAAAGTAATCCGCTCCAAACCAGTCCCGTCGACCCTAATCGTGTACAGATCGAAATTCCGCCCCTTCGGATCGTCCATGTTCGACGCGAAGATAATGCGCTTGCCGTCAGGAAAGAAATATGGGCCGAAGTTCGCCTTGCCGTTACGGGTGACCTGGCGCTTGTTTGAACCGTCCGCGTTCATCACCCAGATTTCGAGCGTCGTCGGCCGAATCAGGTTCTGTTTCAGCAGACTCAGATAATCGGCCTTTTCCTCGTCGGTCGCCGGGTGATTCGCGCGAAAGACGATCTGTTTGCCGTCGTAGGACCAGAACGGACCACCATCGTAACCGAGCTCGTCTGTCAGCCGCCGCACGTTCTTGCCGTCGGCGTCCATCGTATAGATGTCGAGATCGCCGTCGCGCATCGACGTAAACACGAGCTTCTTGCCGTCTCGCGTAATGGTCGTCTCCGCGTCGTAGCCGGGCGTGTTCGTCAGTTGTTTCAGATCGCTGCCGTCGGGTTTAGCGGTGAAAATGTCGAACGTTGGATACACGGCCCAAACGTAGCCGCGCGAAAAGTCCGGACGCGGCGGGCACTGCTTGTCGCCGAGATGCGTCGAGGAATAGAGCACGCGCTTTTGACCGGGAAAGAAGTAGGAGCAGGTCGTGCGGCCGTCGCCGGTCGAGATCATCTTCACGTTCGAACCGTCGACGTTCATCGTGTAGATCTGATCGCAGCCGTGACCGTCGCGTGTCGACTGAAAGATGAGCTGCTTGCCGTCCGACGAGAAGTAAGCCTCGGCGTTTTCACCGCCGAAGGTCAACTGCTTCAGGTTGCGCAGGTGTTTCTCGTTCGGCAGCCGCAGCGAATCATCGCGCCTCGGAACGGGCGCCAAAGTTGCTGACACGATCAGCACTGTGAGTAGGAGAAGTAGGGTTTTCACGGGTTCTTAATCGAATTATCAGGATAATCAACGAGCTGATGCCAATCACGATACTGATCAACTGCGACGTCGAAAGCCCGGTCAAACTCGTCAGGCCCAGGATGTCGCCGCGCGGATCGTCGCGCACAAACTCGATTGCGAAGCGAATGATCGAGTAGAGCAGCGCGTACAAAAGCACGACCTGCCCGTCGAAGCGCTTTCGCTTGTGCAGCCAGAACAGAAAGACGAAGACGAGCAGCATCGCGAACGATTCGTAGAGCTGCGTCGGATGAAGATA
>JBKPPP010000144.1:0-10461 GCA_046733615.1 Acidobacteriota bacterium | reverse complement strand
TCAATCAGACTCACTTCGCGTTTCACCGGGGGCAGCCGGATCGGACCGCGCAGGCCGATTAGCATTACGCTGACGTCGTAAACTCCCGGCGGAATTCCGTCCATGAAAAAGTGCAGCCGCGAATCGACCGGCGGAGGCCTGACGTTGCCGCTATCGCCCGGCCTCGTCAAACGGACCATAACGCGCGTACCTTCCGGCAGGACGCCGTTCTCGAGGGTGACGACACCCCGAATCGCTGCGTTTCCGTAGGCCACGACTAACTTGACGCCGGTGACCGATTCGCCGTCCTTTATGTCAATGCGCGTTGGGACGCCGTCACGCTCGGTGCGCATGACTACGAATCCCTTGTACGGCATTGCTCCCAGGACTGAACTCAGACTGATGTTGACCGGGCCGTTCGGCAGTCCGCCCAAACGAAAACTTCCATCCGGCCCGATGTTCGATACGGCAGTCAGGCCGTTAGCCCCCGCCGACATCACGAAGCCGCGCACCTGTAACTGGCGCAGTTGCGCCATTGCCGTCTTGTCTTCGCTCTCGAGCACCACGAACCCCGAAATGGCGGCGCCTTTCAGCAGTTTGACGGTCAAGCCGGTTACGTCCTGGTCTACGACGTCGAAGAGAAGCGTGTCCGCGCGCAGTTCCAGCGGGTTGGAAAACATGTAGATCCCGTACTTCCCAGGAACCAGTCCTTCGATAAGGAAGTCGCCGCGTGCGTTTGAGATCGTCGCGGTGTTCATGAACTCGGCTCGCTGCCCGATCATGCGCTGGAACCCAAAACGAATGTTTGGCACGGGCGTACCGTTCTCATCGACGGCCCGACCGCTGACCGAGAATGTTTGGGTAGGGCGGCCCAGAGCGATGTCGATGTTGTTTGCTTCACTACCCTCGGTGACTTCGATCGTTGACGCTTTCGAGGGTTCGGCAGCGTCGGGATGAAAGACCTGTTTGTAACTCGACCTTGCCGTGGCGATGCCCGCGTTGGCGTCGTCACCGCGTCCGGCCGCGACTTTGTAACGTCCCGCAGGCAGACCAAAAGCTCGGTAGATACCGCGGTCGTCAGTCACTACGCTGTTGACGGGATAAAACGGGGGTGTCTGCATCCCACCTGTTTGCGGCGAGCGGACGGCATCGAACGCGGCTGAGTTGTAGATGTTTACTTGTTGCGAAATTACTGGACGGCCGTCCGCATCAGTAACCTTACCCGTGAGGACGCCGCCGCGAACCATCGAGAAGTTGACGCCCTCGACGGTTTCGTCTTCGCCGAGGATCACGTTCTTACCGGTCTCGCTTACGACGTAAGCGGGCGCCGCCGGTACGACCATATAACCACCCGGCGCCAGGTTCGTGATCCGGTAAACGCCGTCCTGGTCCGTCGTGCCTCTCGTCAGCGGGTCGACCGGCGCTCCCGGTTCGGCGCGGCGTAGACCAACCGCCACTCCAACTGCCGGCTTGTCCTTGATCGTGATCCGCCCGACGATCGTTCCGTGTGGTGTCTTCGCGACCGGCTGTTTGTTCTGCGATTGGGCAAAGAGCGGCGCCGCGAAGCACACGAGCGTAAGCAGGATCGGCACTACACGGCGAGCGGAGGACCTCATACAGTTGCTCCTTAATTTGGCGTGCGCGCAAGTGAAGCGGGCCGCATCATAGCTTAGGACTGTTCCACGCGGAAGACGGAATCGAGTTTCAATTAAATGCTCGAACTCCCGAGAATGTTCGCGGTTGTCAGCTTCAAGATTCTACTGTTAGGATCGCGCCTCATGGCTCATCTAAAAATCACCGACGCCAGTGGCCGCCAGTGGCAATTCAGTTTTGCGCCACAGACTCCGTGCACCATTGGCCGCGCCCCGGACAACACGGTGGTTTTGGACGATCCGCGCGCTTCGCGTTATCACGCACACATCAACCAGACGGAGAACGGAACGTTTACGATCGTCGACGGCGCGATGGTCAACGGACAGCTCCGCCGCAGCGCCAACAAAGTCTTCATCAACGGCGAGCCGCGTTTCGAGCAGCAACTCAAAAACGGCGATCGCATCACGATCGGCGCCAGCACGATCCGTTTCGAACAGCCGATCGAAGAACGAACCACTGACGTTCGTTACGACGACAAGCCGCTCGGTCACACTCAGTTGCTGATCTCGGCCAACGACGTGATGTCGACGGTCCTGCGTTCCAAAGAAGAAGTGTCGGCGTCGCCGCAGCGCGACAAAGTACTCGAAGCGCTCCAGCGCAAAGCAAACATCCTGAGCGCGCTTTACGAGATGAGTAAGACGCTCGGCTCCGTTTTCGATCTAAACGCCATCTTTGAAAAAGCCACCGACATCATTTTCCGATCGACTCCGGCGGATCGCGTCGTCGCGCTGCTGGCGGAAACGGGCGGCAGCAACGGCGAAGACGCCAGCCTGACGCCGATCGCGATGCGCGCGCGCGACAACAAACTCGAAGCGCATGCGCGCCGGCTCTCAATCGGCCGGACCATCACGCGCAAAGTGATGAAAGACCGAGTGGCGCTGCTTTCGCAGGACGCTGCTTCGGACGAACAGTTTGCCGGTGTGGATTCGATCGTTTCACAAGGCGTGCGTTCGACGATCTGCGCGCCGCTAGTGGCGGAGTCGCGAGTTCACGGTGCGCTTTATGCGGACCGGCTCGATCCCTTCGCCGCTTTCAAGCCGGATGATTTGGAGCTGATCAGCGCGGTTGCGGCGCAGACGGCGATCGCCGTCGAGAATGCTCGCGCCCACGAGCGCCTGGCGCGTGAGGAAGTGGCCCGTGCGAACTACAGCCGGTTCCTGCCGGAGTACGTCGTGAAGCAGATGCTCGAGAATCCGGATTCGTTCAAGCTGGGCGGCGTGAGTCAGACGATCACAATCCTGTTCGCCGACATTCGCGGTTTCACCCGCATCTCCGAACACGCTCCGCCCGAAAAGATCGTCGGCCTGCTGAACCGTTACTTTTCAGCGATGACCGACATCATCTTTGCGCACGGCGGAACACTCGATAAATATCTCGGCGACGGTTTGATGGCGCTGTTTGGCGCGCCGACCACGACTCCCGACGACGCGTCCAACGCGCTGAACGCCGCAGTCGCGATGCAGCGGCGCATGCTGCAAATCAATCGCGAGCTGCAAGACGAGGGTTTTCCCGAGATCGGCGTCGGGATGGGATTGCACACGGGCGAGGTGGTCGTCGGCTACATCGGTTCGGATCGGCGTTCGGAGTACACTGCGATCGGCGATACAGTCAACACTTCTTCACGGCTGGAATCGAACGCGCGTGGCGGTGAGATCCTGATCAGCAACGCCACGGCGAACGCCGCGCACAGCCGTTACAAGTTGAAGCCCCGCGAACCGATCACGGTGAAGAATAGGCAGCAGCCTGTGATGCTCTGGGAAGTTGACTGGCAAAAAGCAAGCGGGTCGTTTTAGGCAATTAAACCAATGTCTTTTATTGGCACTACCGGCAGACTCATCGGCCTCACCGCCCTGCGGAAGCTTGTCTCGGATTCCATGGCCATCGATATGGGCTCGGCGAGCACGCTGATCGCCGTGCGGGGCCGTGGTGTGGTGGTGGACGAGCCGTCCGTCGTCGCGGTCAACAAAGTCACCGGCGAAGTGATCGCGGTCGGCAACGAAGCCCACAAGATGCAAGGCCGCGAAGCACGCGACGTCACGGTGATCGCTCCGCTCGTCGACGGCGTCGTCGCCGACTTCGAACGCACGCGAGTGATGCTCGACTACTTCGTGCGCCAGGCGCGCAGCGGTCTCTCGCATTTCAGCCGTCGCGCGATCATGAGCGTGCTTTCTGAAGTGACACAGGTCGAACAGCGCGCACTTCTGAGTGCCGCGCAGGAAGCCCGGATCACTCGTGTCTACATGGTCGAAGAAGGGCAGGCGGCGGCGATCGGCGCCGGTGTTCCCATCAGCGACGAACACGCAGCCGCGGTCGTAGACATCGGCGGCGGCACGACGAACGTCGCGGCGATCATCAACGGCTCGATCATCGCTTCGCGCGCCGAGCGCATCGGCAGCGCCGACATCGATCAGGCGATCATGGATCGTCTGCGGCGTCACCGGGGTCTAACGATCGGCGTGCAGACTGCCGAGCGACTGAAACTCGAGCTCAGCTCCGCGATCGAGCCGGAAGATCCAAACAAAAAGGTCAACGTGCGCGGCCGCGATGTGCAGACCGGAAGCCCGGGCGCAGTCGATATCACGGCGGCTGAAGTTCACACGATCACCATGCCGATAATCCGCCGCATCGCGGAAGAGGTGCGTTCGATGCTGACGGAGCTGGCGCCCGAAGTGGCGGGCGACGTCTACGAGCGAGGGCTAATTCTGACCGGCGGCGGCGCGTCGCTGGAAGGCCTGCCGCAGTACCTGACGCGCGAGCTCGATCTGGCGGTGCGCGTGGCGGATGAGCCTCGCTTCGCGATCGTGCGCGGGCTGGCCCAACTTTACGAAGAGCCCTTGCTGCTGCGACGCGTCGCACGCACGGAAGCCCACCCGATGATCGACACGGAAGGCATCGCTTACGAGACTTAGACTTGAACTTCTCCGACCTCTACAAACGCCAGATCACGGTGGCGCACATCTTCGGAATCCCCGTGCGCTTTGATTACCGCTGGTTTTTAGTCTTTATCTTAAGTGTCTGGCTGATCGCCGCGAACCTCAGCCGCGGCGGCATGTTTGTCGGCTCGTTTCGGCTACAGGCGGTGAGCACTGCCGCCGCGTGGGGACTCGGCGTCATCACGACGCTGGGTCTTTTTCTTTCCGTTCTCGTGCATGAACTCTCGCACGCGTTCATGGCCCGAACCGAAGGAATCGAGATCGAAGAGATCGTGCTGCACCCGTTTGGCGGGCTCGCGCGACTGCGTAACGAGCCTGAAAACCCGCGTGCGGAGTTTCGCATTGCAGTCGCCGGCCCGGCGGCGAGTTTCCTGATCGGCGTCGTCACTTTCGTATTGCTGCTGCCGACCGTGCGCTTTGGCTACAGCACAATCGCCGGAGTCTTGTTACTGATCTCCGCCGGAAACATCCTGCTCGCCGTCTTCAATCTTTTCCCCGGTTACCCGCTCGACGGCGGCCGCGTGCTGCGCGCGATCCTTTGGCGGCGTACGAACGACATTAAAGAAGCCACGCGGCTGGCCGGAATCTGCGGCATGCTGATCGCCGCGATCCTGATCATCTTCGGCGTCTACATGGCGATCGCGCCAAACTTCCGTTCGTACTTCATGGGTTTCTGGTCGGTGCTCGTCGGGATCTTTCTTTTCGACGCCGCTTACAGCGTCGTGAAACACGTTCGCGGCCGGGTGCGAAACAGCGTCGGCGAGGCGATGTCGGCGCCGTTTTCCATCGAGCCTGACCTGTTAATCAGCCACTTGATCGATTCCATCCTTCCGATGCACCGGCAGGTTGCGTTTCCCGTCGCGCTCGACCAGCGGCTGCACGGAATGCTGTCGCTGGAAGATCTGAAGGCCTTGCCACGCGAACGCTGGCACCTCACCCGCGCCCGCGACGTGATGCGCCCGATCGCGCCGCGATTCTTCGTCGAACCCAACGCGACGCTCGATTACGCCCACGAGCTGATGAAGCGAAACGGCATCGGTTCGCTCGCTGTCGTCGGCAAAAACGGCGAGCTGGTTGGCTTCCTGCAAAGCGGCAAATTCAAGCGCAAACGCCGCGCGAAAAGCACACGTTGACCCGAGTCCTCACAGATCTGTGTCAGAATTGCCAGAGCAGATTTTTTCCGCGATAATCCGAGCGGAGCTTTCATTCCCGCAACTTGAAGGACTCGTCGTATGCTGGCCGTAATCGGCGCGCTCTTTGCCAACGCACTGATCGCAGTTTTGAAGCTTGCGGCGGCGCTGATCACCGGTTCGTCCGGCATGATGGCCGAGGCGTTCCACTCCGTCGCTGACACCACAAACCAGATCTTCCTGTTGCTCGGTTTGCGGTTCTACAAGCGGCCTGCGTCCTCCAAACACCCTTTTGGTTACGGGAAAGAACGCTTTTTCTGGTCTTTTATAGCGGCCATTTTCATTTTTGGTGTGGGCGCCACTTACGCGATCTACGAAGGCATCGACAAACTCTGGCACCCGCACCCGCCGACGAATCTCGGCTGGGCTTACGCAGTGCTGGCCCTCTCGTTTGTTTTGGAATCGGGCTCGATTGCGCTCGCGCTCTACCAGGAATCGAAGGAAGCGCATCACGAGGGCCTGAGTTTTCGCGAGTACTTGAAGGAGTCGAAAGACCCGACCGCGAAAACAGTGCTCTTTGAAGACTCTGCGGCGTTGATCGGAATCGTGATCGCGGCTACCGGTCTTGTGCTCACGGAGCATCAGGTCGGAGGCGCTGTTGGTGCTTACTGGGACGGTGTCGCTTCGATACTGATCGGCCTCGTGCTCGCAGTGGTCGCGTTCGTGCTCGCGCGCTCGTCGCGCGGACTGCTGCTCGGCGAAGCCGCCAACAGCAAAGTGCTCGCGGCAATCAAACAGGCCATCGAAAGCCATCCGAACGTGGAACGAGTGGTCGAGTTGCTGACAATGCACCTGGCGCCCAAGCAGATTCTGATCAATGCGCATGTGCAACTGCGGCCGAATCTCGTTACCGGCGATATCGAGCGGTCGATCTACGAAATCGAGACGCGCATCAGAAGCGCGGAGCCGAAAGTTGAAATGATTTTTCTCGAAGCGTCACGGGGCGACCAGGCCGACAGTCAGACGGCCATCGCCGAACACATTCAATGAGAGTTTCGTTGAAGTCGAGTACGTGTGGAGAAACTAAGTTGCTGTCGCTACGCCGAGGAATCCCGGCCCCCAAAATTGATAAGACGAGATGTTACTGCTACTGCCATACACCGAGTATCTGAGACGTGTCGTTGAGCCGCGCAACATCGCGGACATCGTCTTCGTCTTTTTGCTCGTGTATGCAGTCTTGAAACTCCTGCGCGGTACCCGCGCGGCTCCCATGGCCGCCGGCATCGCCGCCCTCGTTTTCCTCTACTGGCTTTCCATCAAACAGGATCTCGCGACGCTCGAGTTTGTTCTGAGCAATGGGTTGCTCTACATCGGTATCGCGATCATCGTTCTGTTCCAGTCGGAAATCCGGCAGGCGCTGATCACGTTCGGCAACCGCTTTCGCATGCCGTTTTCGCGGCATCGCGGCCAGTTTGGCGAGGGCGTTTACGATGAGGTGATACTCGCCGCGTCGACGCTCGCTTCGACAAAGACAGGCGCGCTAATCGTCATTGAGCGAAACGTCGGACTGAAAAACGTCGTCGACGGCGGCGTCCAGCTCGACGCGGAGCTCAGTTACGACTTGCTGCTGAGTATCTTTAATCCTGAGAGCCCGCTGCACGACGGCGCGGTTGTCGTGCGGCGACACCGCATCGCCGCCGCTTCGTGCTTTTTGCCGTTGACACTCAATCCGCGTCTCTCGCGCGATCTGGGCACACGCCATCGGGCGGCGATCGGCGTGACTGAAGACACCGATGCGGTCGCCGTTGTGGTTTCGGAAGAGACCGGCTTGCTCTCGTTTGTGCAACGAGGCGATATCAAGCGCGGTCTCGACGCCCCCAAACTGCGCGAGGCGATCCTCGAAGGGCTGGGCATGCTGCCAAAAAAAGAGAGGGAGAAACAGAAAGCCGCTGACGCCGAAGCGGAGGAGATCGCGCCGATTTAATTATGCCGTTTCAGGACGTAGACGAAATCGAAGAACCCAACACCAGCCCGGGGCCGAACCGTATCGACAAGCTGATGCGGCGGATCTTTCTCGAAGACTGGAGTCTGAAGCTGCTGTCGCTCGCCATCGCCCTCGTGCTCTGGTTAGTCGTGACGGGACAGAATCAACCCGTGACCGCGCACGTCAACGTTCAGCTCAACTTCATCCGGCCGCAGTCGCTCGAGATCAGCAACGATCCGCCGCGAACGGTCGACGTCATGCTGACTGGCAGCCGCAGCAAGCTCGACGATCTGACGACGCTTGATCTCGTGGCGACCGTCGATATCAGCGATCAGCGCGCGGGCGAAAGAGTTCTCCGGCTGGCTGACAAGGCGCAGATCACCTTGCCGCAGGGCGTTAAAGTCGACGGATTCCAGCCGAGTGCGATACCGGTTCGGCTGGAGCCGATTGTCGAGCGGCAGGTTTCGATCGAGGCAAAGCTGGAAGGCAAACCGGCGGATGGATTCGAAGTTTATTCCGTTCGGCCGAGCAAGGGTTCGGTGACGTTGCGCGGGCCGGAAAGTCGCGTGCTCGCGTTGCAGAAAGTGCAGACGGAGAGTGTGTTCGTGGCGGGACGCAAGGAGAGTTTCACGTCGCCGAACGTGGCGCTCGACGTGCCCGACACGAAAGTCGATCTGATCGATCCAGTGGTAAGTGTTGACGTTGAAATTGGCGAGCGGCGCGTCGAGAAGAATTTTTCCGGTGTGCCCGCGAATGGCGTTGACGGCGCTAAGGCGCAACCCGCAAACGGATCGGTGACCGTGCTCGGTCCGGCGAGCATGGTTGGATCACTGAAACCGGAAGATCTGAAGATTATCGTCGACGGCACGGCGCCACGGCTCGAATTGCCGCCGGCAGTGAATGGAAAAGTTAGTTTGAAATCGATTCAGCCTGCGAAGTTTCAACTCGTCAAATAATGAAAGCTCTTTTCGGTACGGACGGAATTCGCGGCGAGGCCGGGAAGTTTCCCCTCGACGCAGCGACAATCAGAACCATCGGATTTTCCCTCGGACAGCATCTCGCCGAAACCATCGACAAGCCGGTGATCGTCGTCGGCCGCGACACGCGCGAATCTGGCGAGTGGATTGAGCAGGCCCTGACGGACGGCGCTATACAAGCCGGCGCCAGATGTCTTTCGGCCGGCGTTATCACCACGCCTGGCGTCGCGTATCTCACCAGAAAGCTGCAAGCCAACGCGGGTGTCGTCATCAGCGCCTCACACAATCCGTATCAGGACAACGGGATCAAGATCTTCTCCCCATCCGGACAGAAGATCGACGACGCGCTGGAGCGCCAGATCGAAAAAGATATTGCTGAACATCCTGCGCCACCCGCTATTCAAACCTCCCGCGCAAATCCCCTCCTTGACTTAGCCAACGACTACCTAAACTTCCTCGCGAATGACCTCGGCCACAATCTCTCGCTGCACGGCCTGACGATCGTCGTCGACTGCGCGAACGGCGCCAGCACCGCCCTCGCGCCAAAACTCTTCGAAACACTCGGCGCACGCGTGCTCGCAATCAACGCCAACCCCGACGGCCGAAACATCAATTTCAACTCCGGCTCGCTCCACATCGAATCCCTCATGGAAACCGTCGTCAAAGAACGCGCCGATCTCGGCGTTGCCTTCGACGGCGATGCTGACCGCTCGCTTTTCGTCGCGGAAGACGGCAGCTACGTCGACGGCGACGCGACGTTGTGGGTGCTGGCCAATCACCTGCGCTCGCACGAGCGACTCAAAGACGACACGGTGGTCGCGACCGTCATGAGCAACGTCGGTCTCGAAGTCGCCTTTCGCGCGGCGGGCATAAAACTCGTCCGCACTGACGTCGGCGACAAGTACGTACTCGACGAGCTGCTGCGCCGGGGCGCGAGTCTCGGAGGTGAGCAGTCGGGTCACATCATCCTGCCCGTGCTGAGTCTCGCGGGCGACGGCATGATCACCGCGCTCTGCCTGGTCCGCGCGATGCGCGAAGCCGGCAAGACGCTCAAACAAATGACCGCGGGTTTCGAGAAATACCCGCAGGTGCTCGTGAATGTCCGCGTCCGGGAGAAACGCCCGTTCGATCAGCTGCCGGCGGTTCAGGCGGAGGTCAGAGAGGTGGAGGAACGGCTCTCGCACAAGGGCCGCCTGCTGCTTCGTTACTCGGGAACGGAGCCGCTGGCCAGGGTCATGATCGAGGGTGAGAGGCAGCATGAGATTGAGAGCTACGCGGAGAGGATCGCGGCCGCTATCAAACGCGAGATCGGCGCCTAGCCTGAAATTTCTACACGCCGGCCCACGAAAAATCTACATGCCTCGGCTCCGATTCCGCCGCCCGCGCCCGGGCATTTTCGGATCTTCCTCGCGTTTCTCGCGGCAAATGAACTTAGTTCAACAATCAGGAAAAAGATAGTTGCACGGCACGGTCGTTGCGGTGTATATTGCGGGGCAAGAGAGACGGTTGGTGGATCCTCCGTCTCAAGTGGTTGCTGGGGTGAGGACAGTAACCACGAATATGGATGGGCGCGACGCACTCCCACGTATGTCGCGCCCATTCGCTATTTACGGCTTTGGCCTTCAAGTCCCCATGCAGCGGCTCGACATTTCGATAAACCAGAGCGCTCGCAAGAGCCAAATCAACATCGGCCGCGGCATCCGGACAGACCTGGGTCAACTGCTTGCGCCCGCTTTGACGAAGCCTCCGCGCCAAGTCGGCATCATCTCGAACAAACGAGTCTTTGGTCTTTACGGTTGCGAAGT
>JBKPPP010000143.1:0-4983 GCA_046733615.1 Acidobacteriota bacterium | reverse complement strand
CGACGGTTGTGCGCGGGTCTCTTCAATCCAGTCGACATCTCATTCCTCGTTTTCTTCCGCGTGCTCTTCGGCGGGATCATGCTGTGGGAAGTTTATCGCTACTTCACGCACGGCTGGATCAGCCGTTACTTCATCGAGCCTGCGGTCAATTTCACGTACTACGGATTCAGTTGGGTAAAGCCGTGGCCGGGGCAGGGGATGTACGTTCACTTCTTCGTGGTCGGTCTGGCCGCTGCTTGCGTGATGGTCGGGTTTTGCTACCGCATCGCCGCGCCGATCTTTTTTCTCGCTTTCACATATATTTTTCTGCTGGACCAGACGCGCTATCTGAATCACCTCTACCTGGTCTGCCTGATCGGTTTTCTCCTTTGTTTCCTGCCGGCGGAACGGGCGTTCTCGGTTGACGCGTTACTGCGGCCGAAGATCCGCTCCGCTGTAGTGCCGGCGTGGACGTTATGGCTGCTGCGAGTGCAGGTCGGCATACCATATTTCTACGGCGGCATTGCGAAACTGAACAGCGATTGGCTGCATGGCGGCGAGCCGATGCGCACCTGGTTACGCCCGTTGACTAAAACGCCGGGAGGCGGAGCGATCTTCACGGCTGACTGGGTGGTCTACAGTTTTGTAATCGGCGGATTGTTGCTCGACTTGCTCGTGGCGCCACTGCTGCTGTGGCGACGCACGCGGCTCTTCGCATTCGCCGCGGCAGTTGCATTCAACCTCATTAACGCCGTGATTTTCGACATCGGGATCTTTCCGTGGATGATGCTGGGCGCGCTCTTGCTTTTCTTTCCGCCTGACCTGCCGCGACGTTTCGCTCGAGCGTTTGTTTCGGGAGACGAGGCCGGCACGAAGCCGTCGCCCGTAATGACGGCCACAATTACGGAGACAACTAGCTGCCCAACTTTAACTCGCTCTCAGAAATTAATTGCGGGACTCCTGGCGGCGTACCTCTTCATCCAGCTCCTGTTTCCGCTGCGTCATTATTTATATCCCGGCGATGTAAGCTGGACCGAAGAGGGCCACAATTTCTCGTGGCACATGAAGCTGCGAACGAAAGCCGGCGACGCTGTTTTTACAATTACCCACCCGCCAACTGGACGGACCTGGATCGTCAAGCCGCAGGATTATTTGAAATCTCATCAGTTGGTGAAGATGACTACGAAGCCCGATCTAATCCTCCTCTTCGGCCATTACCTTGCGGAAGAGAAGAGGCGTGAAGGTTACGAGGACGTTGAAGTGCGGGCGCGCGTGATGGTTTCTCTCAACGGCCGCCAACCGCAGTTGCTCATCGATCCCAACGTCGACCTGGCTAAAGAAGAAGTAAGCCTCTTACCCGCGCGCTGGATAATGCCGCTCACAACACCGCTTGTGCCGGGAAGTTTTTATAAAACCAGTCAGGTAACAGACGAGTAGCCTCGAGAGTCAGAAACCATTTCAGTCCTGACCCTCGAGACGAGTAGTTAACGTCTAGTTCAGATCCACAGACTAGAACGCCGTGCGCTGCATGCCGGCTTTCAACGTCTCGTCGATGCGGGCCATGCACTCATTCAAATGCGCCCGCACCTCGAGCGACGTGTTCAAGCCGGGTCTTGAAGAGACGCGCTGCAACTGCCCGCGAAGCGTTACCAGACTCTGACGCGCCAAAGTGCGTGCATCCTCCGGCACGGCCGCGTCGCGCAATACCATGCCGATCATCCGGCGCAGGTGTTCGCGTTGCAAAGAACGCCGGTAACTGTTGATGTTGAGCGACAGCCCCGGAGTTTTTGTTTCCGCCCAGATCGAGTCCTGAATCTCCGTAAACAGCAGACCCAAAGTAAACGCCTCGGCCGGCGCCGCGACTCTCAATTCGGAATCCTGAATTCGAGCCAGCACAGTCGGCATGAAAATCCGATCCAGCACTTGCCGTTGCAGGTTCAGGACCACCTGATGAATCGGCACGTCCTGACGCGACGGCGTGAAGTTGTTGAAGTCAATGAACCGCTCGTTCTCCAACTTGTTGAGAAGTTGCGGCTTGAATTGAAAAGCCGTCGGCGCAAACAGGTTGTCGCGCAGCAGTTGCAAGGCTTGCTTTTGCTTGTCTGCGGGCACCGGCTCAAACGGCACACGATTGCCCGGGTCGCCGACGAAGCTGCGGTAATGGTACATGCCGCCGATGTACTTCGACGCCAGAATCAAAGCCCCGCCTGTTTGGCCCAGGGCTGAATTAAAACTGCGTCTCAGTATCTGGTAGCTTTCGCCGGGCTTCTCCAGCCGTTGCTCCATGTTGCTCCAGATCTCGCGAGCGAGATTGACGCGATGCGCGTAATACTTCAGCGGATCGGTGCCGAGATCGAAACGGTTCACCACCGGATCCATATCGAGCCCCGGTCCCAGACCTGCATCTTCGTCGGTGTCGTAGGCCAACTGTGGCTCGGCGGCGCGCGAGGCGATCTTTCTCAGCTCCGTTTGCTCGCCGTCCACGGTCGCCGCATCGATCGGTTTGTAGGCGTATTCGATGGCCCAATAGTCGTATGGGCCAAGAGTGGACTGGTGGTATTCACCCTGCTTTCCGCCGCGAGCCGCGACGTTGGTCGGAATGTAATCCATCACCGAGCCGGTCAGCCCATCGTGTGAAGTAATGCCTGTATACTGCGCCTCGTCGAAACTGTGGATCGTGCTGGCGCGGAAGTTGTGGCGGAGTCCCAGCGTGTGGCCCACCTCGTGAGCGGCGATCTCGCGCAGGAAATCCTTGATGAACTTGTCAGCCTCGGCGCCATTCGGATCCATGCCGCGGCCGACGAGTAGATCGAAAGCAAACTCGGCATCGCGTACCGCGCCGCCCGCGAAGTCGCAGTTGTATGCAGGGTTGGCAGTGCTCCACGGCGCGACGAATGTGTGCGGTTGTTCATACGCCCACGGCATTCCGAGTGGATAGATCTGCTCCTGCGCTTCGCGGCGGGAGAACCGAGTCATCGATTCCGAAAAACGAATATCGGCATCGTAAATCTGGCCAGTCACCGGATCGGTACGCGAGGGTCCTTGCGCGAAACCCGGGTCAGGATAACCAGCAAACCAGCGAATCGTGCTGTAACGAACGTCGCCGGGATCCCAGTCGGCATCATCCGGTTGCTGCTTCACTTCGATCGCGTTTTGGAATCCGATCCGTTCGAAGGCTTTGTTCCACATGAGTATGCCGTCGCGGATCGCGTCGCGATATTTCACCGGGATCGTGTTCTCGAGCCAGTAGACGATCGGCTGCTTTGGAGGTGAAAGTGCCGCGGTCGGATCCTTCTTCTCGAGATGCCAGCGATTGATGAATCGCTTCGTCGTGGTGTAACGATTGTCGTCACTGTAGTCTTCGATTGAATTGACGAAATGGCCGACGCGCGCGTCTGCGAGACGCGGCCGGTAACCAGTCTGCGGCCGCTCGCTGATGCTGTAACGAAGATGAAACAGCATGCTGCGCACGTCGGGAAGGTTAGCCGGAGGCGGTGGCAGCGGCGGCGGTGGTTGACCGGGTGCGAGAATCGGCGGGAGCGGCGGACGTTCGGTTGCGTAATGCGCGACCGTTTCGATCTCGACATTCTGCGGGAACGCCTTGACTGTGCCGAACACGCTGTTCTTCGGATCGAAGCGATACGGAATTCTGAACGTTCCCTCCAGATCGTAGCTGAGCATCGGCAAGTCTGTGAGCATCAGCGCACCCAGATCGATCAGAATGCTCTTGCGCTCAGGATGCGGCAGACTCTCGATCTTGGTGCTGCCCATGATCGAGTCGCTGAAGGATCTCGCAACCGCACGCTGCATCGGGCCTTTGTCGGCCTGGAAGCGAGTGTTCTTCACAATGAGCTGCACGCTTTTGCCCTGCTTGTGAAAGACGATCGGCGCCTCACCCGCCATCGAGGCTGCATAGAAGCCCCGCTCGCCAAGGCCGGAATCGACGGTCAGCGAGACGAGATACATCTTTTCGAGCTGGTCAGGCAGGATTTCGAGAAAGACTTTTTCGTCCGTGCGATACAGCGTGAAGAGCCCTTTGATTACCTGGGCATCTTTGACCACGTCCGCAAAGGATTTGTCTTTCGGCGGCTCGGGCTTGTCGGGTCCAGGTTTCTTTGCGTCAGCGGCCTGAGAATTTGTGGGCCCAGCCGCAGGACCACTCGGACTCGGCTGTTGCTGCGGCTGCTGAGCAACGAGCATCGACGTACACAGAAAAATTATCGGGAACACCAAACCGGGTCGGTTTTTCATGGGGTCTACTCCTTTGACCGAAATGGGAACCTGTTTAGTTGTTGTGAAAAGCGATTAGAGCAGTCGCAGGTGAATTACGTTTCGAGCAATAGCGCGAGTTCCGTATAAACCGATGAGGCCGGAATTATTACTCCGATCGGCATAAAAGGTAAAGCTACTTCGACCGTTAAATCGTTTTCGGAGCCGACACGAAACTCACTCTCCACGCCATATAAGCTGAGAGGTCACCAAGACCCGTCGCGTGAGGCTCCTCATCTCCAGAGTCTCTTTGCCGCTGTGTCTCCCACGCCGCGGTTTGAGACTGCTTGGTTACGCCTGCTTGAGAGTCCTTGCATACCCTTCGTTTAGGCGGCTTCTCCGCGTTGCGTTTTCTTTGGTCAATTGTTCCCAGACCGTCTGAAAGGAGATCAGAATGACGAAGAACTCAAGTAGCGATGGCGAATTGGCTCAGGATTCCTCATCGGTTACTAGCGAACTACTCAAAAACTTTTTGCACATCCATCGAGCAGCAAATGCCGGCAACGACGGCGAACTCTGCGCCGTAGCCCCGGCGCCGGAGCTCAAGGAGAAGATTCGCGAAGAAGTCGCCGCGCTTCGCGCGAACACGAACTCAGTTATCGCGTCGCTCGCGCGAGCGGCGGAGCCCAATCGCCCGGGTTTCAATGACGGGCTTATCTATCCACCCGATTCTTTTCCGTTGGGCACACCGCTGGCCGCGATTCGAAACGCCGCTCTCGAACGTGCTCCTTTGCG
>JBKPPP010000142.1:0-3618 GCA_046733615.1 Acidobacteriota bacterium | reverse complement strand
GTGACGAACAGCGACTACTTCATCATCGAGGCCGACGAGTACGACACCGCTTACTTCGACAAGGGCCCGAAGTTCATGCACTACCTGCCGGAGTTGGCGATCGTCAACAACATCGAATTCGATCATGCCGACATTTACACGGATCTGAACGCCGTGAAGCTGGCGTTTCGCCGTTTCATGAATCTCGTGCCGGAGAATGGACGGTTGATCGCCGGCTGGGACAGTCCGAACGTTCGCGGGGTTGTCGAATCGTTTGGCTCGAGGCTGTTCACAAAGCTCGAGACGTTTGGTACGGGCGGGGATGCTCGCTGGCAGATTCGCAACGCGGATTTCACCGGCGGCGTCTCGCGGTTCGAGGTCACGCGTGAAAATGAGTTGTGGGGTGAGTTTCAGACCCCGCTGCTGGGCGAGTTCAATCTGCTGAATTGTCTGGCTGTCATCATTGCGGCGGATGCGTGGGGCGTCAGTCGCGAAAAGATCAAGGATGCGCTGGCGACTTTCAAAAACGTGAAGCGGCGCGCGGAAGTGCGCGGCGAACGGCGCGGCGTTCTAGTTATCGACGATTTTGCTCATCACCCGACCGCAGTCAGAGAAACGTTGCGAGCGCTGCGCGCCCGCTATGCCGATCGCCGTCTGATTGCCATCTTCGAGCCGCGCTCGTGGTCCTCCCGCCTCGCCGTGTTTCAGCAGGACTATGCCAACGCGTTCACGGCCGCTGACTATGTCGTCATCGCAAGCGTCTTCGATAGTCAGAAGGTCACAGAAAAGGGACGCGCACTTGATACGGACGAATTAATTGAGGCGATTTCGCAACAAGGCAAGCCCGCCATCGCGCTTCCGGGCGCCGATGAGATCGTCGTTCACATCACACCGGAGCTGCGCGAAGGCGACGTCGTCGCGATTATGTCCAACGGTGGCTTCGGCGGAATTCACGAAAAGATCCTCACGGCGCTAGGTCCAGGCTAAGTCCCTCACACTAAACTAATCCCACGCGACACTTTAACGAACTATTCGTAACCGTCTCGCAGACTTACTCCGGTACAAACTCGATCCCGGCAGCGCCAGGAGGCTTCCTCCCTGTGAAAAACTTTTCCATCTTCGAGCAGGCACTCAAATTCTCCGGCGTCGATCAAACGGAGAACCTGGGTGAGATTGCCAGCCTCGCGCGGCGCGATTTTGCGGAACGCGAAAGCTTCATCTGTCACACGACCACCGCGTCCGTCGAGTACGCTTGCCTGCTGATCGAGAATGCAATCCTGCTGCGCACCAATCGCGCCGGCAGGGTTTACGCCGGTGTGGAAAAGCTTTCCTCACTGCAACCAATCATCGACCGCTACATGAGAATCGCCGATGTTTCCGAGGCCGTTTATCTCTTCGGCCAGGACGACTGGCGGCCGCCGCGCCATCCAAATATCAGACTCGTCGCGTTGAAGAACGACTTCCGCCTCGCCCGAGAGTGGTTCGTAATCGCTCAGTCGCCGACCTTGAACTGCGCGCTCGTCGCCTTCGACGAAGTGGGTTCGGACGGAGTGGACGGCCAGGCGGAGCAGATCCGGTACTGGGCGCTGAAGACGAGTAATCCGGCTATGGTTCGAGGCCTGGCGAACGCCGTTGACGGCGTGATTGATTGGACTTTGGCGGCTTAACCGTCGACGACGGCTTCACCAGCAATGGATCGGTGTTGATTTCCACATGTTCCGTCAACACTCTACGAATTCTCTTCGGTAAAAACTTTCCCGCTGCCATCGCGACGGCTCCGACAAACTCCACCACGTCTCCGCCCCCGCGCCAGTGTGCCCGCACGACGCGCGGATCGGTAACGGTCATCAGTCGCAACAGCGACAGCGAGATCAGGTAGGCGTCGTCAACCTGGCCGATGAACGGTATCACGTCGGGAATGAAGTCGAAGGGGATCACTGCGTAGAGAATTGCGCCCGCTACCAGCACTCTTTCGCGCGCCGGCACGCGCGGATCCACCATCAACTGAGCGCACAGCAACAGCAGGTTGGGAATGAAGAGCAGCAGGTTGGTCATGCGGCTTCGGAGCTGCGATTGTGACATGGTCAGGATTATACATCTGTGGCAACATTGGCGTTCATGAACATCCTCGACCGCATTCGCCAACGGGCCGCGTCCAGGCCTCAGCACATCGTGCTTCCGGAAGGAAACGATCCGCGCACCGTCATCGCCGCGGCGCAGTGTGTCAGCCAGCGTCTGGCGCGCGTCACGGTGCTGGGCGACGACGACGTGATACGCGCGACGGCGCAGCAGCATGCTCTCGATCTGGCGGGCGTGAATGTTATCAATCATCGTCGCGCTGCTGATTTTGAGAAGATGGTGTCGCTGTTTCACGACTTGCGCCGGGCGAAGGGTCTGATGGCTGATGAAGCGCGGAGCCTGGTTTCCGACCCGCTCTACTACGGAAACCTGATGGTTCGTTCGGGGCAGGCGGATGGTTCGGTGGCCGGCGCAACGAATACGACCGCGCACACGGTTCGCGCCGCGTTGCACTGCATCGGCGTTCGTCCGGGTTTCAAGCTGGTGTCGAGTTTCTTCCTGATGTCGTTGCCGCGCACCGATTTTGGACAGGACGGCGCGATGATCTATTCAGACTGTGGCGTCGTGATCGAGCCGAGCGCGGCGGAGCTGGCGGAGATCGCGCTGGCAGCGGCCGACTCGTGCAAGGCGCTGCTGGGCGCGGAGCCGCGGGTCGCGATGCTTTCGTTTTCGACCAAGGGCAGCGCCAAGCACCGTCTGATCGACAAGGTCGTGGAAGCGACGCGCACCGTGAGAGCACGCGCGCCCGAGTTGCAGATCGATGGCGAGCTTCAGGCGGACGCGGCGCTGGTGGCGGCGGTCGCGCAATCGAAGGCGCCCGGGTCGCCTGTTGGCGGACGCGCAAACGTCCTGATCTTTCCCGACCTTCAAGCCGGCAACATCGCCTACAAACTGACAGAACGACTCGCCGGCGCGACCGCTATCGGCCCGATTCTGCAGGGGCTCGACAAACCCGCAAACGACCTCTCGCGAGGCTGCAAGCCCGAGGACATCGTCGACGCCATCGCCATCACCGCGGTGCAGGCACAATCGCGGAAATTGGTGTAAGCTTTCGCCACTCCCCGGACAACTTCTGGCGCGCCCGGACAGCTCTTAGCAATATGTTCAGACTGTTTGCCTTAATTGTTCTGTTGACACTCCCCGCGGCCTACCTCGCCGCTCAGCAACCAAAACCATCACCGACTCCGCCGACTCCAGCGCCGGTGGAAAAGGATCAAGACTCGGTCAAGGTTTACACGGAAGAAGTGCGGCTGCCCGTCGTCGCGCTCGATTCGTACGGCCATTACGATCCGACGCTCGAGCTCGACGACATTCTCGTGCTCGAAGACGGCGTGGCCCAGCAGCTCCGCAGCGTCAGGCATGTGCCGGCCAACGTGCTGTTTTTACTCGATACCGGCGGCGAGTCGAGTGGGCTTGGCGGAAGATCGAAAAACACTTCGATGACGCGCCAGGTTGCATCGGAGTTGATCGCACGGCTTCAGGAAGGCTCGACGATCGCAGTGATGCAGTCGGGCAACACGGCGGAGATGCTGCAACCGTGGACCACCAACAAGCAGACGG
>JBKPPP010000141.1:0-5225 GCA_046733615.1 Acidobacteriota bacterium | reverse complement strand
ATGCTGGAGAACGTGAAAGAGGTCGAGACGTATTTGCGAGAGCGGCTCGGCGAGGTCAAACAGGTCGTGGCGGTTCATGGCCGCGGTTTTCTGCTGGGAATTGAGTTTGCCGGGAAAGCAGCGCCGGTGCATCAGGCGTTGCTGGAACGGAAGATCATTACCGGCACGTCAAGTAATCCGAACGTGTTGAGGCTGCTGCCGCCGTTGTGCTTGCAGGAAGCGGAGGTCGATCTGTTTGTCGAGGCTTTGAAATGAATTTTCTGAACACTCTCGACCACAATCTTGATCGACTGATCGACCACGCGTTGCGTTTCAAAGCCGACGACGATCGATCGCGGCCGTTGAGCGGCAAGTCCGTCGCGCTGGTGTTTTTCAATCCGAGCCTGCGCACGCGCGCGTCGATGCAGGTCGGGATTTATGAGCTCGGTGGAAACGCAGTCGTGCTCGAGCCGGGCGGCACGAGCTGGACGCTCGAGCATCGCGAAGGCGCGGTGATGGACGGCGATAAGACCGAGCATGTGGCTGAGTTTGTGCGCGTGCTCGAACGGTACTGCGTAGCCATCGGCGTGCGCACGTTTGCGGCGTTGAAGGACTGGAACGAAGAGCGGACCGATCCGGTTATCGCGGCGTTTGCGAAGTACGCGTCAGTACCCATTATTAATCTCGAGTCCGCGATGCATCATCCGTGTCAATCGCTGGCGGACATGATGACGATCCGCGAGAAGCTCGGCACCGGACGCAAGCGAGTGGTGCTGACGTGGGCCTGGCATCCGAAGCCATTGCCGATGGCGGTGCCGAACAGTTTCGCGCTCGCGGCGGCGCAGATGGGCCACGATCTCGTGATCGCGCATCCCGCCGGGTACGAGCTCGATGAAGAGTTGCTGGAAACGATAAAAGCGTGCGGTAGCGTTGAGATCACTAACGATGTAAATGCGGCTTTCGAAGGCGCCGAAGTTGTTTACGCGAAGAGCTGGGGCGGCAAACAGTTTTACGGCGACACGGAGCGCGACATCGCGGAGCGGGCGCAGTACCGCGACAAATGGATCGTTAATGAAGAGAGAATGGCCCGAACCGATAACGCGATCTTCATGCACTGCCTGCCCGTGCGGCGCAACGTGATCGTGACTGACGCCGTGATCGATTCGCGACGATCGGTGGTGATCGACGAAGCCGAAAACCGGTTGCACGTGCAGAAAGCGGTGATGGCTGAGCTGCTATGACGTTACGCATTGACGACCAAACACGCCTGGATCTTCTGCGCGAGGCGCTGCCCTACATTCAGCGATTCAAAGGGCAGACCTTTGTCGTCAAGCTCTCGGGCAAAGTCACCGAGAACCGTGAAAACCTGACTTCACTCGCCGAAGAGCTCGCCCTGCTTCATCAGGTCGGCATTCGCATCTGCGTCGTGCACGGCGGCGGCAAGCAACTCAGCGAGCTCGCGACGAAACTGGGCGTCGAGCAGACGATCATCGAAGGGCGCCGCGTTACCGACGACGCCACACTCGAAATGGCGAAGATGATCTTCGCCGGTAAGATCAACACCGACATTCTCGCCGCGCTGCGCCAGCGAAGCATCGACGCAGTGGGACTGTCAGGCGTCGACGGCAACATCGTGCACGCGAAGCGGCGCCCGCCGAAAGAGATCCTCAATCGCGAAACGGGCGTCCGCGACAAAGTTGATTTCGGTCACGTCGGCGACGTTGTCGAGATCAACTCGCGCCTGCTGGTCGTGCTGCTTGAGCACGGCTACCTGCCGGTGATTTCGTCGCTGGGCGCCGACAACGAAGGCATGGTCTTCAACATCAACGCCGACACGATCGCCGCCGAGATCGCAGTCCAGCTCCAGGCCGAGAAGTTGATCCTGCTCAGCGACGTCGACGGAATCTATCTGAAGCCGCAAGATCCCGAAACCAAGCTTTCGCGTCTCACCGCAGCCGAAGCCGAAGAGTTAATCGCCAGCGGCGCGGCTACCGGCGGAATGATTCCCAAGCTGCAAAGCATCACGACGCTGCTGCGTCGCGGCGTTCACTCCGCGCACGTCATCAGCGGCACGAATCGCAACGCCCTGCTCTCCGAGATCTTCACCGACAAAGGCACGGGTACTATGATTGTGGCCTGATCGCGGACAACCCGGCTGCGTGTTCTGCGCTCGTCACCGTGTTCATTAGTGACCGTTTTCAGCCACGGATTAACACGGCTTACAAGTCCTTGGGCGCGTTGCCGTGTTCATCCGTGTCCTAAAGCACTCACCCAATCGGCGACTGCGGCAAATAGCGATCGCGATCGAACGGCGGATCCTCGTGCTCGGGCAGCGGATCGTTCGGCCAGTCTTTCGCCCAGCGGTGACGATAGTCTTCGCCCGCGTAGTACTTCAAAAAAATCTGATTGTCTTCATCACTGCCGCTGCCGGTGAGATCGATCATGTAGGCGTAAGTCGGGTTCTCAGGAAAGAGCACCGCCTCTTCGCGTAAGCCGTCGTGATAGAGATACTCGTAGAGAGCACGGTCCGAGAGGTGATTTGTGTGCAGCAGGTACGCGCCGAGCTCGGCCATTCGCTCGATAATCTCTTTGAGTTTGACGAGGAGCGCTTCGTCGTCGAGCTGGTCCGGCGGCGGCACTTCGAGCCCTGAGTTCTCGAGCAAACGTAGCACAGAGGTCGGCTCGGCAGACTCGTATTCGAGAACGTGCCGCAGAAACTCCTCCTCCATGTCTGCGGGCATCGCGTCGAGCGATATGCTTGTGCCGCCGATTTTCTCCAGCTCCTCGCGAAGCTTGGCGATGCGTTCTTCCTGGTCTGGTTCTTCCGAGTCGGCGAATTGTGTGAGTGTCATACTGGCTCCTTAAGAAAATGTAAGGTTTAAGGTTGAGGTTTCGTGTGAGGAACCTCCGTCCGCTGCCGATTTGAGGGGAAAATCAGGCGCGCATTCTCACTCTTACGCAAACAAAAGTAAAGCGGGTTATTTCGGCGGGGCCGGCGCCGTAAACATTCCCAGCTCATTCAACCCCAGGCTCTTTTCGATCTCATCCATTCGCTGCAACGCCGTCTCGAAACCATCGCCACCAAACTGCTCGTGCTCGATCTCTTCAAACTTCTCGCCCAGCTCGTCAAACTCCGTTTCGCTCAGCGAAGACTTCCACGCCGGAAAGACAACCGTGTCTTCGATCGCGGCGTGATGCTCGTACATCCGCACAAACGACTCGAGCGCCTTCACCACCTCTTCCACCTGATTCGACGCGATTCGATCGCCCTTCGTCACCGACAACAAATACTCGGTGATCTCGCGGCCGCGCGCGTGCTGCACCAGCAACACGTCCGCATACGCCGCCACCGTTCCCGGCGTCTTCTTCACCGCGGGAAAAATGTAACCCTCTTCCAACTTCCGCTCGTGATAGTCTTCGCCAAAAACGCGAAACAACGTCGCCGTCTTCTCCAACGCTTCAGCCGGAACTGAAGCCGCATCCTGTCTGAGTCTGACCGCGGACTCCTGGTAGACCAGCAGTGCGCGGCGCAGGATGCCGTGTTCGCGCATGAGGTCTTCCGCGGCAGTGACTTCGAGCTGCGTCGACTCCCCTGGTCCAGGCTCTTTGCTCTCCTCGTTCGTGGCGCCGCCGCTGCGGTTCGGCGTCGCCGTGCAACCGGCGAGCAAAGCGCCGGCGCTCACCAGCGAAAGGCTGGTCAGTAAGTGTCGTCTGGTTTCGTCCAACTGGCTGCTCCTGCGAATGGATTTGAACTGCTTTGATATTACTCTCGTCGCGAGTTTAGACTAAGCACAAAATCAAAGCTCAACCGGAGACTCATGGACAACGAAGCCATCGCTCGCCGCTTTCATCGCCTCGCCGCTTTGATGGAGATCCGCGGTGACGATCCGTTTCGCTGGCGTTCGTATCGCAATGCGGCGGAAGCGATCGAGGTCTGGCCCACGCCGTTGAAAGAGATTGCCGAGAAGGAAGGCATGGCCGGATTGCAGGAGATTCCCGGCGTCGGCAAAGCAATCGCCGGCAAGGTGATCGATCTGCTGAACAAGGGAACGTTTGACGCGTGGGAACGACTGATCGCGGAAACGCCGGAGTCAGTGCTCGACCTGACCGAGATTCCCGGCATTGGCCCAAAGACCGCGGCGCTGCTGCACACGCGCTTCAAAGTCTCTTCGATCGCGGACCTGAAGGCGTTCGTGGACGGCGGCGGACTCGATATGGTCGACGGCATCGGAGCGAAGACCGCCGAAAAAATCAAGGAAGCACTCGATCTGTATTGATCTCCGCTCACGGTTCTGATTGAATGCGCTGCCATGACTAAAAAAATGAAACGCCGTGACTTCATGCGCACGGGCACTGTCGCCGGGTTGACGTTAGCCGCCACTCGGAACCAGGCCGCTGGCTTTCCCACAATTCTCACGCAGAGCCCCGTCAAGCCGATGGTGATCTCGTCCGCCAACGGCAACCGCTTCAAAAACGGCGGCAACGTGACCGCCGTGCAGAAGGCGTTTCAGATGATCACGAGCGGCTCGGACGTTCTCGATGCGGTGATCGCAGGTGTGAATATCGTCGAGCTCGATCCGCTCGACGACAGCGTCGGGTACGGCGGATTGCCGAACGCCGACGGAATCGTGCAGCTCGATTCGTCGGTGATGCACGGACCGAAAAAACGGGCGGGCGCCGTCGGCGCGCTCGAAGGCGTGCGCACGCCTTCACTCGTCGCGCGGGCCGTAATGGAGAACACTGACCATCACCTGATCGTCGGCAAGGGCGCGCAGGATTTCGCGCGGGGAATGGGTTTCACGATCGAAGACGATCTCAACACTGAGAACTCGCGCAAGCAGTGGCTCGAGTGGAAACGCCGCACCGATCCCAGCCACTATCTCGATCCGAAGAAACGCGCGGAAGCAGGTCATCGCGTCGCGCTCGAGATGCTCGCCGAAGGAAAACTGCGCGAAGAGAACCTGCACGGCACGATCAACTGCGACGGCATCAACTCGAAAGGCGAGATCTGCGGCGTCACAACCACCAGCGGTCTCGCGTGGAAAATTCCGGGCCGCCTCGGCGACTCACCCATTCTCGGCGCCGGACTCTACGTCGACGGCGCAGTCGGCGCGGCGGGTTCGACCGGTCGCGGTGAAGCCAACCTGTTCAATCTCTGCTCGTTTGTGATCGTCGAAGAGATGCGTCGCGGTGCTCATCCGAAAGACGCCGGCATGGAAGTCTTGAATCGAATCAAGAGCAACACG
>JBKPPP010000140.1:0-6797 GCA_046733615.1 Acidobacteriota bacterium | reverse complement strand
TTGGTCGCATTGAGCCGTCCATCCGCATCGAGATTTCCGATGACGGCGACAGCCGCGTCGGCGACTTCAGTGTCGGCCGAAGACATGTGAAGTTGCCACTCGAGATGTTCGGCGAGTGAAGGCGGACGCGTCAGAAACTGTTCGAACGTCGGCGCGTCTTCCTTGTACTCGATCTCCTGCGTTTTATAACCGGGATCGAGATAATCCTGAAACTCGCGTCCGAAATCGATCTCTTCAAAAGCATCACGCGGCGCTTCCTCGGCGCCTTCTTCACCACCAGCTTCGTCGACGTGTTCGGCTGCGCCAACAACTTCGCCCGCTTGGCCCCCTTCACTCTCACCTGCGGCTGCGAGACCGGCCACGACCTCCGGATCGCCCGTGCCGTTCGTCGAAGTCGCTGCCGCCTCGCGTTCCGCCCCGGCGCCGTCTTCAAACGGCGTGTCGGAATCGGCGCTGGCAGCCAGGTGGTCCAGCACTTTCTCGGCGATCTCCCGGACCTCTTCCTGCGTCGGCACTTCTTCGAGCACAGGGTTCTCGAGCAACTGCTGCTGGATGAGATCGGTGAGCTCGAGCGAGGTCATCTGCAACATCTCGATTCGCTGCCGCAACTGCGGCGTTAGCACGAGACGTTGGGAGAGGCTGGTGGTTAGCTTAAGAGACATTCTTGCAGATCAGTAATCAGGTCTATCGCTTCTGTTTGTCTGATTGTTCGGTGTAACCCGACGGGAGAGATTATAACCGATCACCGTCACTCTGTGGCACATTCTCTGCGTGAGACCTCCAAACACCACGGAGTTTGCACGGAGATTTAACGAGATCTTCACATTCGGAATTTCTCGCCCAGGTAAAGCCGCCGCACCTCGGCGTCTTCGGTCAAATCCTTTGGCTGGCCTGACCTGAAGATCCGGCCTTCCGCCATGATGTACGCGCGGTCAGTCACGCCGAGCGTCTCTCTCACATTGTGGTCCGTGATGAGGATGCCGATGCCGCGCTCGCGCAAGTAAAGAATGACGTTCTGAATATCGTCCACGGCCTTCGGGTCGATGCCGGCGAACGGTTCGTCCAGCAAGATATATTGCGGCTCGGTCGCCAGCGCCCGCGCGATCTCGGTGCGCCGGCGTTCGCCGCCTGACAGAGCATCGCCGCGCGTGTTGCGGACGTGCGCGATGCCAAACTCCTCCAGCAGCTCCTCGAGCCGTTTCAACTGTTCGCGCCGCCGCAACCCCACCGTCTCCAGGACGGCCAGAATGTTTTGCGCGGCAGTCATCTTCCGAAACACCGACGGCTCCTGCGGCAGGTAACCAATGCCGAGCCGCGCGCGCAGGTACATCGGAAGCTTCGTCAGATCCTGATCGCCGAGCAGAACGCTGCCCGCGTCGGGCCGCTCCAGCCCGACGATCATGTAGAACGTCGTAGTCTTCCCCGCTCCGTTCGCACCCAGCAGACCGACAACCTCGCCGCGATGCACTTCGAGACTCACGTCGTCGACGACGCGCCGCTTACCGTAATGCTTGACCAGATTGATACTGCGGAGAGATGTGTTGGCGGTCGGGGAATTGTTCACGGCTTTCTGATCTTGTGCGTGGAGCGCACGCGGCCGGGAGAGAGCGGTCCACGCGTATCGTCGGCGGTGACTTTACTGTCGCGAATCGAGAGCGTCAAACGAGGAGCTGCAGTCGCGCCCTGCTCCACGTCGTCGACGCGCGCGGGGTTGCCCTTCAAAACCGCCTCTTCACTCGCAGCCGTGTACTCACACCAATCGCCGGTGCCTCGTCTGTTCGGCTGCGTCAGCACCACGTTCTTCTGCGCGATCGTCTTCTCCATCTCGTTTGAATCTTTCGCGAGGTAAACGTCGGCCACGCCGGCCGTCATGCGATCGGTTCCTTGTTTTATGTCGACGTTGCCTTCGTAGTGAATCGTCCGATCCGGATCGGAGTAGAACATCGAATCGGCGGACGCGAACACCGGCACGACGGTGAGGTTGTTATCCACGCGCCGCTTGGAATCGTAAATCGCCGTTTGCACGTGACCGGCTGCTTCCATTCGCTTGTCGTTGACATAGACGACCAGCTTATCGCCGCGAACGAAGTTGTCGTCCTGCCACGCGCGCGCGTTGCCGCTGTAAACTCCCTGACCGCTTTCATGACGAAACTCGGCGCGCTCGCTCGAGATGTAAACCGGGCTCTTCATTTTGGAGAACGGCGTGGCGCCGTTGGTCTGTTCCTGGCTGTAGTAAGTCGTGGCGGTTTTGCCGCGCGCGTAAGAGACGTCATTCGCGAGATCCGAGTCGAGCTCGACGGCTTTCGTGCGGCCGCGCGAGTCCCAGACTGTCGGATCGCCGCCACGCAGTCGCACCGTCTCATCCGCGGCGGTGTAAGAAACATTTGCCGCAACGCCGTTGCGATCGTTCTCGTTGAACTTGCCGTCGCCCTGCGCATCGACGCGCTCGATGTCCTGCGTGTCGCGGACGAAGACGGCAGTCATGTTTTGCGAAGTGAACGTGCGCGTGCCGCGTTTTGGTCCCGGCTGAACGGGATCCATCACTGCTTTCGCGCCGCCCGTCGCTTTGCAGGTGCGCGCGAGGTTGCCGGCCTCGAAAAAGTCGCAGTCGAATTGCGGGGCGTTGAGCTTGCGGCGTTCGGCGCGCGCGCTGTTGGTGACCGGTTCAATAAACAGCTCCGCGTTGCCGCTGGCTTCCGCTTTTTCGAGATCGCGCCCCGAGCTGCGCCAGCTCAGTTTTACCTGGTCGGCGGTGAGCCGTTTGTTTGCCGCGCGCGGATCGCTCGCTTTCGACTTCGGCGCGCTCATCGTGATCACTGAGCGGCTGCCGGCTTTCATCTCTTTCAACAGACTGCTGTCGCTCGTCGCCTGGAAAAGAACTTCCAGCGAAATCGCGCCGCCGAGCTGAACGTCTGAATCGGAGTCGAGCGTGCGAGCGGTGACGTTGTTGTTGGCGAGCGCGCGTTCGAGCCGCTGGTCGCTGTCGAGAAAGAAATCCATGTCGACGGCGCTGACTTCGGCGGCGCGGCCCGGCTGCATTGTTCGCAGGTACGAGTTGCCCCGGATCTCGGCCTTTTGCAGGCGCTGGTCCTGGGTGAGCGTAGCGTAGATGTTTTCGCCGCTGAGAAGATCCCGTTCCTGTTCGACTGTCGCGCCGCCGGCGAATGTGAGCTTCAAAGACTCGTGCTCGAACGTTCCGTGCGCGGCCTTGATCGTCACCGGCTTCGAGCGCAGCGGCGACTTCGACGCGCCGTTGTTTCGCGGTTCGATCTTGATCGCGACCTCTCTTTTCAATTCCAACCGCTTAGACTTCTGTTCGACGACGGCGCCAGTCGAGGTGCCGGAAACGTTTTCGCGAACGAAGGCCACGGGCGCGTCGGTCTGGGCCACGCCGCTGTTCTGATCGAACGAGAGCGTTTCGGTTGTGACCTGGAGCTTGTCTTTGGTGTCGATCTTTACGTTGCCGGTAAACGACACCACGTTCGTCGACGGCTGATAGATCGCCCGCGCCGAGGAGATCTGGTTGGGCACGTCTCCGTCGGGATAAACGGAGAGACTCACGTTCTCGAGCTCGTGATGTCCGTCGGAGAACGTCGTATCTTTCGAAGCCTGCACCAGCATGTAAAGCCGGCCGTCTTTCGTGATCTGTTGTTTGTAACCCTCGACGACGCCGGTGACTTCCTTCGAGAGCTCCGGCATTTCAGACTTCGGTTTGAACTTTTCGACGTTGCGCAGTTTGTAATACGAGATACCGACCACGGCGATGCCCGACACGAGCAGCACGAAAGCCATGATCCGCGTGATCAGCGGAACGCGTGCACGCCAGCCCAGGCCAAACGCTCGTTTACGTGTTACCTCTTGCATCTAGAACCGTGTTACCTCTGGCATCTGTCTAGAAATCCGTTCTGTGCTTTGCTCTCATAATTCCCTGCTAAGTGACTCGCATATCCACAACGCTGAGCTGCAACCGATACTCGCCGTTCCAAACGCTAAGGTCGAATGTGTAGGCGAGTTCGATGCCGCCATTGAGCGCGGGCGTTTGCCCCGGACTTTCAAGGCAATTCCACCAAACCGCTTCCAGTGGCCGGTTCTGCGGGCCCGTCAATCTAAACTTCAGATGCCTGTCTTTCAGCACTACTGGTTCGCTTAGAAGTCTCAGGTTCTTTGTCGCAAACACCGGACGCGCATTCCCAGCGCCGAACGGTTCCAGCGCCTGTAACTCCCGCGCCAACTGAAACGTCATACTCTCCGGCGCGAGCTCCAGATCGATCTTCACTGCCGGCTCGAGATCCTCGGCGGTCAAACACGACGCGGCATGCTCGTTCAAACGCCGCCGAAACTCCGCGATCCGCTCGGGCCGGATCGTGATCCCGGCCGCATGCGAGTGTCCGCCAAACTTCTCAAACAGATCCGAACAGGCCGTCAGTCCGTTCAGGAGATGATAGGCCTCGATACTTCGCCCCGAACCATGGGCCACCTCGCCGTCAACTGAGAACACAACGCATGGGCGATTCAAGCGTTCCGCGATCTTCGATGCGGCGATGCCGATCACGCCGCGATGCCAGCCGCAACCTTCAATTACCGCGACCGTCGAGTCTTTTCCCTCGCCCAGCTCGGCAATCGCCAGATCGATGATCTGCTGCTGCACGGTCTTGCGCTCTTCGTTACGCGCGTCGAGATGTTCAGCCAGCCGGCGCGCTTCGGCGGAATCGCGCGTGTCAAACAGTTCGACCACGGCTCGCGCGGCATCCATGCGCCCCGCGGCGTTGATGCGTGGCCCGAGTCGAAAGCCGAGATCGTATGCTGTCATGCCCTTGCCGTCTCCGCAACCAGCAACGTCGATCAGCGCCTTAAGACCCGGGTTTGCGACACGCGCCAGGTCTTTCAGACCAATCGCCACGATCGTGCGGTTTTCGCCGGTTAGTTTCGCCACGTCGGCCACCGTGCCGATGGCGACGACTTTCATAAACGCCGCCACCTGCGCTTCGCGCCCGTACTCGCGAAACAGCGCATGAACGAGCTTGAATGCAACGCCGACGCCCGCGAGGTTCTTGTCCGGATACGCGCAACCGGCCTGGTTCGGATTGAGCACGGCAAACGCGGGTGGCGCGCCTTCGTTCTGATCCGGCAGGTGGTGATCGGTGATGATCACGTCGAGACCGTGGTCGCGCGCCCAGTAGAGCGGCTCGTGCGCGCGGATGCCGCAGTCGACGCTGACGACGAGCTTGTAGCCTTCGGCGAGTGCGCGTTCGAGACCGGCCTGCTGAATGCCGTAGCCTTCGGTGAAGCGGTGCGGAATGTGAAAGCCGGTGCGCGCGCCGAGCAGTTTCAGCGCGCGCAGCAAAACGGCGGTGCCCGTAGTGCCGTCCACGTCGTAGTCGCCGTAGATCAGGATCGGTTCCTGAGTTTCAATTGCGTGGTTGAGACGCGCGACGGCCTCTTTCATGCCGCGCATCAGGTAAGGTTCGTGGAGTTGATCGTAACTGGGCGTGAGAAACGCGCGCGCGTCAGCCTCGCCGGTGTAACCGCGATGAATGAGCAGAGCAGCCAGGATTGGTGAGACACCCAGAACGCGTGCGAGTGAGGCGGCGCTTTCCGCGTCATGCCGTCGCACGATCCAGCGTTTGGCTTTCATCTAGTTGTCATTAGACGCAAAAATTATTCGGCGAACCAGCCGTGCGCATCGAGCAGCTTCACGCCGATGCGCCGGCCGCCGTCGATGTCGTCGATCCAGGAACCGTTTACTTCGGCGGTCAGTTTACCACCAGACGCGGGCGCAAGCGTCACGGTAGATCCGACCGGCACGTCCACGTCGATGATGAGCGTAGCGCCGCGGTTACTGATCTTCGTCGCCGTCGCCTGCGCCTGGAAAGGCTGGCCCGACTGGTCCTGCCCTTCGACTTCCAACGGAAACTCGACCGGAACTCTGGGACTTCGAGGTCGCTGATCCATATCTCTTTAGATCCCCTTTAGATACTTGCCGAGATATATCCTGCCGCCAACGCGAACAGGATCAACCCGCCGACAATCACTCGGTAAATAATAAACACTCCCGTCGAATGCGTCCGCAAAAATTTTAAGAGGAACCAGATCGAGGCATAGCCGACGATGCCTGAAACGAGGGTCGCAACGGCCAGCGAGCCGTAACTTCCGGGCGGCAGCTTCGTAACCGCCTCCTTCAGTTCAAGCAGACCGCTCGCGGCAACGGCGGGAATCGAGAGCAGAAACGAAAAGCGTGCGGCAGTCTCACGCGTCTGACCGGCAAACAGTCCGGCCATGATCGTCGAACCCGAGCGGCTCGAACCCGGGATCAACGCCAGCACCTGCGCGAAGCCCACGGCGAGCGCGTCCTTGATGCCGAGTTGTTCCATGCCGTGCTCACGTTTGCCCACTAGCTCCGCGACCGTCATGCCTAGTCCGACGACGATCATCATCGTCGCGATCACCCAAAGGTTTTTTGTAAACGGGCCCTCGATGATCTTCTTCAGGAGCAGACCGACGGTGGCGACGGGAATCGAGCCGATGATCACCAGCCAGCCCAGCCACGCGTCGCGCGAGAGTGCCGGCCGGCCGCGCTCGCCGCGCCTTCGCAGCAATGCCAGGTGGTCGCGAATGAACGCGGCCAGAATATTCACGATGTCCGGCGCAAAATAGATCAGCACCGCGAGCAGAGTTCCGAGCTGAATCACGGCGATCGTCGCCGTCGTCTGCTCGGCTTGCAATGTCTTGTCGACGCCGCCGAAAAGATTAAGGACACGAGCGGCGAAGACGAGATGTGCGGTTGAGCTGACAGGAAT
>JBKPPP010000139.1:0-10095 GCA_046733615.1 Acidobacteriota bacterium | reverse complement strand
TCGAGTTCACGACGACCATTAACGTTCCCTTGCTGTTCTGGATGGTTGAATCGACCTCCTCAGGGGTCCTCAACTCCTCAACTCCCAGCCGCGTCAAATCCTCGCGCATGGGACGAATCATAATTTCCGGGTAAGGCATCTTTGATAATTCTCCTTTTGATTTAGACGCTCATTATCGTAACACACGCGAACAAGCGTGTTGACGAGGCTTCTTCCAGTCTGTACAGTGTAACTGTACAGCTCGAGAGCTCATACTCAAACAGATGCCTATTCAAACGACTTACACTGCTGCACGCGCAAATCTCGCAAAGCTCTGCGAAGAAGCCGCGGAGAACCACCGCATCGTGATCATTAGCCGCCGTGGGAGACACGATGTTGCGCTCATTTCCGCTGACGAATTGACCGGATTGTTGGAAACACTTCATTTGCTGCGCTCGCCGAAGAACGCTGAGCGATTGCTAACAGCTTTCGAGAGAGCGAAATCGAAAAAACTGAAAGCGAAGTCCATTGCAACTTTGCGCCAGGAGCTTGGACTTGGCGAAAAGAAGTAGGGGTGAATCTCCGAAAAGGAAATCGGCAGCCGTGTTTCATCCCGAGTTCCTTGCGGATCTTCGCTACTGGGTGGAGCAGGATCGTCGAGTCGCACTTCGTGCGTTCGATTTGATTGAGGCGGTTCTGCGTGATCCGTTTGTGGGGATTGGAAAACCTGAGCCGCTCAGGGGAGTGCTTTCGGGAGCCTGGTCACGGCGTCTGACACAGGAGCACCGGCTGGTCTACCTCGTCAGCCATGAACGAGTGGATTTTTTGCAAGCTCGTTATCACTACTGAACTACGCCGCTTTCCGCACTGCGATGCGGCGGGGGGAGTCGCCGTCGCCGTAGAGGGAGATGTGCCAGACGTTCGAGGGGAGGGGGTAGGGGCCCATGCGCTCGGCCCACTCGATGACGATGACGGCGCGTTCATCGGAGAGTAGTTCGTCGAGATCGACGGCGTGCGCGGCGCTGGCGCCTTCGTCGAGGCGGTAGAGATCGATGTGATAGAGCTGCAAGCGGCCGGCGTATGGATTTACGAGTGTGAACGACGGGCTGGTCACTTCCTCTTCGGCGATGCCGAGAGCGGTGCAGATGCCTTTGACGAAAATCGTCTTGCCGGCGCCGAGTGGACCGCTCAAGAGTAGGATCTCGCCACCGGTCAGGCGCGCGCCAAGCTTGTAACCGTAGTTGAAAGTCTGTTCGGGAGAGGAACTGACAAACTCGCCTTCGGGAATGTGCGCCACGGCTGCGTTCATGTTGTTATCGTTGCGCTCATGCGATTATGGCTGCTCTCCTTGCGCATCGAGCAGACAGATGGCTTCACTGAAGTGTTCGCGAATGTCGGAAGCGATCATCGTGCGCATGCCGCGTTTCTGCGCGGCGAGATCACCGGCCAAGCCACCGATGTACAACGCGGCGATGGCCGCTGCGAGTGCATCCGGTTCTGACTTCGCGCGAGTTGCAGGATGGGACGCGCCGTAAGCCTGCGCGACAAATCCGGCGATGAGACCGGTGAGCGTATCGCCAGCGCCCGCCGTACCGAGTCCGGCATTGCCGGTCGGATTGATGAACACGCGCCCATCAGGCGCGGCAACCAACGGCCGCGTGCCCTTCAAAACCAGAATCACCGCGTGCTCAACAGCAAACTCACGCGCCGCACTCACTCGATCCGCTAAAGCCGACTTATCGTCCGTGCCGAGCAACCGCAACATCTCGCCGGGATGCGGCGTCAGTATCAACGGCTGCGCCTCAGACCCGCTCAACTCGCGAGGCCACGGGGCCAGACAGTTCAAACCATCAGCGTCGATCACGCACGGAACCGAACGACGCTCCACGATCGCCCGCACAAACCGCCGCGTGCGTTCATCCTCAGAAGTAAGCCCCGGCCCAACGGCAACAACCGTCGCTTTCCCGGCCAACCCTAAAAAGTGTTCGACAGCCTCATCACTCACCGCGCCGCGATCCGTCTCGGCCAGCGCCGTCGTCATCACTTCCGCGAGCGCGTTATTCACGACGAGTGCCTGCGCCGAAGCAGGCATCGCAATCGTCACGAGCCCCGCGCCGCTGCGCATCGCCGCGTTGGCGCACAACGCCGCCGCGCCCGAATACCCGCGCGAACCAGCGGCGATCAAAACATGCCCGTGCGTGTTCTTGAACGAATCGGGCGCGTAGCGAGTAAGAACCAACCAGCGCTGCACATCCTCACGCTCGATCAAAAACAACCACGGCTTTGTCGCCGCGATCAACGACGCCGGAGAACCGATATCAGCAACAACCAGCTCGCCGTTGAACTCACTCGACGGCGGCAGCACATTGGCCGGCTTCGGCGCGGTAAACGTCACCGTCAGATCCGCCCGCACGGCTGGACCAATCGGTTCCGCGCGATCTGCGTTGAGACCCGAGGGAATATCAATCGAGAGCACAAGCGGCCGCAACCCCGCAGCCCGATCGCGCGCTTGCCGCAGCAGCGAAAGATGTTCGACGACTTTCAGATAGACCCCTTCGAGCGGGCGCGTCAAACCCGTGCCGAACAGCGCATCGACGATCACGTCATAAGTCCGGCGCGGCTTGGCGATCTGCTCCCAAGCGCCGACTCCGTCGCACTCGACAAAGGTCAAAGGCGCGGGCGACTCAGACGAGCCGGCGGCGAAACTTGCCAGGTTCCGCACCGCTTCGAAATTGGTCTGGGCTTCCCCGGTCGTCTCGGCGAACTTGGCAAACAGCACGAGGTCACACTGAACACCCGCCCGCGACAAGCCGCGCGCGAGGGCTGCGCCGTCGCCGCCGTTGTTTCCCTTGCCGCAGAGCACCAGCGCCCGCTTCCCCTCGAGTTCGCCGTCAAAACGAGCGCTGATCGCTTCGAGGCAGGCGGCCCCGGCGGCTTCCATCAGCAGCAGAAATGTGGTGTGGTAGTTTTCGACGGTGAGGCGATCAATTTCCCGCATCTGTTGGGCGAAGATTACAGGCTGCACGGGTGGATGATACCAAAAATGAAAAGCGGCCCAAGGCCGCCTTCCCGCCTTGCCTGCCGCTGCTCCAACTGTCCGTTTTCCAGGATACTTAAGTTAAATATCGAATCGCGGGCCAACTCCAGAGAATTCACAAAAAAAGATTCTGGAACGACGCGGAGGCCATTCCAGAACCAGTGCCAAGCTTAATCTTGGTTTTTATATCGTGATCGCTGCCCTGACGTTGCTGCGCGCGATCGCCGGTTTGCTTTCGCTGGCCGGCGTCAAACCGGCGTCCATCAGGTACATCAGCGTTTCGCACACTTCCCTTGAGCCCGTTCCCACGACTTGCCCGTTCTTGTCCTGGAGCACATAGATTCTACCGCTCCCGTCTAACGGAAGAATCATTGGCATTGTGTACATGCGCTTCTCCTGCTTTTGAGATTTCTATTTGGCGGAACGATTGCGATTCAAGCGGCGGCGCAGTGCCCCGGCTGTGCCTACGAGACCGCTGCCGAGCAGCAGCAAGCTGGCGGGCTCCGGAACTTCGTTGGCGAAACCGCCGACGCGCCACTGGTTCACATCGGTAAAGGTGGTGCCGTTAAGACCCTGAATGGTCACACTGTTGATGACCGCGCCTTCGGCTGCTTCGATACCAAAGAAGTTCTGGCCATTAGTGCTGACCGTGAACACCTGGTTGAAAACCTGTCCGCCCGCCAAGGTGTAATTCACTGTGAACTGCACCTGCGTCGGAGGCGGCAAGCCGTTGGTCACGTCGATATTGAAGATCAGCTTGGTGAACGTGGCGTTATTCTCGAGTTGAAGCGTGACATTCGAGAATGGAGTGTTGCCACTGCCACCGACCAGCACTGCCTGACCGCCGCTGACGTCGAGGTTCCCGTTGCCGGACGCTGACGTGAAATCGACGATAAAGCCTGCGCCGATGCCGTTGAAGTCACCCTGCACGAGGGGGCCGGAATGAGTCAAGGCCGGGTTGTTAAATAAAACGTTGTCGGTGCCGGTGTTGCCGGGATTTCCGGTGGTAATGGTGATGGGGTCGGCCCAGACGGTGGTCGATGCCAGGGCCATGATGGCGAACGCCGCGGCGATGATAATCAGGCGTTGCAGGTTCAAAATCGGGGGCATGTTCGAGCTCCTTGTTCGTAGTTTCATCTGCTGTAGAGAGGTAAAGACGTAATTGCGGAGAGCTTCCAGACAGCCCCGGCTATTTGAGGCGGAGGATTCTGAGGATGCGGTTGATGATGGTCCGGGCCTGCTCCAGACCAAAAGCGTAGCCGGCGAGGAAATAGACTGAGCCGTAAACCCCCAGGATGACGATCGCGAGCGGGATTGGGCTTTGCCAGCCGAGCAGGAGTTTGAGAGTCCAGCCGAAGATGACGCCGGCAATCGCCGCGACCCAGAGTTGCGCGGTGTAGGAGAATTGCAGTCCGGTCCGGCCGATGCGCTGGTTCAGGCTTCTTCGGAGCAGGACGAACTCGACCCATCCGGCAATACCGGCGGAGATCGTCAGGCCCGCCGCGCCGAGTCGCGGATCGACGTGCAGCAGCCGCGGACCGGGAATCGAAAAAAGATACCCCAGGATCGTGGTGAGTACGACGCGGATGACGGCATAGAGGAGGGGCGTTCGGGTGTCCTGGAGCGCGTAATAAGTTGAGGAGTACAGCCGGCCCAAAGTCGAAGCAAGCAAACCGACCGCCGAGCCGGCGAGTATCGTCCAAACGTACACCGAATCGTTGTGGGTGAATCTTCCCGTCTGGTAAAGGACGGCGGCAATCACGTCGCCGAAAGCGAGAAACGCGACTGCCGAAGGAACGATGAAGAAGCTAATCCGTCGGAGACCGCGATCCAGGCGGTTCCGCAGCGTGTCGGCGATGACTTCAGTCGCGCCCAGCGCTTTCGACATGGCGGGCAGTTCCGCCGCCGACACCGACATCCCAAACAGGCTCACCGGCAGCGTGTAAAGACTCTGCGCGTAGTTCAAAGCGACGACCGCGCCTTCGCCGAGAAAGCTCGCCAGGAACGCATCCACGAAAGCACTAATCTGAACCACGCCGCGACTCATGAAGACAGGAAAGAAATTCCGCAGCACCTGCTGGATGTGTGAATTCGCAAGCGCTAACGCCGGGCGGAAGTGGTGCACCAGTCGCAAAACGGTCGGAAGCTGCACGCCGAATTGCAGCGCACTCCCGGCGACCGAGCCCCACGCAGTCGCCGCCGCGAGATGGCTCAGGTCCATGCGGCTGCCGAAGAAGATCAGTGAAAAGATGATCGCGAGGTTCCAGGCGACCGGCGCCGTGTAGGAGATGAAGAACCGGTGATGGCTGTTGAGCACTCCCAAACACCACGCCGAGAGCACCAGCAGGCCCGCACCGGGAAAGAAGATGCGGACCAGCGTGATCGTTAATTCGCGCCGCTGCTCTTCAAAGCCGGCGGCGATCGCAGTGACTATGTACGGCGTGGCGAGAACGCCCATCAGCACGATGATTGCGGTGACTAAAGCGAGAATGCAGAAGATCGCGTTGGCCACGCGGCCGGCTTCTTCCTCGTCTTCCTGCGCCAGCAGTTTCGCGTAGACCGGAATGAACGAGGCAGACAGTGCGCCTTCGCCAAAAACGTTCTGAAGAAAGTTGGGAATGCGAAACGCGGCGCTGAAGGCGTCACCTTCGCCTGAGCTGCCGAAGTAGTGGGCAAAGATTCTTTGGCGAATCAGCCCGACGATGCGGCTGATGAGAATGCCGGCGCCGACGAAGACGGCGGATCGACCGGTGCTGCCGGTATCGGTGCGTTCGGGAGTAGGTTCTCTGTGCACTTCCGCGGAACCGGCGCCGACCTGTTCGAGAGTCTCGCCTGCCACGGCGCCGGCAGGTTGTTCAGGGGTTGCGGGGTCGTTCATCTCGGCGTCAGAGCGTGTATTCCTTCATTTTGTTCAGCAGCGTTTTGTAACTGACGCCAAGATCTTCCGCGGTCTTGCTTTTGTTGCCCTGGTTTGCTGCGAGGGAGTTCTGAATTTTGCGGCACTCGACGAGACGGAGCACGCGATGGGCCACGTCTGAAAGCGTGCCGGACAGATCCATGTGCTCGAGGGCATCCGGTTTTTCATCGGCTCCAAAGCCCAGCCCGAGATCCGGCGGCTGGAGTTGCAACGTGTCGGAGAGGATGCAGGCGCGCTCGATCGCGTTTTCAAGCTCACGAACGTTGCCGGGCCAGTCGTGTTGCTTCAACGCGGTTAACGCTTCATCGCTCAGTTGCGCTTCACGACCACGCAGCTCGCGTCCGATCTCCGCTGCGAAGTGACGCGCCAAAAGCGTGACGTCTTCGCCGCGATCGCGCAGCGGCGGGATCTCGATCGGAAACACTGCCAGCCGGAAGAACAGGTCGCCGCGGAACTGTCCTTTCTCGACCGCGCCCTTGAGATCCTTGTTCGTCGCAGCTACCACTCGGACGTCCACGCCGACCGGCGCGCGCCCGCCGATGCGATCGATCGTCTTCTCCTCGATCGCCCGCAGCAGTTTGCCCTGAACGCCCAGCGGCAGCTCGCCAATCTCGTCGAGAAAAACCGTACCGCCGGAAGCCAGCTCAAACTTGCCCTGCCGGCGATCGCTCGCGCCGGTGAAGGCGCCACGCTCGTGCCCGAAAAGCTCGTTCTCGATCAGCGTCTCGGGAATCGCCGCGCAGTTGATTGCCACAAACGGTTTGTCGCGACGCGCGGAGAGATGATGGACCGCGCGCGCAAACAGCTCTTTCCCCGTGCCCGACTCGCCGAGGAGCAACACAGTCGCTTCGGTCTGGGCCACACGCTGAGTTTCACCCACTGCGCGCTTCACCACTTCCGACTCGCCGATGATGCGTGGAAAGCCGTATCGCCGCGACCACTCTTCACGCAGCAACACGTTCTCCGTGCGCAGTCGCGCCTGTTCGAGCGCACGTTCGACGAGCAGCAGCAGGTGATTGGAGTCAACCGGTTTCTGAAGAAAATCGTGAGCGCCGTCTTTCATTGCCTGGACGGCTTCGTCGATCGAACCAAACGCCGTCATTACGATTACGGGAACATCGGAGTCAGCGTTCCGCGCAGAGCGCAGCACGTCCAAACCGGAACCGTTCGGCATGCGCAGATCGGTGAGTACCAGGCGGTGGCGCGAATTGGCGATTTCGTTGAGAGCGGCGCGAGCGTCGGCGGCTTCAGCAACAGTGTAACCGGCGTTTTCGAGAGTTAACCGCAGTACGCGGCGAAGGCTGTCTTTGTCTTCGACAAGTAGGATATCGGCCATCCGCGAACAGTATCCCGCAAAGACGCGAAGACTCAAAGCGAATTGTTCTGACGCAAATCAGGGTTAGTACTCGCGAACGTCACGCACGATGTCGCCGAGTGCGTCCTTCGCTTTTCGTACCCAGTCAGAGTCGTACATAAGGTTTGCCGTGCCGCCGCCGTCGGTGTGAAAGACGGGCGCGAGAAACGGATGCGGCAAGCCGTTTTCACTGGACGGCCACGACCGCGCGAACCGCGCCACGTAAATCGAGCCCAACACATTCCCGCTGCCGCCGCCGTCGCGATTGATCGTGCCTTCACCGACGACCAGAACGATGCCGTGGAAAGTCGGATTGCCGTTCATGATCAGATTGCCGGTGACAATCAAAAGACCGGCACCACCGTCGAGCGTTGCATTGCCGTTCACAAACGTAAACTCGGGTTTCTCATCAGTGCCCGCGATTCCGCTGAACGTTGTGTAGTAACGGCCCATACTGCGCGCGGTGACTTGCATCGTGTTCAGAAAGTCGCGCGCCTTGTCGGCGGTGCGCAGCCACGTCGGCAGGTCCGCCATTCCAAGCTGCTGCACCTGCGGGGTTGCATCAACTGTCGCGCCTTTCGTGATCGCGTCGGTCGCCACTGTGTAGTCCGCCGCATTCGTGACGCCAAACGTCGGCAGGTTGGTCGTGCCGGTCGGTGTATTGTCGTCGCCGGAGTAAAACTTCGCCGCGCTATCGCCGATATCGAACGTCATCGCCGCGCCGCTGTCCGCGCCACGCATTACCAACATGGATTTCGGATCAAAATCGAAGCTGGTTTTTTCAACGAGCATTTCCATGCGCTTGACCGAGCCGTTCGGACCATAACCCGTCGACTGCACCTGGATGCGCGATGGTCTGTACGCGGCGTCGGCGGTTCGTCGTGCGCCGTTTGGATCATCCGGATCCATCACGACGACAGAATAGGAATAATTGGCGCCCGCGGGTCTCACGCGCCAATCGTTATCGTAGTTGAGCCAGGCGGAAAGTCGCGCCACGGTCGAGGCGTCGCTGCTGCGATTTGACTTGGCTGGATCGACAGCATTGCGAAACCCGATTTTCGTCGTGCCCGCGATTCCGATCGGCGCCACGTGGCCGCGCAGCGCGTTCAGGGAAGCTTCGAGTCCGGTTTCAGCGCCGTAGTAAGCCTGTAACTCCGCGGTCGCATCGATCGACGTAATTGCCGACATGCCGCTCGTCAGGATGACGGTTCCCGCGACGGCGAGCAGCAATGTGGCGATCAAAATGCTGATCACCAGCGCCGCGCCTTTTTCGCCGTGTCGATCGGAAGCTGTTTTTTGTTGACGCTTCATTGTCGTGGACCTCTGGTCGTAAGAAGACTGTTAGAAAGTAATCTGGCAGGTGTTTCTGAGAACGACGTCCGACTCGAGTTCGATCGTCGACTCCGGCTGATAACCCGGTGAACCCGGCTGTCCTTCCGCGGGAAGCACCACGCCGACCTTGAGCCGAACCTTCCAGGCATTTCGCAGCGCGTCAAGATTGGTGGGATCCAACTCGGCGCCGGTGCTGTCGAAATAACGAATAGTGAAACCGTCGAGCCGGTTTGCCAGCACGGTCGTTCCTTCACGCTGATCCGTCTGGCCCAGCACCGCGTCGTAGCGCACGAGATAGTGGCGATTCGCGGCGTTGTCGTTGTACATCGTGTACTTGATGTCTTCGTCGCGATCGACAACTCCCTCGCTGCCCGCGACGGGCAGTCCGGCGTCGTCTCGAGTGTAGGCGTTCAGATTGGCGCGGAATCGAATCGATCCGGAGCCGGTGTCGCCGGGCACGATGCCGTTGTCGAGCAAGCCAAAACCGGAGTTCGCGATCTCGCGCGAGACGATATTCAGCGCGCGGTGCGCGTCGGCGATCGCGTCCGAACGAACGTCTTCACGGGCGCGCATGCGAAACGACTGCGCCAACAGCGACGTCGCGATCGTCGCAATGACGATAGTCACCGCCATCGCGATCACCAGCTCAATAAGCGAAAAGCCGCGTTGCGAATTTGCTTTGTGTTTCAACATGCCGTCGTCCTTTTACATGCCGCCCGAATAGGGTCCCAACGCAAATGCCGAGCGCTGCGTACTCACTGTCACGCTGCCCAGCGCCCACGGATCGCTGCTCAAAACCGGAGTCACGCGGATCGTGATCGTCTTGAGCGACGTGGTGGTGTCGGTAATCGTGGTCTCGACCTGGAAAGTGCGTCCGGCGCTCTGGACCGTCGCCGTAGTAGTCGGGCCGGCTGTTAACCCGGCGTCGAGAAACGTCATCATGCGATAACGCTCCATCTGCTGCTGCGCCACTGCGATGGCCGTCGCGCGATCGCGCGAACCGGTATTGTTCTTGATCGCGTAGGCAAACACGGCGCAGATACCCAGCCCGCCAATCATCATCACCAGCAGGGCGGTGGCCGTCTCCATCAACGTGAAGCCCTTTTCCCGCCGCTTGTTTCTCCGCGATTCAACAGAGGTTGCCATGTCGTTCTCCTCGCGCTGGACCATTAGTTCGTGACGCTGACGCCTACCGACTTCGTACCGCAAGGCGTCGAGAAATAGAGCGTGAAGTTGCCACGCGTGTTATTGACCGAGGTCACGGTGAACGTGGTGCCCGATCCCGTTACGGTCAGGTTGTTTGGGCCTTCGACGAAGGTCACCGAACCGCTCGTGTTGAGTCTGAAGGTGATGGTTCCGGTGCCGTGTTTCGGGAAGCTCAACGGACTCGGCTCAGTCGAGACGTCAGCCGTACACGTCGCGGGCGATGGGCTCGGGCTCGGCGACGCACTCACGCTTGCCGACGGCGAAGGTGAA
>JBKPPP010000138.1:0-6964 GCA_046733615.1 Acidobacteriota bacterium | reverse complement strand
TTCTCACGAGCACTTCGTAAGCGGAGATCACGGGACACGGAACGTCGCGCACTTCCAGCCGTCCCACGTCGTAGAGAACACTCGCCTTCATATCAAATCGCTCGTATCGAGACAGCCGGCGTCGCGCAGCTCCGCGAAACGCATCATCGTTGCGCGAATGCCCGCGGTGAATGGCGTGGACGGCAACGGCCCGATGGTGCGTTTGATCGCTGAGTCGTCCATCGCGGGCGCAATCGGAATCGGCGGCCCACCAAAGGTGATTAGATCATTTCGCGACTGTTCGTTGATGAAACCGGCGATCTGGGCCACATTCAGCGTTTCGCCGTGCAGGTTGAAAACGTGCGCGCCCGGTGGAGCTTTGTCGGCGCAGGCGATGAACGCCGCCGCTGTGTCCGCAACGTATTGAAAGTCAGTTGCGCCGCTGAACCGGATGTGAAAAGGACGGCCGACCACCGCCGACTTCATTGCCTTCGTGGGATCGCTGGTGAGGCCGGTGTCGCGATTCACACCATAAACCGTCAGCGGCCGCAGTCCGACGCTCGAAACGCCGTGGTCCAGAAAGTAGATACGCGCGTTGCCTTCATTCGCGAGTTTGAAGACGCCGTAGTGGGTGGTCGGTTCGCAGGCGGCACTCTCGTCAAGCACCGTGTCGTCGTCGTTGATTCCATACACGGCAGCCGAGCTCGCGTAAACGATCGACTTCGTCGCTGTCCTTCGCGCGGCTTCGAAAACGTTGAGGGTGCCCACAACATTCACCCTCGCACCCGTCGATGGGTCGGACTTGCACGCCGGTACTTGCAGGCCGGCCAGGTGAATGACGCGTTGCGCTTCGGACCCGTGCAATGCGGACAACACCGCCGAGTCGTCCGTGATGTCGCCCGCGATAAAACGGACACGCGCGAGATCGTCAGTGCTCATGATCGCGCTGAGACGGCGCGAGTCGTCGCTGCGATCGAACACCACCGCGCGGTCGCCGCGCTCGACCAGCGTCTTGACGATCCACGAGCCAATGCAGCCCTGCGCGCCCGTAATGAAGTAAGTCTCGCCCATGAGCTAACTTAACCCGTAAAACCGCGCCGCATTCGCGCCGAAAACCTGAGCGCGATCCTCCGCACTGAGATCTTTGAGAATCTCCTGAAATGAATCGAGCACTCGATCGTACGACGCCGCCAGGAGACACACCGGGTGATCGCTGCCGAACATCAATCTTTCCGGCCCAAACAATTCGAGCGCGTAATCAACGTACGGCCGCAGATCAGCAGTCGTCCAGGACGTCCACTTTGCTTCGGTGACAAGACCCGACAGTTTGCAATGCATGTTTCTATAGCCGGCCAGCGGACGCAGCTCGCGCGCCCATTCATCAAATTCCCCTCGCGCGATCGGCGGCTTTGCCAGGTGATCGATCACGAGTGATAACTCCGGGACCTCATCGGCGACCCGTCTCGCGAACTTCAAATGCCTCGTATGAACCAGCAAGTCGAAAGGAACCTCAAACGCGGCCAGGATCTTCAAGCCGTTCAGCACCTCGCCGCGCACGAGCCAATCATCTTCCGGCTCGCTCTCCACCAGGTGCCTGACGCCTTTGAACTTCGGATGCGCGGTCAGTTCTTCCAACTGGCTCGCTGTTTCCAAACTCATCAGATCGACCCAGCCGACGACGCCGGCGATGAAACTATTCTCGTCCGCCAGCTTCAACAACCAGCGCGACTCCGCCACGCTGTTGCTTGCCTGGACCAGCACCGTTTGCTCGACGCCGTTCCGGCGCAAAAGCGGTTCGAGATCCGCCGGTAAGTAATCGCGATTGAGAATCCCCGGATCGCTTGTCATCCATGGATAGTCGAATCGGCCGACCTGCCAGAAATGTTGATGAGCATCGATCAAATCAGGCATTCACCTCGCGTGGCTTCTCGGCGCGTTTGCCTTCGTGATTCTGTCGCGGCTCGCCGTCGCATTCGAGCGCAAACGTCGTCACCAGTTCCGGCGCCTGCTTCGGCAGCCCGGTAAGCCGGATGCGAAAGTCGTCCTGCACAAACTTCACCGGCGTGTTGCTGCCGTGCATGGTAACTGCGCTGACTTTGGTCAGCAGGTTTCCGATCACCACTGTCTCCCCCGGCCAGTAGTAGACGTGTGCGTACAGCGTGTTGCCCTTGCGCGTGTAGCTCACGTAATTTCCGCGCCGCGGCTGGCAGGGATCGGAAAGACGGATCGTGTCGCTGTGTTTCGCCATCCAGTCGCCGACCGTGGTCAATATGCGAACTGACTCGGGTGGGATGGAGCCGTCTTCAGTTGGCCCAATGTTCAAAAGATAGTTGCCGCCGTCGCGCGCGCAAGTGATGAGGTTGCGAATCACGGTAGTCGGGCTCTTCCAGTTGCGATCCGAGATGTGATAGCCCCAACTGTCGTTCAGCGTCATGCACGACTCCCACGGCCGGTTAGCCGAGGCTTCGATGCGTTGCTCGGGCGTGTCGAAATCTTCCGGGATCTTCGAACGGTTGTTGATGATGATGTCGGGTTGAAGCTTGCGCACCATCGTGTTCATCTCGACTGACTCCCAACCCTTCGCGTCGAGCGGCCACGGCACGTCGTACCAGAGCACGTCGACCTTGCCATAGTTTGTCATGAGCTCCTTCACCTGGCCGTGAATGTAGTCGACGAAACGACGCCGCGCGGCTTCATCTTTCAGGCAGCGCGCGCCGTCAGGATGATGCCAATCCATCAGCGAGTAGTAGAAACCAAACCGCAGCCCTTCGGCGCGCGCAGCGTCGACGTACTCGCGCACGAGATCGCGTGCGGGACCACGCCTGGTGGCGCAGTAATTCGTCAGCTTCGAATCGAAATTGCAGAAGCCTTCATGATGCTTCGTCGTCATCACCATGTACTTCATGCCGGCGCGGCGCGCGAGACGAGCCCAATCGCGCGCGGCATTGGGCTTCGGCTTGAACCGATCGGCGTAAGGCTCGTACTCCCGTGCAGGAATTCCCTCGTTCTCCATCACCCACTCGTGTCGGCCGAGCGTGCTGTAGAGACCCCAGTGGATAAACATGCCGAACTTCGCTTCGTGCCACCACTTCATGCGCCGCGCGCGATCCGCGACGGTCGAAGTGGTCGGCGCGCCGGAGTCGGCTGGGCGGCCGTCCTGCGCCGACGCGAGTTCGAGTTTCGAGCCGGCCGCGACTGCACCTGCGGCTGCACCCATGAGAGCGAGATAGTTTCGCCTGTTCATCGTTTGCTTCGTCTCCTGTCGTTAGCGGTAACGGATACTAGTAGCCGTGTACACGGCTGTCAAGAAATTGGATCTCTTTTTAGAGGAATTTTTCCCAGTGACCCAGGATGGTTCTCAGTTCGTCTTCTTCCACGGGCGTGACGTTCACCAGCGGCGGCCGCACTGGACCACCATTCAGCCCAACCAGGTCCATCATCGCTTTCATGGCCGAGACTTCGTAGCCACGGCGGCGCGCACGGATCTCGTAAAGCGGAATCACGCAAGTCTCCAGCAGCTCGGCCAGCGCTTCGCCGTCGCCCGCGGACCCGAGCTCGTGGAGCTTGAGGGACAATTGCGGCGCGACTGTCGCAATGCTGGAAGTGAACGTGCGGATGCCGGTGCTGTAGTATGCGCCGACGAGATCGTCACCCGCGCCGCCGATCCAATGCAGACGATCGCCGACGCGATTCATGATCGCTTGCAAACGCCGGATGTCACCGTGGCCGTCTTTCCACGCCACCAGGTTTTGGATCGCAGTTAGACCCTCAACCATGGCCGGAGTGAAGCTGGCCCAGTCGCGGCTGTAGATGATCACCCCGAGGCGCGTCGCGCGGCTGATCGAGCGATAGTATTCAAACAAACCGTCTTCATCCGCCTGCGGATAGTAGGGCGGAAAGATCAAAATGCCGTCGGCCCCGGCTTTTTCCGCGGCCTGCGCCATCTCGACGCCGAGCCGTTGACCGAAGCCGACGCCGGCGATCACCGGTACGCGATCTTCAACAGCGAGCGCGGTGAGTTCGATCACGCGCAGGTACTCGGCGGGCGTGAGCGAGTACATCTCGCCGGTGCCGCCCGCTGAAACGATCGCAGAGATTGGGTGTTCGAGAAGCTTGTTCAGATTTTCATGCAGGCCGGGAAGATCGAGCGAAAGATCTTCCTTGAATGGAGTAACCGGAAAGGCAATCACGCCGGAGAGTTTGTTGCGCAGTGAGTTTGGCTGCATGAGCTTATTCGCAGATCAGCAAGCGAGCCGATCGGCCCGGTAAATTGATCTTAATTGTGCGCTCTTGAACACCCAGATCGCTTTCATCCCAAAAATCCCGGACCCTTCTTCGTTTCGTTAGACGAACGGAAGTGGGCTGCGGCGTCTGACTCCAGTTGAAAACCGCGATCGCTTCTTTCGTGTCCAGGTCGATCCTGCCGACGCGAAACGAATCGTCCTCAAATCGTGCCGCCACGCCCGTCGGCGGTTGCAGCTTGCGCAGCATCGCCAACTTTTCCGCACTGATCTTCGTCAGATCGTCACCGGACAAAAGCATGCCGCCGGAGGCGTAGATCGCGGTCGCGTGAAACTGTACCTCATTGTTCGGCAGATCTCCCGTGAGCACGATCGCGTCGGAGTCATTCCACCACAGCCGCCCGTTTTGCCAGTTGCGACTCAGGTTCTGCCGCGCCGTCGTTTCGATTCGTTCCCACGTGCGCTTGATATCGTTCGAGCTGCGCGAGCCGTGAATCAAACCGAGCGAGGGCCAGAGCGGATGGTTGCACCCGAGCACAAAACCATCGCCAGTTCCGCGCAAGATCGCCTTCATGCCGCCACGATACGCCTCGACGCGCGTCGCCCGGCGGTCGTGAAACTGTCCACCGTGAATCGCGCCCCAGAAGTTTGCGTCGAGTTTGAAATAGGTGCAGCCCCATTCACGTCGCATCGTGCTGAACAAGCGTTCGAAGTGCCGCTGCACTTCCGGGTGCGTGCCGTCGAGCACGTACCATGGCCCATGCCGCCAACCGCCAAACGTCACCAGGTCGGACCGCAATGGTTTTCCCTCACCGTCTTTCACAAACCAATCGGGATGCTGCTGAAACACGTGCGACTTCTCTTCCGCAACGAAGGGCGCGACCCAGATCGCCGGCTCAAAGCCGCGCTCGCGAATCTGCTTCAGCACGCCCTGCACGTTGCCGCCGAACGCAGCGCCGGTCTCGAGCCAGTCGCCCATCGCCGGCTGATAACCATCGTCGATCTGAATGTACCGGAGACCGGGCGTGTTTTTCGCGATGAAGTCGAGGTTGTCCAGCACCTGCTGCGCGGTCACGCGTGGGCCAAAGCAGTACCACGAACACCAGCCCGTCGGCGGTCTGGGAAAGCGCAGCGGCGGATGGTTGGCGTTGAGCTGCGCGCTCAGCTCTTCGAGTAGCTGCTCGCGATCTTTCCCGGTCTTGAACATGAACGACTCGAGCTGCCATGTTTCGCCTGGCTGTAGCTCGCGTCCTTCGGTATCGATCACCACTTTTACGTCCAGGCCATTTAAATAAAACTGGCCCACAAAACGATGGCACGAGGTGAACGCGAACAGATGATTTACCGCCGGCGAAGGCGACAACATCAACATCCCGTAGAAAGCCCGCGAGCCCGCCGGCACCGGCAGCCGATAATGCTTCGCGTCGGTGTAGTTTCCCAGATCGACTGGTTGGTTCATCGTGCCGCCGGTCTGCGACAGCATCTGAAAACCTTCGCCGTAGAGTCGCGACGAGCCCGGCAGCGGGAGGGTTGAGCCGAAAAGTACCACGCGTTCGATCCGCACCGCTTCGCGAGTGTCGTTGGTCAACTGCGAGTGACAAATCGGACCAGTCCAGCGCCGGCTGACGCGCACACCTCTGACGTACGGAACGATTTCGGATTCGGTGTTGCAGCAGTTTTGACGCTGGAGATTGGGAATAGAAGCAAACGGCGAAAGCAGCGCCATTTGCAGAATTTTTCGGCGGGAAATTTTCACGGATGCTTGATCAGACGCGCGTCAATCCAGTCGGCAAAAACTCTTCCTCCCTCGTGCACTCTCCGTACACGTAATTTCAGACGACGAACGGTCTTCACATCAACTTTCAACGACTTCGGCGCGTCAGCTTTGCTCAATGGTCCACTAGCCCAGAGTTCCTTACCATCGCCAAGAAGAGTGAACTCGACCTTGCCGCTATCTTTAGTTTTCACTGAGGAGGAGAACGTGTCGTACGTTCTATTCAGCTCAAACTCGATCTCCGAATTGGTCGGCATCGCCACGTTTCTGCGATCCAACTCCGGTTGCCGCCAGCCCGGCGTCAAACTTACGGGATCGATTTCGGAAAGAAATATGTCCGCTGGTTGAACTTGTCGTAAATTGAACTCCAGTTTCGCCGCTTTCTCGCTTTTGAATCCATCCTGCCAGACCGAACGCACTTCAGCGATGTAATCCGTATCGGCCACGAGTCCGCGCAGCGCAAACGCCTGCGTGGTGGTTGAGCCCAACAGTTTGCCGTTCAATGAGACTTCGTAACGGAAAGTGGGTTGCGCCGGTATGGTCCAGCGCAGATTGACGCCATCGACGCCGGCGTTTTCGGCCCACAGACTCGACGGCGCGCGCACCGGGAAGTGATAGCCGGCCGCCGGCTCAAACACGATTTCCCAACTCACCTCGGCCGTCTTTGGCGACGCGATCTCAACCTCGGCCCAGCCCTGGTGATTCACAACGCGAACCGCCAAGCGACCTGCGGTTGCGCTCTTTATGAAGAATTGCTTACCCGGAGGAAAAGCGAATCGGAGAGTATATGGATCGTTCTTAACCAGCCTGCTCTTTCCTGAGTAACGATTACCGCGGAGCTCATGGGAGATCAAATCCACCCAGCCTTGCGTAATGTGCCTGCTGGTGGAAACAAGCTGGATCTGATCAGTTGCAGGCACAAGTGAAAACACACGCACGCTCGCGGGCAGCAGTTCGATCGAGATCCCGT
>JBKPPP010000137.1:0-5325 GCA_046733615.1 Acidobacteriota bacterium | reverse complement strand
TGATCTCGAAAGACGGTTCGAAGAAAGCGGTCGACGACGAGCTGCGACTCTCTGTCAGGAAGATTCGCTTTCGCGACGGGCTGAGAACGTCGAGCGCAAACGAAAAGCATGAGCTGATCCTGAAAACCCAATCTGACGCGGCGCTCGCCGGTTTTGCGTGGCGTCATGATTGTGAAGGATGGGTCGCGGGTTGCGCGCCTGCCACGCCACTCAAGAGCGGCTTGACGATAAAGCCTTTCGCGGAAAATCTCTTTCCGAAAAACGTCCGCCATTACGCAGCGATTCCCAAGCCGGCAGAAGCAGTGCAGAAGTTCTACGAAACCCTGCACGGACTGCAAATGGAATCTCCACGCGCGCAGTCTCATCTCGTGCTGATGCTCGGCAACATGCGGCAGATGATTGGCGAAGAGCTGAGTGCTCCCACCGACGCGGACACGTTGATTCGCTACACGGGCATCGATCCTGACTCGCCGATCGTGGTTGGCGCGTGGACTGCTCCGCACGCAAAAAACAGCACCACGGTTGCCGAGCGGAAAGCGATCGTGCTGCGCGTGAAAGATCGGGCGAGATTTGAGCGCGTCGTCGAGCGATTCCAGCGCACTGCCGGCAGCTTTACAGATCTAACCGATTACTTCGCGATCGGCACTCGCGCTGCCGCCGCGTTGCCGGCTTTCCTGCCACTGACCGCGCAGTCGCTCCTTTCACGAGATTTGGCAAAACCAAAATCGAGTCCCTACGCGCAGTATTCGCTGGTGGGAAACACCGAATGGAACGGGCTTCCCCTTAAGAGCATCGAGCACGTCTGGATCAATTCGGACTGGAAAGTTGAAGGCACAACCACTTACCTGCTCTACGTCGGCGATACAGCGATCCTTGCGCCGGATGTTGCGACGTTGCGCGAGTTGGTTCTCAACGCAAACAGCGCTGGAGACGGTCAGCTTCTCGCCGACAATCCGGAGTTTCGGCACGCGCTCGATCGCAGCGGCGACGTCGTTTACTTCAGCGATCTCAAGGCAGTCTTCGCGGAAGCAAGCGACACTGACAAGAACGCTCCCGGGAAAATCAGCGAGAGCGGAGCGCTGAAGTTTACCGGCTCGGCGTGGGAAAACTCGCACCAGGTTTTATTTGAGGAGAGCGACTGGGCCAAAGCATTACTGCCGTTTCAACCGAAGGAACTGCTAGCCCCGCGCGAGTTGTTGCCCGCTTCTACAATCGCCTACTACCTGATGAAGATCGATCTCGCCGCCGCGGCCGATTGGGCCAAGGTCTTGGCATCGAACGAACACATTGAAGCGTTCGCCAAAGTTTGGGCGATGGATTTGAAGCAGGATGTGCTGCCGGAGCTGGGGCCTGAATGTGGCGCCGTGATGCTCGATCTGTCGGAAGCCGAGCCGTTCGGCGCAGGCACATGGGCCGCTTTCTGCAAACTGAAGAGCAACAAACTTTCAGAGGCGTTGACGACGGGCAAGCTCTTTCGTGGCGTTGGCCCGGCTGGCGAAGTCGCGCAACTGAAGGTTGGCGACGATACTTACTTCGTGGCCGCGCGTCGGGGGTTTCTGGTTGTTTCAAATGCGGCGAACGGAGTTGCGGCGATAGACGGCAAGAGCAATCTCGCCGCCACGCGCGATTATTCGAGAGCTGTTGAAAAGGTGCCGGACGGCATCGTCGCGTTTGGCGGTTACAACCTCGAAGCGGCAGTCGCGGCCGCGTCGCGTAAGTCGAAGCAGGACGAACTGAGCGAGCAGATTGCGAAAGTTATCTTTTCGGTCGCCAGCGCCTTTCACAGTCAACACTTTTTCGCGACGGCGAATGCCGGATCGGTGCAGGCGCGGTCTTCAGTCTCGATGGATCGCGAAGGACGTTATCGTGTCGCGGACTTTGCCTACCTGCCGCGTGCTGGAAACGTCATTTTTGCGACCGTCGAACCTCGCGGCGCCCCGATTACCGATCAAAACAGGTTGAGCGATCTAGTGCTGCGAGTGAAGGCGAAAGCGCCGGGCCCGATCGACGACATCAAAGACGACGTCGTCAACGCGCACCAGACTGTCGAACAGAAATCCGCCACCGAGTTGATCTTGAAGATCGCGGCGCGGCGCAGCGAGCCGGAGAAGTCGATTCAATTGCCGGTAAACGATCCCGCGCTGGCGGAGTATCTCAAAGCGACCGCCGAGTTCGCCGCCGACAACCAGCAAGTGAAGGAACGCGCGCGTGAGATCGCGGGCTCGGATCGAGATGCGTGGAGCGTCGCGCGAAAGCTGGCAGATTGGACGCACAAGAATCTCGAATGGAAATACGTCGCGCACGCCGACGCGAGCGCAACGCTGGCGACGCGCGAGGCAGACTGCACCGAGTTCAGCGAGCTGTTTATCGGAATGGCGCGTTCGCTGGGCTTGCCCGCGCGCATGGTGTCGGGACTGGCCTACAGCGGCAATTCGTTTGGCGGTCATGCGTGGGTCGAGGTCTGGATCGGAAAATGGATCGAGCTCGATCCGACGTGGGGCACCAACTTCGTCGACGCCACTCACATTCGCAACACGAGCAACGCGTTGTTGACGGCCGCCGGTCTGAATTTGATCGAGCTGGAAGTGGTCGACGCTAAACGGACGGCAGCGGAATTTCAAAAGAGTCCACGCGCACTGGCAGAGCACCTCGTCAAGGCGATTCCGGAAAGCGACCGTCCGGGGATGGCGGCCGCCATGGACATCGAGATTCTGACCGATCAGTTTATGGGCGCGGGATCGTGGGCGAAGTTGAATGACGCAGAGCGCGAGCAGATGTGGTCGGCGCACCGCCGTGTGCTGCTCGCGATGATGATGCGTTACGGCAAGACTGAATCGGAGATCAAATCGTTGCATCTTTTGCACGTCGAGGAGAAAGGCGACGTGGCCGAGGCGGTTTGTATATTCAGGCCCGGCGAGACCCTGCTCAAGCTGAAGTTTGTGCGCCACGACGGCGTATGGTCGTTAGTAGAACTCGTTGACACTGACGATGCGCTCTCTGTTGCTTCCGAAACGCTGCGTCCGACGTTGAACATTATCGAAAAGGCTCGCGCGGGCGAAAAGATCGTTTCTTCTGGACTGTCTGAATTCATGCGGGCGCTGTTTCTGATCGAGAGCAAGCAGGAGAAAGCGCTCGAGCTGTTGAATAATTTGCTGAAGTCCAATCCGAAGGATCAGGGTGTACGATTTCTCAAAGCACAGGCATTGCTGAAGCTCGACAGGGATGATGAAGCGAAGAGTGTGCTGACGGAGCTGAGCAACGAGAACTTCGCTCCCGCCATGTACCGCCTCGCTGGTGAGTACAGTCACGCCGACAAGGAGGCTGAAAACAAACTGGCGGTCGATCTCTATGAACGTTACGTTGTGCTCGAGCCTCACGATCCGCGGGCGCTGGCGGCACTCGCGAGTGCCTATGAGAGCGTCAAGAGTTACGCGAAGGCTGAAGCGACGTATCGCAAGGCGATCGAGGTGGACCCGGCGGATAGCATGAACTACACCGACCTGATGGAGTTCTTGATCTTGCAGGATCGGATGGGTGAAGTCAGGCCGGTGCTCGTGGCGGGAGAGAAGTACGCGAAGGCGGATGAAGATCTGTTTGGCGACCTGATCGAGATCCTCACAGACTGGGAAGAGACTGAACGAGCGGAGAAGTTTGCCGCGAGCGAGCCGGGGCGAATGAAGAACAGCGCGTTGGCGAACTACTCGCTCGGCTCAGCCTACATTGACGCTGAGCGGTATGTTGAAGCGATGCGGCTTTTGAACCGGGCCGCGGAGATCGATAAAAAATGGCCCGCTCCGCACACGGCGATCTCGCGTCTTCATCGAAGGCAATCGCGTTGGCTGTTGGCGCTCAAGGCCGCCGATCGCGCTGTCGCTCTCGACGATCAGTTTGCCGAAGGTCATTACGACCGCGCCTGCGCCCTGGCCCGTCTGGGCCGGATCGACGAAGCGATGGCCGCGTTGAAAAAATCGCTCGAGCTCGCACCTTTTTGGGCTGCGTCGATAACCGAGGAGAAAGATCTCGAGCGCCTCTCTTCCCTGCCCGAATTCAAAAAACTAATCCCGCCTGGCACCACCAAGCCCTGATCCTTCTGCAATCTCTTCGCGTTCTTCTTGCAGCCCGAGGTGCATCGCGTCGAAGGCGGGAAGGCGCGCGATTGAGGGCATTGCGACGGAGCCTTTGACGGAGAACCAGATGATGCGGTTGAGGATTTCGGGATCGGCCATGTCGGCGTGGGCCAGGTCGAGCTCGCCGGTGCGGCGCATCCAGTAAGCAGTGGCGGCGTCGCGCGCCGGTGCAGTTATCAGATTGTCGAGAGCGACGTCGGGAAGTACCGCTTTGTACGGCCGCGGATCGAATTCCGTGCGAAAGATGTTTATCGGCGTCGCGGTGGCGTCGAGTTGATTCATCGGCTCGATTCCGAGCAGCAACTCGATGGTCCGGATCAGACTCACCGTGTTGTGAAACTCATGAATCAAAGCTCCCGGCCGGTTGTACGCACTAATCAACAACACCACCGACCGATGCGCGTCAACATGATCCGGCCCATCCTGCGCGTCGTCTTCAACCACCGCGATGCACGTGTCTTTCCAGTACGGACTGTTCGAAACCGCCTCGACCAGCAGTCCGAGCGCGTAGTCATTGTCGGCCACGTAAAACTGCGGCGTCGGCTTTCGCGCGGCAACGCCGTCAGTGTGATCGTTCGACAAACGCATGATGGAAAGACTCGGCAGGCGATCGGCGGTTCCCGCCGCACGTTCGGCTGAAAAGTCGCGAAAGTCGTCGAGCCACGCGCCGAGCCGCGAATTGCCACGGAAGCGCGCATCGGCGTGAGCGTTATTAATGAACGCGCCGGCGCCTCCGTTACTCTCCTTCGCCGCGCGATAGGAGTCGACGGTCATCGAATCCGGCGTGTTGAGATCGAAGTTGCGATAGTTCGGATTGAAGTGACCTTCCAGCGACTTCTTCGTCGGAAATGCCGATACAGTCGGACTCAAATCAGGATACGGCTTTTCGCGGTTCTCACGGATCGATTTGATGTCAGCTTCAGAAAGCGTAGCCAGAAACTCGCCGTAATTGCGATATGTGAGACCGGCGCGGGCCGCGGCATCCCAGAGGTACAACGTCTCGGGCTCGGCGACGTCACGCGCGCCTTGCAGGTAAGGAATGAACCGGCGCATGAAGTTGGCGACGTCCTCCGTCTTCACTGCCGGACCAAACATCGAAGGCGAGCCGCGCAACGGTTCGTAGTTGGGCAGCCGGTTGAAACCCTCGAAATCGTACGTGCGTCCGCGACGGCCGTAGTTCCAGCGAAAAGCTTTATCG
>JBKPPP010000136.1:0-20871 GCA_046733615.1 Acidobacteriota bacterium | reverse complement strand
AACGCTGGTTTACGCGTGGCCCGATGCTTACGACAAAGCGCAGGCGGCCGATCGAATCCTGCGCGCGCGGCTCGATCGTTTGGGATTGAAGTTCGATCAGGTGCTGACGGAGTTTGTCGGCGTGAATGCGACGCATGGTCCACTGGCTGGCGCGCCGCGGGCGGAGTTGCCGGAGGTGCAGTTACGAGTCGGCGTGCGCGGGCCGGATCGAAAAGCGATTGAGCGGTTTACGAAAGAGATTGCGCCGTTGATTCTGACTGGGCCGCCGGCCGTGACCGGATTCGCCGGAGGGCGGCCGAAGGTGGAGGAGATCGTGGCCTACTGGCCCGCGCTGATTCCGAAGACGGAAATTTCGCCGATCGTCGAGGTGCTGAACGCGTGAGAGTGCAACTAACAAAACTGGCCCATGCACGTTCGGGTGACAAGGGCGACACGGCAAATGTCGGACTGATCGCGTTGCGCGACGAGTTTTATCCCGTGCTGGTGCGTGAGGTGACGGCTGAGCGCGTGAAGCAGCATTTCAAGGGCATCTGTCGCGGCGACGTCGAGCGGTTTGAGCTGCCGAACCTGGGCGCGTTGAATTTTCTGCTGCACGAGAGTCTGGGCGGCGGTGGAACGTTGTCGCTGATGACGGATGCGCAGGGAAAGACGTTCTCGACGGCCTTGCTGCGAATGGAGATCGAGATCGCTGATGAAGAAGCCTGGAAGCTGGAACTGAATTAGATGGCTGAAGAAGCAGCGGTTCTTTATTCGGTGGAAGGGGCGGTCGGGCGCATCACGCTCAACCGGCCTGAGAAGCGCAACGCGCTGAACGCGAGCGTGATCGCCGGTTTGAAGGAGCACTTGCGACAGGCTTCCGGCGACGAGGGCGTTTGTGTGGTCGTCATTGCCGGCGCGGGCAAAGACTTCTGCTCCGGCGCCGACCTTGCGGCGTTGCAGCAGATCGCCGAAGCATCCGTCACCGAAAATGCGGAAGACGCGCGCTCGCTGCTCGAACTTTTTCTCCTGATTCGACAGCTCGAGGTGCCGGTTGTCGCCGCAGTGACGGGACGCGCGCTTGCCGGCGGTTGCGGTCTCGCCAGCTCGTGCGACCTTGTGCTGGCTTCCGAGTCGTCGCGGTTTGGTTATCCGGAAGTAAAGATCGGCTTCGTGCCGGCGATGGTGCTCGCGATCCTGCGTCGCAATGTTTCGGAGAAACGCGCCTTTGAGTTGTTGACGCGCGGAGACGAGTTCAGCGCGCGGCAGGCAAAAGAGATGGGCCTGGTAAATCAGGTCTTCAGCGATGACACGTTCGCCGGCGATGTAGATGCTTACGTGAAGCGGTTTACGGAAGTGAGCCGTTCGGCGGTGGCGTTAACGAAGCGATTACTTTACCAGGTCGATTCGCTGGGGTTCGTCGAAGCGCTCGAAGCGGGCGCGGATGTGAATGTGATTGCGCGGATGACCGAGGATTGCCGGCAGGGAATTGCGCGCTTTCTGAAGAAGTAGCCTTCGGATGGTCTGAGGATTAATCGCGCGGCTTCACGTTCTCGCGCAGAAACTTCACGATGTCTTCGGTCGATGTTCCCGGCAGAAAAACTTCGGCCACGCCTTGCTGTTTCAGCTTCGGTAAGTCTTCCTGCGGAACAATCCCGCCGACCAGCACCAGGCAATTATCCATCCCTTTTTCGCGCAGCAACTGCACGATTCGCGGGCAGAGCGTGTTGTGCGCGCCGCTCAGGATCGACACGCCAACCGCGTCCACGTCTTCCTGGAGTGCCGCCGCTGCGATCATCTCGGGCGTCTGGCGTAGTCCGGTGTAGATCACTTCCATCCCTGCGTCGCGGAGTGCGCGGGCGATCACTTTCGCGCCGCGGTCATGACCGTCGAGACCGGGCTTTGCTACGAGAACACGAATCTTTCGCGTGGACATATTCAGAAGGCGGGCTCTTCGTAAATACCGTACACGTCGCGCAGCGCGGAGCAGATCTCGCCGAGACTCGCGTAGGCGCGCACGGCGTCGATCGTTGCGGGCATCGTGTTTTCGTTGCGATGGGCAGCCTGTTTCAGTTTGTCGAGCGCATTCGCAACCGCGCCTGCATCGCGCCGCGCGCGCGTCTGTTCCAGCCGTTCAACCTGGTGCGCGCGCACCGATTCGTCGATCACAAGGATGGGCACTTCCGAGGGCTCGTCGGTCATCGCGTACTTGTTTACGCCGACGATCACCTGCTCGCCACGCTCGACGGCTTTCTGATACTGGTAAGCCGAATCCTGAATCTCGCGTTGCGGGAAACCGCGCTCGATCGCGGCTACCATGCCGCCCATGCCGTCGATCTTGCGGAAGTAGTCGAGCGCTTCCTGCTCCATCTTCTCCGTCAACGATTCCAAATAATAAGAACCGCCGAGCGGATCGACTGTGTTCACGACGCCCGTCTCTTCCGCGATGATCTGCTGCGTGCGCAACGCAATCAAGGCCGCGCGATCGGTCGGCAGCGCGAGCGCTTCGTCGTAAGCGTCGGTGTGCAGACTCTGCGTTCCGCCGAGCACGCCGGCGAGAGCTTGAATCGCGACCCGCACGATGTTGTTCAACGGCTGCTGCACGGTCAGTGAGACGCCGGCAGTCTGCGTGTGAAAACGCAGTTGCAGCGTGCGCGCGTAATTGCTGCCAAAGCGATTTTTCATTTCGCGAGCCCAGATGCGGCGCGCTGCCCGATACTTCGCGATCTCTTCAAAGAAATCGTTGTGCGCGTTGAAGAAGAACGACATGCGCGGCACGAAGCGGTCCACGTCCAGACCGGCGTCAACGCCCCACTGCACATATTCGATTCCGTCGCGCAAGGTGAACGCGAGTTCCTGCGCGGCCGTCGCGCCGGCTTCGCGGATGTGGTAACCGCTGACCGAGATCGGGTTGTAACGCGGCACTCGCTCAGTGCAGAACGCAAACGTGTCGATCACCAGCTTCATCGCCGGCTTGATCGGATAGATCCACTCTTTCTGCGCGATGTACTCTTTGAGAATGTCGTTTTGAAGCGTGCCGGAGATCTTGTCCCAATTCGCGCCCTGCTTTTCGGCGACCACGAGATACATCGCCAGCAGCACCGATGCAGGCGCGTTGATCGTCTGGGAAACGGTGACGTTTTCGAGCGGAATCCCGTCGAACAAAACTTCCATGTCCGCGAGCGACGAGACTGCCACGCCGCACTTGCCGACTTCGCCTTCAGACAGCGGCGAGTCAGCGTCGTAGCCCATCAACGTCGGCAGATCGTAAGCGACTGAGAGTCCGGTTTGGCCTTGTTCCAAAAGATACTTGAAGCGCGCGTTTGTCTCTTCGGGCGTGCTGAACCCGGCAAACTGCCGCATGGTCCACAGCTTCCCGCGATAACCGGTCGGATGAATGCCGCGCGTGTAGGGAAACTCTCCCGGAAAAGCGATGTCGCGGTTGAAATCTAGATCTTCGACGTCGATCGGCGTGTAAAGACGATCCACTTCCGCGAGCGAGACTGTTTGAAAACTCTGCTTGCGTTCGGGAGTTTTCTTCAACGCCGGGTCGAGTGTTTGCTCTTCCCAACGCTCCTTCTCGACCTCGACAGGTGAGGAGCTTTCCGTGGTTTCTGGCATTAGACCTCTCAGATCTGCGCGATTCCTGACAGAACCGGATATTAGTTTACGGTATTTGGGGTGTCAAATTTCAATATCTGTGCTAAAGGATTAAATCCGTGAGGACGTTTATCGACCGGCGCCTGAACCAACCCTACCTGCGCCGTGTCTCTATTCTGATTCTGGCCATCTACCTAATCGTTCTAACTTTTTCTTTCGCGACGGCAAAACGAGGGAAGACAGTATTTGGGCCGTTCCTGGGCGCGGATTTCGGAGCGTTCTACGTCGCGGGACAGATCTTCAACAACTATGAGCCAGCGCGCATCTACGACGGCGCGTTGCACCGGCAGCTATACAAGGAAAGGTTTCCAGATGCGCCCCTCGATCAGGAGTTGAGTTATGCGAACGCGCCGTTCTTCATCATTCCTTTTATTTTCCTGTCGCGATTGCCTTACGCTTGGGCTTACTTGTTTTGGTTGGTGATTTCAGTCTCGCTGTACATAGCAGGGTTTTCGATACTCTGGCGCGCACTTCAATCGCTGCCGCAAGAAATCTGGTGGACAGCATTGTTACTTGCGTTGTCATTCTGGCCGTTCTTAGTCGAATGCCTGGCTGGTGGGCAAACTTCTGCATTCGGATTTTTTTGGTTGGCGGTTGCGATTGCGTGCGAGGCGCGCAGCAAGTTCTGGAGTGGCGCCGCGCTCGCGGTGTGTGCCTACAAACCGACGTTACTTTTCTTAATCGTACCAATGCTCCTGCTGACCGGACGCTGGTTAAGCTTCATCGGAGTCCTCGCTGGTAATCTCGTGTTGGCCCTGATCTCACTGTTGTTGGTTGGGTTGCAGGGTTGCATCAACTTCGGCAACCGCCTTCTCTTTTACAGTAGCGCCGCAACAGGCATTGAAGTCACTCTGAGGTCGTGGAAATACGTAGACATAAATGCCTTTATGCGACTTTTACTGCCGCACCATACACACCTGAGGTGGGCCGTCACGGCGATAATCGTTGCACTGTTGATTCCTTTCCTCATCTCTTCGGGGCGCCGCTTGAGACGAGACTCGCAGTGGCGGCTTCTTTGGGCATTAACTGTGTCCTGGACACCAGTACTTAATATCTACATGGGTATCTATGACAGTACGATTCTGGTGCTCGCCGCACTTCTCCTAACAGCCGAGTTCTACAAGTCGGCGCGCACGCCATCACTTCCATTCGCCTACAAATGCCTTCTGCTCGTGCTGTATCTATCGCCGTTGTTCACCCAGAGTATCGCTTTGCTGACCGGTGTCCAGATTTACACTCTGGCCGTCGCAGCCTTTGGCATCTCTCAACTTTCGTCCGCGACAACGACGCAGAAAACTTCTTAACAACTTTTGGAATTGTGAGAGGGGAGCGCGGCTGCGATGGCAGTCACAGCCGCGCCAACTCGGAAGGCAACCCGGTTACGTGGATGTCGAGCAGGGAACAACTATGGGCAGGCTTTGGCAGGCATGGAACTCGTTTCTCCGTTTGTGATGAACTAAGTTTCATCAGTTATTCAACGGGCACTACAAACTCGTTGCTGCGGACCATGTTCAAACGCGCGCGCGCCGCCATTTCAATGGCGCGCGGATCGTTGCGAAGCCGATCGACTTCCGTTTTCAACGACTGATTGACGCTCCGCAGTGACTCGACGTCAGACTGCATTACGGAAAACTGTTGCGCCGCCATCGTGACTTTGGCGCGCGTACGCATGTTCACCGTGACACAAACGGCGAAAGTGGCGAGCAGAATCATGCCGAAGACCACCCACGAAGGAATGATGCCTCCGCGGCGCCGCACCTCCGCGCGGCTGCCAATGATCTCCATCGAGATCTGCTCAATCGAAGCTAGCGAAGAGTTATGGCGCGGCGACACACGCTGCGCCCTGATGCGCTCGTCAACCCAGTAAGTATTTGCGACCTTGCTCAAGTAGCACCTCCATGTCCTTTGCCGATTCTGATTCCGCGTAAATACGTACCAGGGGTTCAGTTCCCGAAGGACGCACCAACAGCCATGAATCGTCCTCAAAAATGATCTTTACTCCGTCGATTCGATTAATTGTTTTGACCTTGCGGCCGCCGACGGATGTGGGTTCTTCCTTCAGTTTCTCTTTCAGCACCGGCATCAGCTCGGGCGTGAGTTTGACGCCGGTTCGTCCGGACTCGAGCCGTCCGGTTTTGGCGAACAAACTTTCGAGTTGGTCGGTCATGGACGCGCCGCGCGCCGCAACCGCCTCCGCTGCAAGGAGACACGCCAGGATGCCATCTTTCTCCGGATAGTGACCCTTGATTGATAGCCCGGCCGACTCTTCGCCGCCGAGGATAATCTTGTCCTCATTGATCAATTCTCCGATGTACTTGAAGCCGACGGGCGTTTCGTAAACCGGTAATCCTCGTAACTTCGCCACGCGATCTACAAGATGGGAAGTGGCTACGGAGCGGGCCACGCCGCCCTGCCACTGTCGGGTTTCCGCCAGGTAATCAAACAAAATCGCGATCAGTTGGTTGGGCGTTATGAACTGGCCGTTCGCGTCGATGACGCCAAAGCGATCGCCGTCGCCGTCCGTCGCCAAACCCAGCACACATTTGTCGGTCTTGACCAGTTCGCGCAGCTCATCGAGGTGGCTCGCTTCCGGCTCGGGAGCCCTGCCGCCGAAAAGCACGTCGCGCCAGTCGTGGATTGTCTTGACGCTCAAGCCGTGATCGCGCAGCACCTGGTCGAGATAGCCGCGGCCCGTTCCCCACAGCGGGTCGTAGGCGTAATTTCCGCCGGCGGCGCTGATCAGGTCGAAGCGGACTTTCTGTTCGAGATCCGCCAGGTAGGCGTCGCGCGGGTCAAAGGTTTGTTCGCGCTTGCGACTCGTGCTTTTCGGCCGGCTTTCGAGCGTTTTCCCCAGCAATTCCTCGATTTTGCTGGTGACTGCCGGCAGGGCTGGAGCCCCGTCGGCCGTCGAGAGCTTCATTCCGGAGTATTCCGGTGGATTGTGCGACGCCGTAAAGTTGATGCCGCAGACCGCCTGTCGCGAACGGATCGCGTGCGCGACGGTCGGCGTCGGCGTCGGACCCTGGCAAAGCAGCACCTCAAACCCTTGGCCTTCAACAATTTCAGCGCATTCGGCGGCGAACTGTTCGCCCAAAAAGCGGGTGTCGTGCGCGACGACCACCGGGTTGCCGGTTTCGTTGGCAAACTGGGCGCAGATGGCTTCAGTCACCCTGCCGACTGCGGCAAAGGTAAAGTCGTCCGCAATGACGGCTCGCCATCCTGATGTTCCAAAGTGAATTGCCATGCCCTGAATTTAAGAGACTGCTTAACTCGAACTGAGAGTTACTCCACAAGATAGCTGGTCTGCCGGGTTAGTCAGCCCCAACTAAATGTACTTTATGGTCTGTCAATGTCCTTGCCGCTCAACTACTTAGCGGCGGTATCGGCGGACTGTAGCACCGGCGCTTAAAAGGTGTAAAGATATTTCTCCTCAACGCTTTGAGTGCGTAAGTTGAACATTTACTTGAAGTAACGGCGCTTAATGGGCCAATTTGGCGAACGGGTGGCGAACGGAAATCCTAGGCTTTTTGCGGCCTGAAGCGGGCGATTAAAACCTGTTGACACGCCTGCCCTCAGATTCATAGACTCAGGTGTGCCGGTTCTTGTCCTGCGGCAATCCCCTCTCACGCAATTGGTTCAGTCAAGGAAAGTTGATGCCTGACTCCCCGGAATCTGTCCAGCTACCGATCAGTGCGATGGTGAGAGCAGTTTGCGAGGCGGCAAACCGTGGCCCGGATCTGCTCTACGAAGTCATGATCAAGATGAGCCTGATGGTGGAAGCGACGGCTCCCACGTACGGTTTATCGATTTGGGCGACGTCGGATCCAGGCAAGCCTAGTCTGCGCTGGGCTGAAGGGCTCGAAGATGAAGAGATCGCCGCCGCGGAACAGACCGTCGCGGGAGTGTTTGCCAGCAAGGGACGGCCGCAAGCCGCACAAGAGGGAGACCCAGCGATCTGTCTGTTACTGTCGCTACCTTCGAGTGCGCGAGAAGGCGCAGCGCTGTACGGGCGTTGTGTTCGCCCGCTGACCGCCGAACAAGCAAAAGAGCTAAACGCGCTCAGCGACGTGGCGCACTTGGCCCACGCTCACCAGTCGGTTGGCGGAGTGGTTCCTGTTGGACCGAAAACAGCGCCGGCGATGTCGTCGGCGAGCGCTTTGCCGGGAATGGTGTTCAGCAGCCGCGCTATGGCGGAAGTGGCGCGCAACGTCGAGCGCATCAAAGATTCGCATTCCACCATTTTGGTCACCGGCGAATCTGGCACGGGCAAGGAGTTGATCGCTCGAGCGATCCATCGTCTCAGCCGGCGGTCGGAGAGCGAGTTTATTCCGTTCAACTGTTCGGCGGTTCCGGCTGAGCTGATCGAGAGCATGTTGTTCGGACATCGCCGCGGAACGTTCACAGGTGCGATGTCGGACCAGGCCGGTCTGATTCGATCGGCTGAGAATGGCACACTCTTTCTCGATGAGATCGGTGACCTGCCACTCTCGCTTCAACCAAAGCTGTTGCGATTCTTACAGGAAGGGGAGATCCACACGCTTGGCGATCGGGCGCCGCGGAAGGTGAACGTGCGCGTCATCGCCGCAACGCACAAAGATCTCGAACAACTCGTCAGCGAGAAGCTCTTCCGCGAAGATCTCTACTACCGAATTGCAACTCTCACTCTAAAAGTTCCGCCGCTAAGAGAACGGCCCGAAGACATCTCCACACTCATCTCACACTTCGTCAGTCACTACGCCCGCAAGAACGAACGCGCGATTTCCGGAATCACTTCCGACGCGATCCGGATTTTGGAAGAGTATTCCTGGCCCGGAAACATCCGCGAGCTGGGTGCTGAGATCGAACGTCTCGTGCTCTACGCGGAAGACGACGGTTTCATACGCCCGGAAAACATCAGCGCCCGCATCTCTCCGCAAGGCGCAGCCACGCAAACGCCGGCGGAACGCCTCGACGATCTGCTCGAGAGCTATGAACGCAAAGTCATCACTGAAACTCTCAAGAAGCACGACTGCAACGTCGCCCGTACGAGTGAAGCTCTCGGTCTCGGCTCACGTCAAACTCTCTACAAGAAACTCAAGCGGCTGGCGATCGACATCGGCGACTTTCTCCAGGAAGATACCGAGCCCGGAATGCAGTACCGCGCCTAAAACTCTCTCGGCACACCTCTCCACGTTGTAACCTTCAACGCCAATCCCATCCAATCTTGTCAACCGCGGGCGACAACGCTCAATCGTCAATAAGAACAGGACTTAGAACCACAAGTGCCGCCCAGCGCGCTTGTTGGGCCAATTCCTGTTGTCAACCGCAGGCTACAAACTAACGACCAAAACTCACAAAAACCGCGGTCTTCTTCCCCATGGCCCATTGGCACGGTGGTTGTAAACATCATGCTCGTCGCGAGGCAACAACGCATCGCATCATTGGTCGAGAAGACAAACCCTAATGAAGGCTAACACCACAAAAAACCTGGCATCAGTCGTAATGCTCGCCATCCTTTCTCCGTTCCTGGCGCTGGCGATTCTCGTCAGCATCCAGACCGCAGGGATCAGGAATAACGAAGCGCTATTGCTGTTGCTTACCTTGTCCAGTGCTGTCCTAAGTGGAATCAATGGCTTTGGCCGCCGCACGGCCACAGCGGTTCAACTTTCTTCAGCGCAGACACGGTCACGTGGCGCCAATCCTTCCGTGGCAAGCATTACGTTTGCCGGCTCGTCCAAGTACTAAGCCTAATCGCATAACTAAAGGAGCAACAAAATGATTAAGAGATTTTTGCGTGATGAAACGGGTCTTGAACTTTCAGAGTACGCCGTCGCCGCAGCGCTCGTCGCGTTGGCATGCGTCGCCGCCTTCCAACTGCTGGGCACCAACATCGGACTCAAGATCAACGAACTCGCTGGCAAGATCAAGCCGTAGTTCTTGTTGATTCGTCGCCCGGCAGCGGCAAATACAGACTGTTGCTGCCGGCTGGGGGTGAGCGCTTAAAGACTATTGGAGGACAAAATGATCAGGAAATTCATGCAAGACGAGACAGGTCTTGAACTTTCGGAGTACGCCGTTGCTGCAGCGCTCGTCGCGTTGGCATGCGTCGCCGCGTTCCAACTATTGGGCACGAACATCGGACTGCAGATCAACGCACTCGCTGACAAGATCAAGCCGTAGTTCTTTGGTTCATCGCTCGGCAGCGGCAAAACACAACAAGATTTGCTGCCGTTGGAACGGAAGGCTCACGCCTTCAATTCCCCGATTCGAGGAAACGATCATGTTCAAGAACTTCTGGGAAGACGAAACGGGGCTTGAGCTTTCGGAGTATGCCGTCGCCGCAGCTCTCGTAGCGGTCGGGACAGTGGTTGCGTTCCAATTACTTGGAACCCAAGTCGGCACGAGGATCAATACTCTGGCAGGCTTCATCAAGTGAGCTCGAGATAGTCAACGCCATTGCCGGGTGGCGCGCCTTGTGAAGCTTTTTGTCTTCCACGGGTGCGCCGCCACCTTCTGTGAAAACCCCCACTCACCGCAATCGGAATCGTGATGCTTAGTCCTACCGCCACAATTTTCGAACTCTTTCTCATACCGCTCGCCGTACTGGTGATCTACTACGACGTGCGCTATCGCCGCATTCCTAATCCATTCGTGCTGGCGACTTTCATTACCGGACTCATATTGAACTTTTCGCTGGGCGGAATTAGCGGTGGTCTAAACAGTCTCGGCGGATGCGCTTTGGCCTTTATTTTGATGTTCATCTTGCACGTCTTCGGAGCAATGGGCGCGGGTGATGTCAAACTCTTCGCAGCCGTCGGCTCCGTGATTGGTGCTCATCTGGTGCTGCCGACTTTTGTCGTGGTCGTGCTGACAGGTGGTGTGCTGGCGCTTGCGTCGGTGCTGCGATCGGGAGTTTTCAAAACGACGATGCATCGCGTGCTCCAGATTCTTGTCGGCTTATTGCCCGGGTGGCAAATGCCCAAATTCAGCGTTCCGATCGATCGTCGCCTAACCGTTCCTTACGGTGCGGCCATCACAATCGGGGCCATCATCGCAATCGCGATCTTTCACCCTTAACAGCGGTCAACAACCAGGCCTACGACCTGGCAGAACGGAGAGTTGATTCCCATGCGAAACAAACGTTTCTTCATAGTCCTGGTAGGAGCACTCATTTTCGGAGTGCTCGCTGCTGTTTCAGTAAGCAAGTACTTGTCGAGCGCGCAGGCTTACACGAAGAACCTGAACAAGGTAGCCGTGGCGAAGGTTGCGATCCCGATCGGTAGCAAGATCATTGCCGAGCAGATCATGGTGGTCCAGTTCCCCAAGGAATCAACCCCCGACGGAGCTTTCGACTCTCCTGAAAAACTCGCCGGCCGGGTCGCAGTGATGAACATCGCCGCTCGCGAGCCAATCACTGAATCGCGACTGGCGGCGGAAGGCACTGCGGCAGGACTTGCCGCCGTTATTCCGGAAGGCTATCGCGCGATGACGGTCAAGGTTGACGACGCGGCGGGCATCTCCGGATTCATTATGCCGGGCACGTTGGTCGACGTCGTGGTCGTTATCGACCCGCGCGAGAATTCAGGCGGGGATCCGATTTCGAAGATCGTGCTGCAAAACATCAAGGTGCTGGCTAATGGTCAGAACATCGACAAGCCAAAGGATGAGCGCGAAGCAAACAGCGTCAAGGCTGTGACGCTTCAGGTCACGCCGGAGCAGGCTGAGAAACTAGCCCTCGCTTCCAGCGAAGGAAAACTGCAACTGGTCATGCGCAACCAGATCGATCAGGGTGACGAACAGACCAAGGGCGTGAACAAGCGCGGACTGCTAAGTGGCGAAGCTGCCATGCCGGCTCCCGAACCGGGTTCACTGAAGAGTGAACAGCCCCAACAGCCAGCGAAGCCGGTACGTCGATCGGCGCCAGTGGAAAAACCGGCGGCTGCCCCAGCTCCTCAAGCCACGCCGCGTGCGTCAGTGGAAATGATCGAAGGCGGGAAGAAGCGCAACGTCGACTTTCCATAGATCACTCTCGTAATTCATTCAACTGAAAGTTGATCGCTTTGACGATCGCTACAACAAAGGAGCACAGAATCATGCAGAGCCGTTCCCCAATTTCGCGCCGAGTAAGTTTATTGCTGGCGGCGTTGATAACTATCTTTGCCAACTCCATCTCGCACGCCCAGGAAACTTCCTACAAGGCGTCGTTCAGTCAGAACAAAGAAGCCATCGCAGTAAACGTTCTCGTGGGCCAGTCGCGCGTGATCAATTTCGATCGCCCGGTAGGACGGTTCTCGGTTTCCAATGCCGAAATCGCCGAAGCTGTGCTCGTCACGCCGGACCAGGTGCTGGTGAATGGAAAAGCGTTTGGTCAGGTCAACTTCATCGCCTGGGAACAAACCGGCGGTCAGTTCGTGGTCTTTGACGTGTATGTTCGTTCAAATCTTTCCTTGATCGACTCGCAGATCCGCACGCTGTTCCCGAAAGAAGATATTCGGCTGAGTCAAGCGAACGGTTCAGTGGTCATCTCGGGCAGCGTGGCGAACGCGCAGGTTGCATCGCAGGTGCAAAGCGTTATCGAAGCGGCGGGTTTCAAGGCCGTGAACATGCTGACGTCACCGATCGCGAATGCTACTCAGGTCCAACTTGAGGTTCGCGTTGCGGAAGTGAATCGTAACAAGCTGCGCGACTACGGTACGTCCTTCCTGACGCAACCGCAAGGCGGCACCTCTGGCTACATCAACAGTGGCGGTGGTCCAAGCACGTTAGGCGGCGCCTCGATCAGCCAGTCGCAAGCTCTTCTAAGCGGAGTCATCGAACCCGCGCTTAACCTGTTCATCTTCAATCGACAGATCAGCACGGCCGGAATGCTCAAAGTGTTGCGTCAAGAAGGTGCGTTCCGGGATTTGGCCGAACCGAATCTGATCGCCATGAACGGCCAGCAGGCAAGCTTCCTGGCCGGTGGCGAATTTCCGGTACCAGTGCTTCAAAGCTTCGGCAGCGGTAATGGTGGCATCACTATCATGTGGAAAGAATATGGTGTCCGGCTGAACTTTAAACCAACCATCATCGATGAAGATCACATTCGTCTGGAACTCGAGCCCGAAGTTTCGGTTATCGACTTCGTGAACGGTGTGCGCTTCAACGGTTTCGTCGTGCCGGCTCTCCGTACTCGCCGCGCCAAGACGGGCATCGAACTGCGCGACGGTCAGTCGTTCGCGCTCGCCGGCTTGCTCGACAACTCCGAAACCAAGTCGTTGTCCAGAATTCCCGTTATCAGTGACATTCCAGTTATCGGTGCTCTCTTCAAATCGAAATCCTTCGAGAAGAAAGAGACTGAGCTGATGTTCTTGGTAACGGCGCACCTGGTGAAGCCAGTCAACAGCGACGACCTGCCCAACATGCGCGGTATAGATGGACTGAAGGGCAAGTCGCCGTTGGGCCTCGAGCCGAAGGGCGAAGGCATCTCGGGCCAGACGGGCTACAAGGTTTCGGGACAGAACGATCAGACAACTACGCCGGCAGCGCCCGCAACGACGCCTGCCGCTCCGGCGAAAGTTGAACAGCCGAAAGCCAAGACTGTGGACGCGACACAGACCACCACCGGCAGTAAGGTCAGCAGCAATCGGCAAGTCAATCCGGACCTTCCGATGGCGAAAGCTGTGAAGGTCGACTTCAATCCTGAGTCAGTCAAGCCCTGGTAAGTACTTCCTCTCGAAACAATGTTCATTTGCAGCAGAGGGGGGAACATGAACAACCGATCGAAGAGACAAGCGGAAACGAACAAACGGGAGAGAGGTTCAATTCTGGCCACATCGGCAATCGCGATGACGGCATGCCTGCTGGCAGTTGGTCTGGCAGTTGATATCAGCAGGTTCTACCTGGTGAAGACCGAGCTTCAGAATGGAGCTGATGCAGCAGCCCTCGCTGCTGTATCAGCTCTTAATGGCGGCTCGACAGGGATCGACAACGCGGTTGCGCTGGTAACTGGCACGCCGAATAAGTACGACTTCAACAAAACGGGAATAACGATCACGAACATTGAGTTCTCTGCGAGTTTGGACGGCGGGTATTTGCCGGCATCGGGAGCTAAAAGCGTGGGCACCGCGCCTACGATTCGCTTTGTGCGCGTCACCACACAGCCGTCACCGGTGGCCGTTTCATTTGCCGCGATGGTACTCGGTAGCAGTAAGGACCTGACAGCGACGGCCACCGCAGGTTATTCAGCTCCGCTGTGTGACATCTGTAATTTCCTTCCCGTAACGGTAATCGACTACGGCACTCCCATCAGTCCAGGACAAACTTATACTTTCCGGGCGCAGTCCGGCTCGATGATCTCGCCCGGCAATTATCAGATTCTGGCTCTCGCGGGAGCAGGTGGTAATGATGCGCGCGTCGGTTTGGGTGCTGGAGTTGATGCTTGCGGCGGACCAGGATCCACTTACTCCGTTGATACAAAAACTGGTGTGACGGCGGGTGCGGTCAAGCAAGGAGTAAACACTCGGTTCGATGAGTACACCTCAGCGAACGTAAATCCCGACGATATGCCTCCAGATCTGAACATCGCGGACAACATTACTTACGCCCAGTATAAGGCCGGCTCTGTAACCAAAGCTCCTACCCACACGGGATTCGCGAACCGCCGCGTGGTTTACATCCCAATCGTGAAGGCTGAGGAATACGATCAAGGTAAGAACACCGTTACGTTTGATCGCATCGGTCAATTCTTCCTTCAGACAAAGATCAGCGGCAGCAACGGTGATCTTCGAGCCGAATACATCGAGGACAAAACACTCGGAATTGGAACTTACAGCGCAGGATGCACAGTAAGTCCGCTGCTGGCCACGCCTGTTTTGTACAGATAGGGGGGAACGAAATGCATCATCGAATACGCAAAATTCGAAATGTGCGACGGTGGCGCAGGGTTAACTGGTTGAGTCGCTTTCGCCGCAATGAAAACGGCGTTCAACTGGTCGAGGTCGCTATCGTCATACCCATTCTGCTGATGATGTTTGGAGCGGTCGCTGAGTTTGGTCGCTACTTTTGCGAGTACACGACATTGGCGAAAGCGGCGCGAGTGGGCGCGAGATTTATGTCCGAAAAAACTCTGAAGACAACGCAAGCGGATTGGGTTCTCGCGACGAAGAGGTTAGTGGTTTACGGGAACACCGCCGGTACTGGTACGCCAATCATGACAGGTCTCACAACTGACAACATCGACGTTAAATTTGAGGGCGGTACGTACGCCCCCCCCAGCACTGGCGTACCCATGAGGGTGACCATCACCATCATTAACTACCAGCACCAACCAATCTTTGACTTGGGGAAACTGACGAAAATCAGCGGGTTGTCGACGAATGTGAATGTTAAGCCGAGCGTAACCATGCACTACATGCTTAATGCCGCAGCGAGTTGAGAGGCGAAAAACATGTTTCGTATCAAGACCTTCAAACAAGACGAAAAGGGCTCCACTCTCGTTGAGTATGCGATCGGTGCGACTGTCTTCATCATGGCGGTGTTCGCAGTGTTGGAGTTTGGACGAGCTTTGTGGGCCCATAATGCATTATCCGATGCGGCGCGCCGAGGCGCTCGCTACGCCGTACTTCATCCGCCGGCCGACCCGCGAGTCAAGAACGTGGTCGTTTACGACAATGAGGATGGTGGCACGCAACCGCTCCTGCCTGATATGTCCACCGACAATGTCATCGTGACTTATTCAGACGACTTTTCCGTGAACTCGGGCACTGCAACCGTGACCATCACCGATTATCAGTTCAAGTTTGTACTTCCATTTCTGCCAGCCACAATCACGATGCCGGCTTATTCAACAACGTTAACGGGTGAATCCGCTGGAATAATGCCGTAAATCCTTCGCCCTAAGAGCCGCCCAAAAAATCATGACTCAACCAATCACACTTGTTGTCTTAAGCACCGGGCTCGAAAACTTCAAAGACATTCGCCGAGCTTTGTCGGCCGAACAGCGCGTAAAACTTCTGGCCGGCGGTAACGACGCCGACCAGCTTTACGATGAGATCGTTCGCCTCAAGCCGGCCGCGGCAATCATCGCGCTCGGTTCAAACGCGGACCAGGCTGTCAGGTTCATCGAACGACTCAACGCCGAGTGTCCCAATACGACGATCATCTCGGCTGCGCAGAACGCGTCGCCGGACCTGATTATCGGCAGCTTGCGTGCCGGCGCACGCGAGTTTCTACAGATTCCGATTAGCGCGGACGAACTGCGTACCGTGCTCGACCGCGTTTCTGATTTTTCGACAAAGCAACAAATTGAAGCGCCCAAAAAGAAGGGCCGCATGATCGCCGTCTTCTCCAGCAAAGGCGGCTGCGGAACGTCGTTCATGGCCACCAACCTGGCGGCTGCAACCAACGCCAAGACCGTGGTCGTCGACCTCAATCTTCAGGCCGGCGACTTGCCGCTGTTCTTAGGGCTGGAAGCGAAGTACTCGATCGCCGACATGGTCGAGAAGCGGAACCGGCTCGATGAGTCGCTGATTAACAGTCTTGTCATGCCGCACTCCGCAAACCTTTCGCTGCTCGCAGCTCCACGCGAAGCTGACTCCGCCGACGAGATCGAGCCGCAACACGTGTTCGAAGTGCTGAATAAGTTGCGCGAACATTATGAATACATCGTGCTCGACCCGCAGCACACATTCGATTCGATCACTCTCGCGGCGCTCGATCAATCAGACGAGATCGTGCTGATTCTGACGCTCGATATTCCCGCCATCCGCAGCACGCAACGTGCGCTCGAAATCTTCGACCGCCTCGGCTACCCGCGCAAGAAGGTGAAGATCGTCGTGAACCGCTGGAGCAAACAGATCGATCTGGATTTGCGGCAGGTGGAGAAGTTTCTCGGTGAGCCGGTGATTGGTTTTGTGCCCAGCGACTATCAGACAGCGGTGAGTTCGATAAACCTCGGCACGCCGCTGGTCCAGTCAGAACCCACGTCGAAGATCGCACTCGAGATTCGGCGCATTGCCGAAAAGATATCGGTCGGCGTCGCGCCAATCAACGATGCCAAACCACGTCGCGCTTTCTGGAATACGTTTTTGAAGAAGCAGCCGGCGCAAGCGCAATTCAAACTTCAAACGTCAATGGAAAAGGTCTAGGAAGCGGCCGCCCGCACCCTGAAAAACAATCATGGCCCTACGCGAAAGATTAATCGGTAACAACGCTCCGGGAAGCAACCCAGTCTCGGACAGCAGCGGTCAGCACTCCTTCCAGGAGATGAAGGCCCGTCTGCACCGCACCTTAATCAACCGGATGGATTTGACGAAGCTGTCGAGTCTCACACCGGATCAGGTGCACGCGGAAGTTTCGCGTCTGGCGGAAAGCGTGCTGGCCCAGGAAGCCATGCCGCTGTCAGTCGCCGAACGCGAGCGATTGGTCAACGACGTGCAGCACGAACTATTTGGCCTGGGGCCACTCGAACCGCTGCTCGCAGATCCAACTATCTCCGACATTCTCGTCAACGCTCACAACACTATTTACATCGAGCGACGCGGCAAGCTTGAGCCGACCAACGTCCGGTTCAAAGACGACGAGCACCTGATGCGCGTGATCGAGCGGATCGTGTCGTCTGTTGGACGTCGCATTGACGAGTCGTCGCCGATGGTCGACGCGCGTTTGCAGGACGGTTCTCGTGTCAACGCGATTATCCCGCCGCTGTCGATCGACGGCCCGGTGTTGTCGATCCGCCGTTTCGGCGCCGATCCGCTGAAGATGGCCGCGCTGGTCGAAAACAAGGCGTTGACGAAAGACATCGCCGACATGCTGCAAATGGTCGTGCACGCGCGGCTGAACATCCTGATCTCCGGCGGAACCGGCGCCGGTAAGACGACGCTGCTCAACGCACTCTCAGCATTCATTCCGGAAAACGAACGCATCGTCACGATCGAAGACTCGGCGGAATTACAGCTTCAGCAGCCGCACGTCGTCCGACTCGAAACACGTCCACCAAACATTGAAGGCAAAGGGGAGGTCACGCAGCGGGATCTCGTTCGTAACGCGCTGCGTATGCGTCCCGATCGCATCGTCATCGGCGAGGTCCGCGGCGGCGAAGCGATCGACATGTTGCAGGCGATGAACACCGGTCACGACGGCAGCTTGACGACCGTTCACGCGAACACGCCGCGCGACGCGCTGTCCCGTCTCGAAACAATGATTCAGATGACCGGCATGCGTTTGTCCGACAGAGCTATGCGACAACAGGTCGCGTCGGCGTTGAACCTCGTAGTTCAGGTTGCGCGCTTATCCGACGGTTCGCGCCGCGTCACGTCAATCTCAGAAATCACCGGCATGGAAGGTGAGACGATCACCATGCAGGAGATCTTCCAGTACGAGCGCACCGGAGTCGACCAGCAGGGTCAGGTGCTGGGCCGTTTCCGTCCGACAGGAATTCGTCCACGCTTTGCCGAACGGTTGAAGGCCTGCGGTCTACAGTTGCCACGCGTCTTCTTCGAGGAGATGTAACTCACAATGATCATATCTTTTCTCGTATTTATATTCGCACTGTTCCTGGTCCTGGGCGCTTACCTGCTGGCGACTCACGGAACAGACAAGAAGCGCGAGCGGCTGCAAAAGAGGTTGTCGGAAGCTTTGCTCCACTCGGCGCAGACCGAAGACATCGACGTGGTGCTCGCGCGCAACGAGTTGATGAGCGAGATCCCGCTGGTCAACCGCACGCTCGTCAACATTCAAGCGGCGTTGCAGTTGAAGAAGATGCTGGACCAGGCGGATCTGCACATCACGCCTTCGCGCCTGCTGATGTTTTCGTTCATGGCGGGAATGTTGGGCGCGCTCGCTGCGTCAGTCCTGACTGTCTTCATTCCGTTGATGATTCTCGCCGGTCTTGTTTGCGCCGCCCTGCCGCTGCTGCACGTTTGGTGGCGCCGTAAAAAACGGTTCGACTCGTTTCTCGAACAGCTTCCTGACGCGCTCGATCTCGTCAGCCGCGCACTCAGCGCCGGTCACGCTTTCTCCGAAGCGTTGCACATGGTTTCCGCTGAGATGCCGGAGCCGATCGCAACTGAATTTCGCAAAGCTTACGAAGAGCAAAACCTCGGACTATCAGTGAAACTGGCACTCGAGAACCTGACGCAGAGAATGCCGCTGCTCGATCTGAAGATGTGTGTGACCGCGATACTTATTCAGCGTGAGACCGGCGGTAATCTCGCTGAGATTCTGGAGAAGGTCGCGTACACGATTCGCGAGCGGTTCAGGATTTTAGGCGACTTGAAGACGTTGACCACCAGCTCGCGAATGTCTGCATGGCTGCTGTGCGCATTGCCGATCGGTGTGGCGTTGATGGTAACGGTAATGAATCCGGAGTACATGAGCGTGCTGTGGAAAGATCCGCGTGGCCACTGGCTGATTGCGGCTGCGTTGTTCATGCAGATCACGGGCATGTTGATTGTGCGGAAGATTCTGAAAATACAGATCTAGTTCAACGATAAAGGCGCAGCAATGATACTAATCATCGGGATCTCCACTTTTGTCTGTATCTCACTCGGGATGCTGGGTGTTTACTGGCTCCTCTACAAACCACAGAGTGCGGCCACGGAAAGACTGCGTCGCTTGGGTGGGACCAACGAAGTTAGTACTGCTCAGAGATTCGAATCATCGGCTGTTATGCCGGATGAGAGTGCGGCTGCCGAGATCGCGCAAAAGATCGCGTCGCCGCTGAACAAACTCCTGCCGCCATCCGCGACCGAAGCCCGCAAGTTGCAAAAGCAACTGATGCACGCCGGTTTCCGTTCCCAGGAAGCCCCAATCATCTATCGCGCGATCCAGATCTCGACGATGGCTGGGTTTCCGCTTATCGTGGCGGGCGTATGTGCTTTGACGGCGCGACCGCTTCAGACGGCGCTGGTCTACATTGTTCTTGCTTTCGTCGCCGGCTTCTTTGTGCCACGTTTCCTCCTGAATAGAAGGATCCGCAAACGTCAGCGATTGTTACGTTGGGGCCTTGCCGACGCGCTCGACCTGATGGTTGTTTCCGTCGAAGCAGGTTTGGGTTTGAATGCTGCGATGATGAGAGTCGCGGAGGAGTTGAAAGACGTTCATTACGACATCGCTGTCGAACTGGAACTGGCGAACCTCGAAATTCGAGTTGGCCGCGAGCGTGACGAAGCCCTGCGCAACCTCGCCGAGCGCACTGGTGTTGACGACCTACGCAGCCTGGTCGCGATGCTGATTCAGACGGACAAGTTTGGTACGTCGATCGCTAAAGGTCTCCGCATCTTTTCGGATTCGCTGCGCACGAAGCGACGCCAGCGAGCAGAACAGGAAGCGCAGAAGGCGGCCGTCAAACTGCTGTTGCCGCTCGCATGTTTTCTCTTCCCGACGCTCTTTATCGCAATCCTTGGCCCCGCCGCTCTTAACCTTATGGACGTTCTAGGCAGGATGTAGAGGAGTAGGACCAATGAACAAACGCAGAACCATCGCCATTCTTATCGCTTTCGTAATTACCGTCGCAGCGACTGCGATGTGGAGTGCTTCAACAATTCAACGCGAGGGCGATCCGGACGCGATCGTGCTCGAAGACTCGGGCAGTGAAGCGGGCGTGCAGCCGAAAAAGGGCGGCAACAAGGTGGTCAAGGTCCTGACGGCGCCGTTCAAAGCATTCGGCAAACTGTTTGGCCGGGGCAACGATCAGAACAAGGTCACGCGCATGACCGAAAAGGACGCGGAAAAATTCGCGACGGTAGGTGTCGAGCGAGTTGATGATGCGAGAACGCCTGCGAAGAGAGACACGACCTCCGCATCCGCACGCGAGCATCTGGACGCCGGTCGGGAATACCTGCTCGAAGGCCGCTACGGCGAAGCCATCACCGAGCTCTCAACCGCAGTTTCACTTGATCCGAAGCTAAGCGAAGCGCACAACCTGCTGGGCGTCGCGTTCGATAAAAAAGGTTTCGGCGATCGCGCTAAAGATTCGTTCGAGCGCGCAGTTAAACTCGAAGAAGACGCCGAGACGCTGAACAACCTCGGTTTCGCGCTCTATCAGAACGGTAACTATCGCGCCGCCGTCGATCGTTTGAAGCGCGCCGCGAAATTGGCGCCGTCAGACGAGCGCATTCTCAACAATCTCGGTCTGGCGTATTGCCGTCTCGGCAAGATCGACGAGGCTTACAAGGTTTTCAGCCGCGCCGCCGGTCCACTGACCGCCAATCTCAACACCGCGAAGATGCTCGAGCGATTCGGTCGGGAAGACGACGCGATCAAATACTACGAAGCCGC
>JBKPPP010000135.1:0-4269 GCA_046733615.1 Acidobacteriota bacterium | reverse complement strand
CGCACGCGCATGACGCGTCGCTTCTCGACGCGCTCGACGTGAAAAACCAGCCCGTCATACTCAACCACTTCGCCCGGCTTGAGCACGTGACCGGCTTCAGTCATGAGAAAGCCGCCAATCGTCGTGTACGTCTCGGACTCCGGAACGGAAGTCTTCAAACGACGATTGAGATCGCGCACGGCGAGTCCGCCGGCAAGAACGTAAGTGCGGTTATCGACTTCGGTGATCTGCTCGTTGACCTCTTCGTCGTGCTCGTCTGAGATCTCGCCTACGATCTCTTCGAGCAAATCTTCGAGTGTGATGATGCCTTCTAGCCCGCCGTGCTCGTCTACCACAAAACCGAAGTGCATCTTTGCGACCTGCATCTGGCGCAGGACGTGTTCGAGACGCGCCGTGTCGACAACGTAGAGCGGCGGTTGCAGCACGTCGGCGAGTTTGAATCTTTCGGGATGCAGCAGGTAAGGCATCACGTCTTTGCTGTGAATGAAGCCGATCACGTCGTCGAACGAGTCGCGGTAGACGGGCAGACGCGAATAGCGATGCTGATCGAAGGCCTTGGTGATCTCCGCCAGCGAGCACGTATTGGGGATCGCCGCCATCTCCGTGCGCGGCACCATCGCTTCGCGCACGAGCGTGTCGGAAAACTCGAAAACGCGATGAATCAGGCGGCGCTCTTCGGCGCGCAGGTGGCCGCTCTCACGCGAGCGATCGACCAGCCGGCGCAGCTCTTCTTCGGTGTAGGTCGAGGCGTGTTCGTCAGTGGCTTTAATTCCGACTAGTTGGACGGTGCGAACACTAGCCCAGTCGAGCGCGCGAATCGGCAGGCTGAAAACTTTGTAGAACAACTGCATCGGCAGCGCGATCGCCAGCGCGACGCGTTCGGCTGAAGCGAGTCCCATCAGCTTTGGCGCCTGTTCGCCGAGCACGATGTGTAACGAAGTGATAATGGAGAACGCGATCAGAAACGCGATCGAGTGGCGCCACGTGTCGGAGAGACCGCTGAGCGGTCCTTCGAGCAGGCGCGCGATGGCGGGTTCGCCGATCCAGCCGAGCGCGAGTGAAGCGAGCGTGATTCCGAGTTGGCACGCGGAGAGGTACGCGTTGAGGTTTTGCAGCAGCTCGAGCAGGCGTTTGCCGGCGCGGCTGCCGCTCGCGGCCAGTGTTTCGATCCGCGAAGAGCGGACGCCGACGAGCGCAAACTCGGCCGCGACGAAAAATCCGTTGGCTGCAACCAGCAGCAGGACGGCAAAGAGTTTTATCAGGGTTGCGGTGCCGGATATGTGTGAGACGGCTGCGTCGCCTTCTGCGAACAGGAATCCGAACCAGTTACTTGGTAAGTCGTCCATTCTTAGGTGGGCGGTGTAAGGCACGCCCGTCGTCGATACAGTTCTCCTTGAGGGCGAGAATGATAGCACGAAGAGCTATTCTTCACGACCTGCACACGTTGGCCGTAATGAAGTCTTTCGGCTTTATCCGTGTAATCCGTGTCCTCTTCTTCTGGCGCAATAACCTCGTGGAGTAAGAAAGACACAGAGAGGTGGAAACGCGGAAGCGTTTCGAGAGGTTAGGGAGTTGTATGGGGACAGCTAACTCGACGTAACTAGTGACCGGCAGCAGCTCCGGCTACCCGGGCACGGGTTGGACGCCTTTCATGTTTGGCACGGGCGCGAGCGAGTGCCTGATCGACGCGAGGTTCAATGTTGCATTCCGGCTGGCGGCAGACGGCAGCCAACTCGGAAATCACCAGGTAACGGGAACGTTCGAGCATGCGCTGCTCGCGAAATGAGAGGGGTTTGAGATTACTCAGATAAGTCAGGTGTTTGAGCACCTCAGCGACTTCGAAAATATCGCCCGTGCGCATCTTTTCTGAGAATTCCTTAAAGCGATCCTTCCAATCATTAACGGGGGAAGAAAAATCATCTCCAAGTGCCTTGAAAAGCATTTCACATTCACCCGATGAGATTGGGGCTCGCAGGCCAACTTCTGAAGCATTCGAAACCGGAACTAAGACCAGGGAGTTGTTAGCAGCAAGACGAAGCGTGTAAAAGGGAAGGAGCGTAGCGCCTATTTGCTTCTGTTCTATTTGCTCGATGGTCCCGATTCCATGATTCGGGTAAACGACTTTCTGGCCGACTTTGAAGCCCACCATGCACCTCCATCGAATTTGAAATATCAGACCGCGCCGCACGCGCAAATCTTGGGGAAAATACTGAGCGACGCGAGGTCGCGTCGGAAGCCCTGTTTGGTAAGTAGTTGAAGTCTAGCAAGCGATCTTGCGCAGCGTCAACCAAAATGGAACCCGCACGCCGGTTCCGATTTTCAGCGTCTACGGCTTCGCTGCCAGCTTATAGGCCGTGAGGTTCTGACAAGGCTTTAATTCAAGCGGAGTCTTTTGTGTTTCCGCAGCGCGGCGCAGTTTTGCACGCGCGTCAGCAGCTTCCGGCATTCGCAGTTTATTCGCCGTGGCGGTCTGCGCATCGAGCGTTTTCGTGAGCGTCAGGTAGCGACCTGGCGGAAGGTTGTTGAAGGCAAACGTGCCGTCGGTATTCACGGGCGCAACAAAGAACCTGAGCACGTCGAGCGCCTTCTCACGCTCTGCCGGAACGAGGTAGACGAGCAATCCGGAAGGCGCTTCTGCTCCAGCTTGCGCAGTCAATCGGCCGCGAAGGCTGGCCGCGCCTTCAGCTAACGTGACGGTTACGTTTGTGAGTTGGTCCCCAAACTTGATGGTGGTCCAGTTTGCGGCCGCGTCAGTCTTCTGCGCAGCGCCGGTGGTGATCGAATCGAGATACCAGTAACGAGCATAGAAACGCGGCTCGATCAGATATTTTCCCGGCACCACGTTGCGCATCAAAAAGCCGCCCTTCTCATCGACCACCGACGACGCGCCCATCATGCGCAAGTTCGGAAAGATCTCGCGCATCTCTTTCTCAGGTGGATGGAGCACGACGAGTGTTTCCGCAAACAGCGGCCGCCGCTTGTTCTGGCACTCGGGCGTTTTCGACGGCTCGAGTGCGACTCGACCACTGAACCGGGCGAGTGGCTTTGTGGTCAGTTCGATGCCCGTGACGTCAGCGCCTTTCACCGTCACACGGCGCGCCTCGGAGACCGATAGGTCGGGAAACATCGTGGTCTGTGTGGTACTGACCTCTTGGGCCACGATCTCGTACTCGCCATCACCAACGCCGAAGAAACTAAACCCGCTCGTTCCCGGGTATTGAAACGTCGCTGCTGACGGTATGCCGCGTGTGCCTGCTTCGGTAAGCGTAACCGTTGCCCCGTTCGCGCTCCCGACCTTCACAGTTCCGCTAATCGTTCGGCCCTGTTCACCGCGATAGCGAATGTCAGCATTCGCCTCCTCACCGCCGCGCACGTTCACTTCCGCAGCCGTGTCACGCGTGGAGGAAGGAGCGTAAGTGGGAATGTCGAGGCCGTATGGATTGAGTTGAAATCCCTGCGAGCCGCCGCCACCCGCGGAGACGACATAGGCGCCGGGCGTCAGACCGAAGATCCGATAGATGCCGCGATCGTCGGTGGTCTGTTCGCGATAGGCGAACGGAAGCGGATCCTGCCCGCGCGCGTCGCGCACCATCTGCACGCGCACACGAACGCCAATCACCGGCTCACCGGCCACGTTCGTCACGGTTCCCGTAATGACTGCGCCGCGAGCGAGCTCGAGCCGCACTGACTCACCGATGCGATGAAAGCTATTCGGATCCATCGGATCGTAAGGTGGCGCGACGTAGGCCGGAAACGCAGCGTTGACAAGGTAGATCGATGCGCCGAGATTGTTGATGCGAAAGTTGCCGTCGGAGTCGGTCGGCACCGTGCGGCTACCGCCGGGGGAGTTGAATTCTCTGACGTACACAACGGCGCCGACCAGTGGCTGTCCGGTATCACTCACGACCGAACCGCTGATCGTGCCCGTCGCGGGCGCGTCGTTGCTGGTTTCAGTGGCAGGCGCCGGCTGCTTCTGCGCAAACATCGCCGCCGACAGCAGCAAAATCACACTAGCCACTCGCGCGGCAAACTTCAGTTGAGTAGACATCGTTTGAACTAGGAAGTTGAGACTACGGTTTTGGCAGTGTGCTCAGATCGAGCGTGAGTGCCACGTCGGTCACTACGCCTTCAATCAGACTCACTTCGCGTTTCACCGGGGGCAGCCGGATCGGACCGCGCAGGCCGATTAGCATTACGCTGACGTCGTAAACTCCCGGCGGAATTCCGTCCATGAAAAAGTGCAGCCGCGAATCGACCGGCGGAGGCCTG
>JBKPPP010000134.1:0-7571 GCA_046733615.1 Acidobacteriota bacterium | reverse complement strand
AGCAGCGAAACGATCGCGGCGGCGCCGGCCAAACCACTCTCGCCGACGCGACGCGCCATCAACGTCACGATCGCCGCCGCCAGTCCCGCGAGGACCAGCAACGTCCCGAGCAACACCCGCATTAACGACGAAGATTGGCGCTTCACAGCGGGACACTGACGGTCTTCAGGATCTCGTTCAGCACAGCTTCCGCTTCTTCACTGCGACGCAGTGACGACGAGAAACGCGAGCTGACGACGATGCGGTGGGCGAAGACGGGGACGACGAGACGCTTAATGTCATCGGGGATGCAGTAAGTGCGATCTTCACCCAGCGCCAGCGCCTGCGCGGCGCGAAACAGCGCCAGCGTGCCGCGCGGGCTCACGCCGAGATCGAGCATCTCCGATTCGCGAGTGGCGGCAACGATGCGCATAAGGTACTGGACCAGCGCGTCGTCGACGGAGACAGTCGTCACTGCGCGTTGCAGCTCGACGACGGCGTGCGCAGTCATCACCGGCTCGAGCTCTTCGAGCGGATCGCTGTACTCGCGATCGCGCAGAATAAGTTGCTCGTCAGCCGGCGCGGGATAACCGATGCGCAGCCGCAACATGAAACGATCCAACTGCGACTCCGGCAGCGGGTAAGTGCCGTGATGCTCGATAGGATTCTGAGTTGCGAGAACGATGAACGGCGCCGGCAGAGCGTGAGTCGTGCCCTCGACAGTGACCTGTCGCTCGGCCATCGCCTCGAGCAGCGCCGACTGCGTTTTCGGCGTCGTGCGATTGATCTCGTCGGCCAGCACAACGTTGGCAAAAACAGGCCCCGGCTTCCACTCGAACATGCCGCTGTGCTGGTTGAAAACCGACAGTCCGATCACGTCGGAAGGCAGCAGATCGGACGTAAACTGAATGCGCTGAAAGGTGCAATCGAGAGCACGCGCGAGCGCGTGCGCGAGCGTGGTTTTGCCGACCCCGGGAACGTCCTCGACCAGCAGATGCCCGCCCGCGATGAGGGTGACGATCGCCAGACGAATCGCCTCGGGTTTGCCTTTGATGACCGTTTCGACGGCCTGTTGCAGCCGCTCGATCTGGTCAATTGCGATGGCGCTGCTTATCTGTCCGCCCTTGACGGTTTCGAGGTTTCGCATGAATTGTCCTGCATTCTACATGCTAAGAGCACACGTCGCACGTAAAAGTTCGCCGCCGAATCCGCATTCTGGTGAATGTGACCTGAGACCGTTCCTGTAGTAAACTAAGGACCGTTTGGAACGGGCGAACGAGGTAGAATTTCGGAACTTCAAACTCACGCCCTCGTGTAAGTTGCCCGAGGAGGCAATATGAAACCCCTGAATAAAAACCAAGAGAATCGAGCGCACCGCAACGAAAGAGGCTTTTCGCTAATCGAGCTGATGATCGTGATTGCGATCATCGGCATCCTGATCGGGGTGGGCATTGCCGGTTACAAATCCGCGATCAAGGCCGCCAACGAAGCTGCCGCCGTGAAGACGCTCCGCTCTATCGCCGAACAGCAGATGCTCTACTACAACTCGCACCAGCGAAACTCATTCGGCAGTTTCGAAGAGATGCGCAAGGAGAATCTCCTCGATAGCCGCTTCGACGGCACGACGCCCGTTGTCGACGGCTACGTCTACACGATGAAGGTGATTCCGAAGTCGACGTCGGCGCAACCGGGTTACACCATCAACGCGGATCCGCAAGTCGCCACCGGCGTCAGCGCAACAGGCAAGAATCATTACTACGTCGATTCAGATACAAATACGATCCACGTCAACGCCGATCAACCGGCATCAGCAACTGATCCTCCAATCGGTCAGTAACTCATCACGTTGAAGAAGCGAGAACGCCGGCGATTGTAGGTCGCCGGCGTTTTTCTTTTTGGCCACTCGAGCGTTCGGATTAGTAATCAGAATCAGTCACGTTCTTCGTGACAAAGACCGGCACGCCGGGTTGATGTTGCGCCTTGACCTGAAGGAAAGTCGCGCCCGCGACGTCGTTCATCCAGAACGCCGGCCGCAGGTCAGGCTTTAGGTAACTCAGCTCGACATCGCGCAGCTTCAGCCCTCGCACGTGCCTGATGAAGAAACCGTAAGCAGGCAAGTCGCCAAACATCGCCGGCTCGGGATAGAGGCTCTCTCGTTCAGGGGGATCGAGCGCCGCCTGCTCTTTCGTTCCCCCGCCCTGCGCGTAGATGCGAATGTTGCTCAGGCTCACGTCCTCGATCGCGTGGCCGGGAATGCCGCTGATGATCGACGAATACTTCGGGTCGGCGTTGTAGACGACGACGTTGCTGATGATCACGCGGCGTAAAGCACCGACCTTCGTCGACTCTTTTGGTCCACGCAGGCGCGAGCCGAGCCGCAGAAATATGGGCGAGTTGCTGATGTCGCGCATCGTGAGGTTCGAGATCGCGATGTCTTCGAGTAGACCGCCATCGACAGCCTCGAGCGCGAGGCCCCGCGAGTAATCAAAGACGCAGTTCGTGATCGTGATGTTTTTGAATCCTCCGTTCGACTCCGTGCCGAATTTAATGCGGCCGGTGGGACTGAACGTGCCGTTTGGATTGCGAAACTCGCGTTTGAAAGTGCCGTCGAGCAGTGTTCCCTCGTCGTAGCCGCTGACCTGGCAGTTGGTGATGGTGACGTTTTCCGTGGCGCGCGCGTAACCGAGTGCGAAAGAGCTCTTGGGACAGATCGCGTCGTCGAAGGGCGAGTTGACGGTGCAGTTGGAGATGCGCACGTTCTTGCATGCGTCGACGTCGATGCCGTCGCGGTTGGTGTCGATCGTGACGTTATCGATCGTGAGGTTGTCGACTCCCGTGGCGAGAATCGCGAAGTGCCCGCCGTGCAGAATGCTGATGTCGCGGATGAGCACGTTGCGCGACAGTTTCAGGCTGATCGCTTTGTTGCCCCAGCCGGGTTCGACCGCGTCGCGCGGATTCGGGTAGCCAAACGGCGCGGCAGTCGAATCGCCCGGCACGTTCGCCAGCGCGTCGTTCTGTTCTTTCGTGCGCGACTGGCTGCCGCTGCGAACCAGACCCTTACCCCAGATTCTGCCTGGACCGGTAATCGAAACGTTCTCCAGGTTCTCGCCCCAGATCAGACTATTGCGCCAGTGACTGTGTCCGAAGTCCTGATACTTGTCCCATTGATTCGGCTCCGGCGAATCGTATTTGCCGTCGCCCTCGCGCGGCTCGGCTGCGACGATAGTCGCGCCGTGATCCAGGTACAGGCCGACGTTGCTCTTCAAACGGATCGAGAACGACCGATAACTCCCCGCCGGAAACAGCACCGTCCCGCCACCAGCCGCAGCCGCGGCGTCGATCGCCTTGTTGACCGCTGGGCTGTCGAGCGCCTTGCCATCGCCTTTCGCGCCAAATGCTTTGACGTCGAAAACGCGCACGGCGCCGCGCGGGTTCGTCTGGTTGTAAACGGAGGCGGAACTGCACAGTGCGAGGACCAGCAGCAGGATGGCAGTCTTCTTCTTTGTCATCTTTGATTGGGAACCATTCACAGGATTTTAAGCCACTTGATAGATCTGAATCGCCTGTTCGCGCCCGCGGACTTCTACCTGGCCCATCGGGATCGCTTCCGAGAGACCGCCATCAAAGGCCCGCCATACTTTCTCGGAAATGAGCAGTTGCGAATGGAACTCTTTGTTCAGTTTCTCGATGCGCGAAGCGAGATTCACGACGTCGCCGATGACCGTGTACTCGCGTCGCAGCGCCGATCCGATGCTGCCGGTCACGGCTTCGCCCGCGTGAAGTCCGATCCCGATCGTCGTCGGAAGTATGTTGCCGGGCTCGGCTTCCTGACGGACGCGCGCGAGTATCTCAGTAGCCGCCTCCAACGCGTTCTCGCAGTCGCGCCCGTCGGAAAGCGGCGCGCCGAAGAGGGAAGAGACTCGTGACATAGACACCTCAGTGGCGCGCGTTTCGTTTGGCGGCTGCGCGCTGGAGACGCTCTGTTTCGACGATCGCCCGCTTGTGAGTCCCCTTGCCGATTTCGCCGCCTCCGTCGCTGGCGCTGATCTCAAACGCGAATAACTTTGCCTCGCGGCCCGTGTAGCGAGCCCTCGCGACAACCCGCGCGCCCGGCGATGTAGGCGCAGTGTGAGTGATATCGACGGTCACGCCGACCGACAGCTCGCCTGGCCCAAGCAACGGCTGGAGCACGCGCGCGGCGGCGGTTTCCATGAGCGCGATCATCCGCGCCGTCGCCAGCACTTCGGGAAACGAGTCGCCCTCGACGGCCGAGAGCGAGCTCGCGAGATCGACTGGCCCAACGATCAATTCGGCCGTCGCAGTGGCGTCGATTTCCGGTTCTTTCTCGGTTGACATGCGCTTGTGGCTGCACAGATTACCACCGAACCGGGAGGATTAATTAGTACAATCCGCCGGATGAGTGCGGCAAAGAACTATGACGTGGCCGTGATCGGGGCCGGCGCTTTTGGCGTCTGGACTGCGTATCAACTGAGTCGCGCCGGCGCTTCGGTGTTACTGCTGGATGCGTTCGGGCCGGCCAACAGCCGCGCGAGCTCCGGTGGCGAGTCGCGCATCATGCGCGTCGGCTATGGGCCAGACGAGATTTACACGCGCTCGGCGCAGCGTTCGTTCAAGCTTTGGCAGGAACTGTTCGCCACGCTGAACGATCCCGCGCCGTTTTTTCATCAGACGGGCGTGCTCTGGATCGCGCGCGAACATGACGAGTACTGCGAAGCGACGCTGAAGACGTTGCGGGCAGTGCGGGCAAGCTGCGAACGATTCGATTACGAGGAGCTGAGCCGGCGCTTTCCGCAGTTGGTGTTTCGGCGGGAGTCGTGGGGAGTGTTTGAGCCAGACTCGGGTGTGTTGATGGCGCGTCGCGCCGTGCAGGCGGTAGCGCGTCAGGCGCAACTGAGCGGCGTCGAATATATGCAGGAAGCGATTGCCGCGCCCGTGTCCGGTAACACTGTCAAAACGATCTCGGGAAACAGGATCGCTGCGGATCACTTTGTATTCGCCTGTGGCCCATGGCTGCCGAAATTATTCCCCGCACTACTCGGCGAACTGATTCACGTGACGCGCCAGGAGGTGTTCTTCCTCGGCGTGCCGGCGGGAACAGATCTCTTCGGGCCCAACCGTCTGCCCGCATGGTTTGACTTTACCGACCTGGTTTACGGGCTGCCCGACCTCGAGAATTGCGGTTTCAAGATCGCGATCGATGCGCATGGGCCGGAGTTCGATCCGGATCGCGGCCAGCGAGTCGTCTCGGCCGAGTCAACCGCCGCCGTTCGCGAGTTTCTGACGCAAAGAATCCCAATGCTCGCCGATGCTCCAATCACGGAAACGCGCGTCTGCCAGTATGAGAACACTTCGAACGGCGACTTTTTGATCGATCGCCATCCGGATCGGAAGAATGTGTGGCTGGTGGGCGGTGGTTCGGGACACGGATTCAAACACGGGCCTGCTGTCGGCGAGTATGTTGCGGCGTTGATTTCGGGCCACGGACGCGCGGAACCGCGATTCAGTCTCGCGACCAAGGAACGGGTGCAAGACCGCAAGGTTTATTGATCCTCCGATTCCGGGGCCTTAGAATGCGCGGGATGAAGTTGACCGTCGCCCTCTGCACTTACAACGGCGCCGATTTTCTGCCCGCGCAGTTGGCAAGTATCGTCCAGCAGTCGCGACCGCCTGACGAGATAGTCATCTGCGATGACGCCTCGGCGGATGGCACTCGCGCGCTGCTCGAAGCGTTTGCCGCTGCCTCCCGCATTCCTGTTTCGCTTCACTGGTCAAACGAGAATCTCGGTTACGTCAGGAATTTTGAACGCGCGATCGGACTCTGCACCGGAGACGTGATCGCGCTGAGCGACCAGGACGACGTGTGGCGCCTCGACAAGCTGGAGCTGATCGAGCGCGTGTTTACTCAGTCGCCGTCCGTGGGGCTCGTGTTTTCGGATGCGGAGATCGTCGACGAGGAATTAAGACCACTCGGCCGCAGAATCTGGGACGAAGTCGCGTTCGACGCGCACAAACGAAAGCTCGTCCGCAACGGCAGGGCGCTCGAAGTGTTGGTGACTGGTTGGATTGTAACCGGCGCGACCATGGCTTTTCGTTCCGAGTTCGTGAAGATTGCCTTGCCGATTCCGGCGGACATCGCGATCATTCACGACGGCTGGATCGCGCTGGCGGTCGCGTGCGTAGCCGAGGTCGCTTTTATTGAAGAGCCGCTGATTCAATACCGGCAGCACGAGCGGCAGCAGATTGGCGCGCCACAACGAGTAGCCACCGAGCCACAGCGCGGGCTGCAAGCGTTTGAGGCTGCGTTGCGGCGCCGTAACTCCGTCGCCGGTTTGCACGAGACGCTTGTCAAACTCGAAGAGCGTCTCTGCGCGGTGCAGAATTCGTTTGATTGCCGCCGCGCGCTGGCTTTCGCCGGCGACTTATCGCTTCATCTCAACGTACGCTCCAATCTACCCGAGCGGCGCCTGAACAGATTGCCCAGAATACTCCGCGAACTCGTAAGCCTGCGTTATCATGAGTATGCAAACGGGTTTAAGAGTGCCGCCAAGGATCTGGTCTCTTGATAACTGATGCCTCGTGATCTCTCCATCATCATCGTGAACTGGAACGGCGGCAGTCTTCTGCGGCGGTGTGTGGAGACCATCGTCAGCTCTGCTCCTCGCGTCACTTACGAAATCGTAATCATCGACAACGCTTCCGCAGACGACAGTCTGGAGCAGTTGCGGGCTAGTGAGGCCGGCGCGGCGTTGCTGTCGAACCAGCAGCTTCGGATCTTTAACAACTCCGAGAATCGCGGTTTCGGCGCGGCAAACAACCAGGGCTTTTCGTTAACCGACTCGCCGTTTGTTTTTCTCCTCAATGTCGACACCGAAATGCATCCCGGCTGCATCGACACGCTTATGAAAACGATCGAGTCAGACGACCGCATCGGCGCTTGCGGGCCGAAGATCCTGAATCCCGACGGGTCGCTGCAAATCAGCGCCTTCGTCAATCCGCCGCGCGTCTGGCACACGTTGCTGTCGCAGCTAAAGCTTTACAACCTGTTGCCGCATCCGCTTCGTGGGGAGTTGTTGCTGGGTATGCACTGGAACCACGACCGGCAGCGAGCCGTGCCGATGCTGAGCGGCGCCGCGATGCTGGCGCGGCGCGAAATGATCGAGCAGGTGGGCGGGTTTGACGAACGATTCCACATGTACTCGGAAGACAACGAGTGGTGCTGGCGGATCACGAAATCGAAATGGCAGTTGGTGTTTGTGCCGGATGCGGTCGTGCTGCATCACGGCGGGCAGAGCTCGCTGAAGCGTTGGTCGCCGGACGAGAAGTTACGCGTGAAGCTGGAGGCTGGATTTAACTTCGAGCACCGAGTGCTGCCGCGCTGGCGGTTGACGGCGAATCAACTCGTGAACTATCTCGTGGTCTCAGCGCAGATCGCGGGACGGCAAGTGCGCGGCATCCACATGCCCGAGCTCTACATCATCAAGGAGATGCACCGCAAGCATCTCAAACGCTCCCTCCGCAACCACCTGGAGTAGATTCAACTCTCTGCCTGTCTTCCTCGGATTTAGCTCAGG
>JBKPPP010000133.1:0-6918 GCA_046733615.1 Acidobacteriota bacterium | reverse complement strand
ACGTGACGTACTGAAAAACGTTGAGCGCCTTTACGAGATACCAATCCTTGTCTTTGAAATGGTTGTAGATCAGCTCGTAAAGAAAGTAGTAGATCAATTTCTGTTGTCCTCACCGGCTAAGGGAAATCGATCCTTCAACGCATTGATCACTTTTTCTGTAGCGACACCGCGTGATCCTTTCACCAAAACCAGATCGCCCTCGCGCACTTCGTCTACAACCGCCGCAGCCGCTTCGTCAGACGAATCGAAAAACCTCGTTGTCACTAATCCGCCTTCAACAGCTCCCGCCGTGATCTCCTTCGCCAGGCCGCGCACTCCCCAAACCATGTTCACGCCGGTGGCAGCAATCTCGCGTCCGGCAGCGCGGTGCAATGACGCTTCCTCCGGACCAAGCTCCAGCATCTCTCCGGCGATCACCAACAGACGCTTCCGGCCCTCACGTGCCTCCGCCATCGTGCGCACCATGTTCAACAACGAGCGCGGGTTCGAGTTGTAAGAGTCGTCAATCACCGTGAAGCCGGCGGCGAAGTCGAGTATCTCGCCCCGCATCTTCGGCGGTCGCGCCGTGCTCAGCGCCGAGGCGATCTGACCGGCCGTCAAACCAAACGCAACGCCAACGGCCGAAGCAGCAAGGGCGTTGCTCAAGTTGTGCTGACCACTCATCGCCAACGACGCACGCGCTTCTCCATTCGGCGTCAGCAGACGAAAGCCGATCTTTCCGAGCGACCTCGTATCGATATCAGCCGCCGAAACATCCGCCCTGTTTGCAATGCCGAACGTCAACGTCTTGCCCGCGTGCTTCTCGCGCATCTGCATGACTAACGCGTCATCCGCGTTCAGAATCGCCGTGCCCTCCGGCTTCAAACCTTCAACCAGCTCAGCCTTCGCCGCGGCGACGTTCTCGATCGTGCCGAGATACTCGAGATGAACCGGCGCCACCATCAATTCGACCGCCACGTCGGGCGGTGTGATGCGGCAGAGTCGTCGAATCTCGTGCGTGGGCGAAGACATGCCCATCTCCAGCACGGCAAGATCAAAATCATCCGGCGAGCGACCTTCACTCACCATACGCAGCACTGACAACGGCAGACCCAGACCATTGTTGTAGTTGCGCTCGCTCTTCAACACGCGATGACCGGCGCTCTTCAGCACGTGCGCCGTCAACTCCTTCGCCGTCGTCTTGCCGGCGCTGCCCGTGATCCCCACCACCGGTTTTCCCCACGCCGTGTAGACACGGTGCGCGAGCTCCTGCAACGCGGCAATCGCGTCTTCGACCAGCAGCAAGCGATGGTTCATCGCTTCCAACTGCGGATTGCCTGCAACTCGATCCGCACGCGCGACCGCGGCGACAGCGCCATGCTCGAACGCGTCGCGGATGTAGCGATGTGCGTCGACAAACTCACCATTAAATCCGGCGCGGGTGTAGTCCTGCTGCGACAGCGCAAAGAAGACCTCACCCGCGCCAACGGAACGCGAGTCGATCGAATAACCTGAAATCTCTTTGTCAAACATCTCGGCGCTCATACTCGTCGTATTCGCGGCCATCAAAGCTGCTGCCTCTCGAACGTTCACGTGATTACGGCCTCTTCTCGCTCCTCCAAGCGCTCCGCCGCCGCTGCGCACGACGGTTCGTACGTTTCAGTTGTTGGGGGACGATTTTGCGCCCGGAGGGTTGAACGCCGGCTGCGTAGTCGTTTTCTGCAATCGGCGATGCCGTAGTTTACGTCATTTGCCGGTATCTCTTCATCTTCGATGAAGTTCATTGAGCTCTCCCGAAGTCCACGTAAACGATCTGCCCCGTGCTCACTTCCGCGCCGGCGGCGGGAGTTTGTTTGAAAACTCTGCCTTCGCCGCGCGCTTCAACCTGCAAGCCGAGCTGCGCGCAGGTTCGCGCGACGTCGCGCACGCTGCGCCCGCGCAGGTCAGGCATCAACATCGCCTTGCGCGTGGCTACAGCGTAGACAACTTCGCCGCCGCGGCCTCCGTTGCTATCCACGGTCGGCAACGTGGCTTTCCGCTCCTCTTCGGCTCGCGCCTGCTCCTCTTTGAGTTTCGCAGCCTTCTCCGGGTCCTGCTGATCTGCTTCCGCGATCAGCTCGGGCACCGACTTCGTTTCGATGTCCGGCATCACGCCGAGTATCGGGAGGATCTGTTCGGCGACTTCGCGAAACACCGGAGCGGCGACATCACCGCCGTGATACGCGCCGGCCGGCTCGTCGATCACGACGATGATCACGACCTGCGGATTCGAGACCGGCGCGAAGCCGACGAACGAACCGACAAACTTCGTCGCCGAGTAAGCGCGCGTTTTCGGATCGATCTTTTGCGCCGTTCCGGTTTTGCCGGCGGCAGAGTAACCATCCAACTGCGCTTTTTTCGCGGTGCCGTGCAGCGTCACGCCTTCGAGCATTCCACGCAACGCGACCGCCGTCTCAGCACTGACGACGCGCCGCTGTTCCGGCTGCGGTCGATAGACGACCACGCCGGCCGAGTTACGCACTTCACGAATGATGTGCGGCGCAATCCGCACGCCGTCATTCGCCAGCGCGCCGAACGCAGCAACCATCTGCACCGGCGTCACGCCGACTTCCTGTCCGATCGCGATCGATCCGATCGACGACGGCTGCCAGCGTTCGACCTTTCTCAAGATTCCGCCGGTCTCACCCGGCAACTCGATTCCGGTTTTCGATCCGAACCCGAAACGCGTGATGAAGTCGTACATCGTCTGATCGCCGACGCGCAGCCCGAGCTTGATCGCGGCGACGTTGCTCGACTTCGCCAGCGCTTCCGGCAGCGTTAACAGCCCGAATGGTTTGTGATCGTGGACCAGGCGGCCGGCGACTGTGATCGCGCCCATCTGGCAGTCGATGTGCTCGTCGACGCGCGCGAGCTTCTTTTCGAGCGCCGCGGAAAAGGCGACGACTTTGAACGTCGAACCCGGTTCGTAGATGTTCTGGAGTGCCCAGTTCGATCGCGCCTGCGCGGCCGAGGCGGCAACGTTGTTCGGATCGAAAGTGGGCGCGTTGGCGAGCGCGAGAATCTCACCGCTGCGTGGATCCAGCACGATCACGGTTCCTGACTTTGCATGCGAATTCTTGACGGCTTCGCTCAGCGCCTGTTCGGCCTGGTACTGGATTGACTGGTCGATCGTGAGTACAACGGTCTCGCCCTGCTTCGCGGCGATCTCAAAACTCTCGTACGGCTTCCCGCTCGCGTCCTTTTCGAGAAACAGCCGCCCTGGCTCACCGGAGATCTTTTCGTTGTACGACTGCTCGAGTCCGCCGAGGCCCGTGCCGTCGAGACCCACGTAACCGAGCACGTGCGACGCGAGTGGCCCATTCGGATAATAACGCTTCGGTTCGAGCACCCCCTGCAAACCCGGCAGCTTCAAGGCGACCAGTGCATTGCCCTGATCGGCGTCGAGTCGGCGTGCGATCCAGATGAACCTGCGTTTCTCTTCCTGTGCTTTGCGAAAGCCCGCGATCAGCTCGTCGTACTTCATGCCGAGCGATTGCGACAACTGTCGCGCCGTGCAGTCGAGCTCGCCAAACTCAAGCCCGTCGGGATCGAGAAACAGCGAAACGGTCTGCACGCTGCGAGCCAACTCTCGCTCCTGGCGATCGAGCAGCTCGCCGCGTTGCGGGGCCGTGTCGATGGAGTTTTGTTGCTGCTGGCGGGCGCGGTTCGCGAGGCTTTCGTACTGTGAAAACTGCAAGTAGACCAGTCTGGCGGAGACCACCAGCATCCAGAAAGCAATAAAAGCCGCGACAAAAAGCGCGCGGCCGAGCGAGGCATCCGGTCTGGACTTAGACTGAGCGACGAGGCGTGCCAACATCACCTACTTGATCCCTTCCAACAGTAGCGTGATGAGGACGCTGGTGAACGATCAGTGTTTGTTCGCGCCGGCGGGTGGCCCGATTTGACCGGGCCGCGCCGGCTTCAGTCCCAAGCGCCGAGCGGCGGGTTCCAGCTTATCGGGCGCCGTCACACGTTCCTTGTCCAGGGCGAGTCGCTGGTTCTCTTCGATCAAGCGCTTGCGCTCGAGACGCAGGTGTTCGTTCTGGTAACCATATTGGACGGCAGCGAAGTGTTGCTTGGCGGCGAAGACAAAACCACCTGCCAGGACAAGACCGCAGAACAACAGCAGCGCCAAACGGGAGAGCGCTGTCACGTCGCGGCTGCGGCGGACTTTCGCATTAAGCTGGTGCTCAGGAAATCGTTTCATGTTCATCGCCCCTACTTCATTCGGGAGTCAGTGTTCCTCGTCGGGCGCGTTCACGTGTGAGACGAGTTTGCGGCAGGCACGGAGTTTGGCGCTGCGGGCGCGAGGATTTTCTTCAACCTCGCGGGAACCAGGCGCCACCGGACGGCGCGTCAGAATCTCAACTACCTGGCGCGCCCCACACGTGCAAACCGGCAAACGTGGCGGACATTGACAGTGGCCCGAGAGCCGTCGCATCTCCTGCTTGAGAATTCGATCCTCGAGCGAGTGGAAGCTGATCCCCACAAAGCGGCCGTCGGGAGTTAAAAGATCTATTGCTGTCTGGATAAAATCACCCAACCCCTCCAGCTCGTTATTAACGGCGATCCGCAACGCCTGGAACGTGCGAGTCGCCGGATGAATCTGGTTACGTTTACCCCCGCCAACCGCCGCGAGCACGAGATCCGCGAGTTCTTTCGTGGTGGTTACCGGCTGTCCTTGTTCGCGTCTTTCGACGATGCGACGGGCAATGCGTCGCGAGTGTCGCTCTTCGCCGAATTCAAAAATGATTCTGGCAATTTCCGATTCAGGAAGTTGCTGAAGAAGATCCGCTGCGGTAACTCCGCTCGCCGGATCCATGCGCATGTCCAACGGAGCGTCGAAACGAAAACTAAACCCGCGCTCGGGAGAATCGAACTGTAGTGAAGAGACCCCGAGGTCGACGAGAACTCCGCGCGGATCGCGCTCGCCGGCGCGGTTTACTACTTCTGCTATTTCGCGAAAATTGGCCTGGTAGGCGCGAAACCTGTCGCCAAACGATGCGAGTCGCTGACGCGAGTACTCGAGCGCCGCGGGATCGAGATCCATCCCGAGCACGCGAGTGTCGCTGGAGGAATTCAGGATCGCTTCGCTGTGTCCGCCCAGCCCAACGGTGCAATCGATCAAGAGACCTCCTCGCTCAGCCGCGAGGAACTTCAAAGTCTCTTGCAGCAGCACGGGGCGATGGGGCGCGCCTATGCCCCCCAAAGGCGCAGCAATCACCACCGCCCCGTGATCTCGTTCAAAGATCCCTTGTTTCTTCTTCGTTCTCTGTTCTTTGTGTCGTGCCACTCCTTAATTGAACAGGACACAAAGCTCAAATCCCAAGTCTGGCTATCGCCGCTTCGTCCTCTTCCGTATAAGGATCCGCCAGCATTCGGGCGCGGAACTTGTCGAGTTCCCAAACCTCCAGATACGTCAGGTAGCCGAGCACGGCGACGTCGCCGACCACTTCCGCGCTCTTTCGCAGCAACGGATGAATCAGCAAGCGTCCCTGGCCGTCCATCGTCGCCTGCTGACCGTAATAGTTCGTTCTATCAAGGAACTTTCTGCGGGCCGGGTCCATCGAGGGCAGCAACGAAAGTCTTTGCTCGATCGATTCCCACTCCGGCAGCGGGTAAATGCGCACGCAATCCCCGGTCAGGCTCGTGATATAAAAGTCCTTGCCATGCTTCTCGTCGATCAGGCGTCTGAACTCGGTCGGCACCTTCAGACGACCCTTCACATCGATTCGTGCCGTGTAGTTTCCTCGCAGCATAATGAACGCCTGAACGAGAGAGCATGGTGGGTGGCCTAAGGAAAAGTGTTGCTAATGATCGGTGTTGCTACGAGGTTGGACCCACTTCCGACCACTTTTGACCACCCACAGCCGGATACTACGCTGCGCGTAACATCGTGTCAATACTATGGTCCGGCCGAAATGTTCGCCTTCTGTCCGCCTTTTCCGCTCCCGCGTTACAGCCTTCGCACAGATCGGCTATAGTGGCCGACCATACCGATGACATCGATTCTTCTCTTTGGATTGCTGGCCGCAGGCGCGAACGTCGTTGGGGGCCTGGTGCTGGTGCAGTCAGGCGTATATCGCTTGGGCGAGCGTTTTTTGAAGTATCTCGTGGCACTCGGGGCGGGCTTCATGCTGGCGGCAATCTTTATCGAGATCCTTCCGGAAACGATTCATCTCTGGCTCCAAAGCACACCCAGTGAAGCCGCTTCGCAAGCAGTTGTCGGCGCTATGACGCTGCTTTTAGCGGGTTACTTACTGATTCAGCTTTTCGAGCATACGCTGGCTCCCCACTTCCACTTCGGAGCGGAAACGCATCCCGAGTCGTTCATGCGGCCGTCGGCAGCCTACACCGCCGTCGGCGGACTTTGGATTCACACTTTTTTCGATGGCGTGTCGATCGCGTCGGCGTTTCTGGTCAACTTCAAAGTGGGACTGCTCGTCTTTGTCGCGATCCTGCTGCACAAGATGCCCGAAGGTTTTACTGTCGCGTCGATCATGCTGGCTTCGGGTCGTTCAACGCGGAAGGCGTTGATTGCGACGGCGGCGATCGGCGCGGCGACGCTCGCGGGCGTTATCGGCGTGGCGGTGCTTGACGCGCGCATGAAGAATGCAGTTGGATATGCGTTACCCTTCTCCGCCGGCGTAACCCTCTACGTGGCCGCGAGCGACCTGATCCCCGAAGTGAATCATAAAGAAGAAAGAAACCCCACGGTCTCAATTGTCGTTTTTGTAGGCGTTGCGCTCTTCTACCTGTTGCACCGGTTGATAGAGGGCTGACCCGACGAGAAGCTCTTAATTGCGTTTGCGCTTTGAAAAACTCAACCTGCGGCTGGCTGGCTTCGGCCTGTTGGCTTTGCTCTTTCTGTCAGCACCCGCGACGGCACGCGCGCAGACC
>JBKPPP010000132.1:0-6362 GCA_046733615.1 Acidobacteriota bacterium | reverse complement strand
GCGCGTGTTTACGTGACGGTCGCCGGTGACGAGAACGAACACAAGTCGGCTCTGGATGCGTTGAAGCACGCCGCGCCGTACGTGCGCAAGCAACTCGGTCTTTCGTTGAACCTGCCGCGTACACCCGAGATTCACTTCGTGCGCGATCGCGTCGAAGAGCAAGGCGAGCGAGTGGATCAGCTTCTGGAGAAGATCGAACGAGAGTGGGAGCAAGAAGGAAAGGAACAAAATAGTTAGTAGTTATGCTTAGTCAAGTAGTCGAGCTGATCGAGTCGAAGCATCGTTTCGCGATCACCTCCCACATTCGCCCGGACGGCGACAGTCTCGGATCGTCACTCGGTTTGTATTGGTTACTGCGGGCACTCGATAAAGACGTGGAAGTAATCATGCGCGATCCGGTGCCGCACGCTTATCAGCAACTGCCCGGCGCGGGCGACGTTCGCGTTACTCCCTCAGTGGATCCTTCGTATCACGCCGTGTTCGTGATCGAGTGCTCCGATATCACGCGTCCCGGTCTGATCGATCTCGAGAAGCAGTTTGTCGTCAACATCGATCACCATTCGACGACCGCGCTTTTCGGCAGCATCAACTGGATCGACTCGACCGCCTCCGCGGTCGGCGAGATGATCTACAACCTGTGCAAAGCGACCGGCGTTCGCGTCACGAAAGAGATCGCCGAGTGTGTCTACACCGCGCTCATCACCGACACCGGATCGTTTCACTACTCGAACACGACCGAGCGCACCTTCAAAGTCGCTTCCGAGCTGGTACGCACGGGTGTGAAACCGGCGAAGACGGCGGAGGCTGTGTTTGCGAGTTACCCGTGGAGCCGGATCGCGTTGATGGGCGCCGTGCTGTCGACCGCGCGACGCGACGAGAGCGGGCGCGTGGCGTGCATGCGCCAGTCGCTGGAAATGCAGCGGCAGGCGAATGCGTCCGACGAGGACGCGGACGGATTTGTTAACTACCCGCTCACGGTCGGCGATGTTGAAGCAGTGGCGATGCTCAAGGAATGTGAGCCCGGAATCTATCGCACGAGTTTGCGCTCGAAAGGCGACGTGAACGTCGCAAAGGTCGCGGAGAAGTTTGGCGGTGGTGGTCACCGCAACGCGGCGGGCTGCACGCTGCGCGGGAGTTGGGAAGAAGTGGAGACGACCATCGTGCAGTTGTTGCAGGAAGCCGTCAAACGGGCCAACGGATCCGACATTACCGAAGACGCGTTGAAAGAATCCGTAGTGTAGATTGGTGCCTGGCGTAAAGCGATCGGGTGAAAGAAAAGAAGTACAAGTGGCGCCGCGAGGACTACCAGGAGAAGACTCGCGGCCTTTTAATGGTCCACACCGGCAACGGCAAAGGCAAGACGACCTGCGCCCTGGGCCTGATGATGCGCGCCGCCGGACGCGGTTTGCGTTGCTGCATGATTCAGTTCATGAAGTCGCGCCACGATCGCTACGGCGAGCACGAGTCGGCGGAAAAACTCGGCATCGAAGTGCATACGATGGGCGACGGGTTTACGTGGGACACGAAGAACCCGGAGCAGGACATCAAGACCGCGCGCGACACCTGGAATCTCTGTTTAGAGAAACTGCGCTCCGGCGACTACGACCTGCTGGTGTTTGACGAGCTGGTTTACGTGCTGAGTTACAAGATGCTGCCGGTCGAGGAAGTGGTCGCGGAGTTTCGCGCAATCCGCGCGGCGCAGCCGGCGCTGCACATCGTAATCACCGGCCGCGACGCTCCACCGGAATTGATCGAAGCCGCCGATTTAGTCACGGAAATGCGCGAGATCAAGCATCCGTTCACCGCCGGCATCCGCGCGCAACAGGGCATCGAGTTTTAGGCACTGCCGATTGCCGATTTGAAGAGTACAGACGGTCCAGTCTGAAAATCGCCGACCGCAATCGCCAATTGGCAATTGGCAATCGGCAATGAATTAGTGCTACCCTTCCGGCCATTCTTATGGCCTGGTTCAGTAAGAAAACCAAACGCATCGAATCGGTTCCGCCCGAAGAGCGCGTGGTGAAGACTGAAAACGTCTTCGTCAAATGCGACGGTTGCGAAGCGCACCTGTTCAAGGGTGAGCTCGACGACAATCTCCAGGTATGTAAGCACTGCGGTCACCATTTTCGCATCGGCGCGCGCGAGCGTCTGGAGCTGCTTTTCGACGAAGGCAAGTATGAGGAGCTGGACGTTGAGGTTGTCTCGATCGATCCGCTCGCGTTTGTCGACAGCAAGCCTTACTGCGATCGTATACGCCACGCTAAAGACTCGACCGGCCTGCCCGAAGCGATCATCAACGGCCGCGGCACGGTGGGCGATCATCCGGTGGTGGCCGGCGCGATGGACATGACCTTCATCGGCGGCTCGATGGGTTCGGCCGTGGGTGAGAAGGTAACGCGGCTGATCGAGCGCGCGATGCGCGAGCACAGCGCGGTCGTGATCTTCTCGGCATCCGGCGGTGCACGTATGCAGGAAGGCACGCTCTCCCTGATGCAGATGGCCAAGATCTCCGCCGCACTCGCCGCACTCGACGAGGCGCGTTTGCCGTTCATCTCTGTTCTGACCGATCCGACGACCGGCGGCGTCACTGCGAGTTTCGCGATGCTCGGCGACGTCATCGTCGCGGAGCCGAAAGCATTGATCGGTTTCGCCGGCCCGCGCGTAATCGAGCAGACGATCCGTCAAAAACTGCCGAAGGACTTTCAACGCTCCGAGTTTTTGCTGGACCACGGCATGATCGACGCGATCATCGATCGACGCGAGCTGCGCAGTCACGTCGTCAAGCTGCTGAACTTCATGATGAACCCGGAGATTCACGGCGAGTCGGATATCGAGCGCGCGCGGCGGCGCGCCACCTCGCGCGGCTGAGCCACGGATTTATGGATGCGTTTTGCTGAAGCGGTTCAGTATCTTCTCAGTCTCGGCCACGAGACGTTGGCTATTAAGCTGGGCCTCAAAAACACCGAGCTACTTCTCGCCGCCCTCGACAATCCCGAACGCGCGTTTCCCTCCGTTCAAATAGCCGGCACCAATGGAAAAGGATCGACGGCCGTGATGCTGGAGTCGATCTGCCGTGCGGCGGCAATCCGAGTTGGGCTTTACACGTCGCCGCACCTCGTTTCGATTACCGAGCGCATTCGCGTCGCCGGTGTGGAAATCACGCCGGAAGATTTTGCGCGGCATACAGCGACTGTGCGTCGCGCTTCAGAGGATCTGGTAGCGAGCAAACAGATCGAAGCGTTGCCGACGTTCTTCGAACAAGTGACTGCGATCGCACTGGTCGCCTTTCGCGAGGCTCGGGTAGAGTTGGCGATTCTCGAGACGGGTCTCGGCGGACGGCTTGATTCGACTACGGCGGCGAGAGCCCGCATCGTGGGCATCACGTCGATCGCGATGGACCACGAGCAGTATCTCGGCAACACGCTCGCGAGCATCGCAAGCGAGAAAGCCGCAGTCATCCGTCCCGGCGTGACCGCGGTGATCGCCGAGCAGTCGCCCGAAGCGCTCGAAGTTTTGTTAAAGCGCTGTGCTGAGGTGGGGGTCCAACCGTCACTCGAAACAGGTAGGAATTTTGCGGAAAAAATCTCTTTGAGCTTGCGTGGAGCGCACCAGATTCAAAATGCATCTGTCGCCATCCGCTTGGCCGAGGCGTTACGCCAGCATGGCTTCTCGATTTCCGACGAACAAATCCGTTCCGGCCTTGCCACGGCGACGCATCCCGGCCGCCTCGAATTAATTTCCCCTTTTCTGCTCGACGGCGCACACAATCCAGCCGGAGCTCGAGCTTTGCGCAACTACCTCGACGATCTCGAGCACGGTCCACTAACAATGATCTTCGGCGCCATGAGCGACAAGCGGCTCGATCAGATTGCTGAAGTTCTTTTTCCCATCGCCGACTGTCTCATACTGACAACAGTTGCTAATCCCCGCTCCGCCTCGCTTGAAACATTGGCTTCTCTAGCCAAGCAATTCGCGCGCGGAGTGGTTGCAGAAACGAACTCCAGCACGGAAGCAATGCGCGTCGCTATCGCTCAAACACCAAAAGATGGTTTGATCTGTGTTACCGGCTCGCTGTACTTGCTCGGCGAGCTGCGGCCGTTGATCTTGAAGCACCGGGAAGAAACAAAATGAGCACGCCACAACGGGAACTGCCCAAAGCAGTCAGCAGCCAGAAAGTTTTCCAGGGCCGCGTCTTCAGTGTCACCGTCGATACGGTGCGCGAAGGGGAACTGACGTACGAACGAGAAGTCGTGCATCACGGCGGCAGCGCCGTGATCGTCCCGGTGTTCGACGACGGCACGGTCGCGCTCGTAAAGCAGTATCGCCATCCGGCGGTGCGTTACCTCCTGGAAGTTCCGGCGGGCACGCTTGCAAACGGCGAACGTCCGGAGGCGGGCGCCGCACGAGAGCTACAGGAGGAGCTCGGGGTCGTCGCGGCGCGGATGGAAAAGTTGTCCGAGTTTTTCGTCTCGCCCGGCTTCTGTGAAGAGAAAATGTGGGTCTATCTCGCCACCGAGCTCACCGAAGGACCGCCGCAACTCGAGGAAGATGAGATCCTGGAAGTGGTGCGTCTGCCGATTGCGGAAGCGTTGGAAATGATCACGAGCGGTGAGATTCAGGATGCGAAGACGATCATCGGTTTGATACTCGCCGCGCCACGCGTCGGCTCGCCGCTCTTCGAGATCGAGTATCCGGCGGTTTAAGCGTGTGCGGCATAAAGCTCTCGAAGCAGAGGACGCGACCCGTGTTTATCCGTGCTTTCCGTGTGATCCGTGTTCCTAAGTCAATCGCAATCGTGACCCCGCGTTTTGAATCGTAAGTTGACCCTGACAAACCAAGTCTCCTACACTGCCCTTCAGTGATCACAGACGAACCGTCCCCGCAACAAACGCCGCTCTCGACTGAGCCCGCGGGCCTTCCGGAGCAGCCGCTGAATCAGGATCTGCAAGCTGTCGCCGGTCAGTCGACACCGCCGCGAGAGTTACCGTGGCTGAACTTACTGATGGCGTTCGGCGTGTGGATCATGAGCGTGATCCTGCTCGTGTTCGTGCCCGTGATCGTTGCGCTTCCCTATCTCATTACTAAATGGAAAGCGGGCGGGCTGCGTCCCGAGGCTCTCGCCAGCGACAAAACGCTGATCTTTCTTTCCATCGTGGGCATCGTGCCGACACACCTGCTCACGCTCGGCGTTGTCTGGCTGGTCGTGACGCAGGGCCGGCGCCGCCCGTTTTGGAAGACACTCGGTTTCGAGTGGCCCAAGCCGCTCGGTCCGGGATTCGGCACGCTGCTCTGTTTCCTGGCGGCGTTGCTGTTGTGGGGCGTCGGTCTCGCCGTAACGACGCTTTGGGGCGGCGGCAAAACGGACCTCGATTTACTCGTCGAGAGTTCGACACCCGCGCGGCTTGCGACTGCCTTCGTGGCCGTCTTCACGGCGCCGCTGATCGAGGAGATCATCTACCGCGGCGTGCTCTACTCGGCGATTGAGCGTGCGCTGGGCGTCGGTGTCGCGATCGCGGCGGTGTCGTTGCTGTTCGCGGGCGTGCACGTCGTCCAGTACAAAAACAACCTCGGCGTAATCACCGTCATCACGTTGCTTAGCGCGACGCTGACGCTCGCACGCGCGTACACTGGCAAGCTTCTACCTTCGTTCCTGATCCACCTCATCTTCAACGGGATTCAGTCGATCATCATCGTGCTCGCGCCGCTGGCCCGCTCGTCCGGCTCCTCCTGAAGCGTTATGGCTTACGACGTAGTGGTGGTGGGCGCTGGGCTCGGTGGCTTGACCATGGCCGCACTCCTCTCCGCGCACGGAATGGCTGTGTGCTTACTCGAGCGGCAGTCGCAGGTGGGCGGGTGCATCGCGCGAGTCGAGTTTGGCGGCTACGACTTCGAGCCGGGATCGGGTGTTTACACGTCCTTTGGGCCGGGGCAAATCTACGAGCAGATCTTTTCGCAGTTGCCGGTGGACGCGCCGCTGACGACGCTGGTCGAGGAGCCGTACGTAATGCGGCTCGCGGATGGAAGCGATGTGCGGTTGTCTAGAGATGCGGGGTTTGATGAAGCGCAGCAAGCTCTCATCGAGACGCAGGTCGGCGCTTTTCTGCATACGTCGATCGACCGCCTGCGCGGGCCGCTTTACGAAATCAACGGCGGAACGGCGACGCTGGCGGAGCGTTTGGCTGAGTCGATCAAGCGCAGCGGCGGCGTGGTGCGGTTGAATACGCCAGTGCTGCGTCTCGCCTACGATCAAAGCGGCGCCGCGATCGGCGTCGATCTTTTGAGTGGCGAGCAAGTCGTGGCGCGACGCGCGATCGTCAGTAACCTGACGATCTGGGACACGTACGGCAAGCTGATCGGTCTGA
>JBKPPP010000131.1:0-6375 GCA_046733615.1 Acidobacteriota bacterium | reverse complement strand
GAAGTTTGACTCGGAAGACACACGCGCACGCGCCTGTAGGTACCTGACGCGCGCATCCGTCGACATCACATTGAGCACGCGCGGATTCAACAGCGCACTCGCCGCGCCGATCCCGCTTTGCGCCAGAGGCGCACCGCCTGCTTCAAACACCGGCAGCGTCGAAGTGATCGCGACATTCTTCTGCACCAGCGTGCGAATCGTTTCCTGCGCGGCCGCGCTCTTCAGATCCAGCTCACGCAGACTCGCACTCACCGCGGCGCCCGGGCACTGGTCCGGCTGCTTGTTCGGGACAAACTCTGAATCGGCAAACAGACCATGCTCGAGGTTGTCGATGCCGATCTCGGCCGCCTCGCGATAGCCGATCGAACAGAGATGCCCGGTCACTTTCAACCCGCGCTTGTGCGCCTCTTCAACCGCGGCGCGCAATTCGGCGCGCGTGATGTTCATGTACGCCTTGAACGAGGTCGCGCCTTCGTCAGCCCAGTAGTTCACCATGCGACGCGCGTCGTCAGCGTCAGTCAGCTCGTGCATGACGGGCGTGAACGAGCCGCGGCCTTCGAGGTACGGCGCCGTGACGTGCATCTTTGGCCCAAGCACGCGCCCCGCATCGATCAGCCTCTTCAACTCGAGGTCGGTGTAAGGCGCAACGCTGCCGGTGGTGCGAATGGTCGTGACGCCGAGTGCGAGATAGAGACGCGGAAAACTGCTGCCCATGTTCGAGTACATCGGCGGCGAGCCGCCCATGGGAAAGAACATGTGATTGTGCATCCCCACGAGCCCGGGCAGAACGGTGTAGCCGCTCAAATCGAGTGTGCGCGCGTCGGCGGGATAGGTCGTCGCCGCGGTTGGCCCGATCAGTTGAATCTTGCCGCCGGAGATCAGAATCGTCTGGTCGTCACGCGGCGCGGCGCCCGTGCCGTCGATCACGCGCACGTGCGTCAACGCGATCAGCGGCGCTTCGATGCGAATGAACTGCTGGCGATCCGATTGTTGAGCTAGTGAGTTGACGACACAGATGAAGAGCAGGGGAAGAGTAAGCAGTCTCTTTTTCATAGACTCGTGCTAAGCGCTTTGCGTAGCGCGCCGCCGCGGCAACTTTTGCAGCAGTCCGGAGAGCGTCTGGATGTCAAACGGCTTCGTGAGGTGTGCAAGGAAACCCTCTGCCTGCGCGCGCTGCACGTCTTCCGGGCGGCCGAAACCCGTCAGCGCAACGACCGGCAGATGTTCATAACCCGGCAACGCACGCAGCTTGCTCAAAAACTCGAAACCATCCATCCCGGGCATCGAGATGTCAGACAACACGGCGTCGAAATGATTCTCGCGCGCGACGCGCAACGCTTCAAAACCGCTCGTCACCGCGATCACGTTCGCGCCGCCAATCTGCAACAGGTGACGCACCATCTCGGTCGTATCTTCCGAATCGTCGACGACAAGCACATTCATTCCGTCCAAAGAATCAACGCCGAGATCCAGCAGCGGGGTTTCCGGCCGCCTCTTCTCATCGCTGCGCGGCAAGCGGATCGTAAAGCTCGAGCCCATGTCGATGCCGGGCGAAGAAGCACTGACCGAGCCGCCGTGCAACTCGACCAACTGCTGCACCACCGCAAGGCCGATGCCCATGCCCGACTGCGAACGATTCGTGCCCGAGTCTGCCTGGCGAAAGATCTCGAAGATGTGCGGGAGGAACGACGGGTCGATTCCCTGTCCGTCGTCTTCGACAGTCAAAACGATCTCCTTGGGACCCGGCTCGAGCTTGACGCCGATGCGCCCGCCCGGCGCAGTGAACTTCACCGAGTTGTTCAGCAGGTTCCAGATTACCTGTTCGAGCCGGACCGGATCCGCTTCGACAAACAAAACTTCATCCGGTGCGTCAACCTCGATCTTAATGTCTTTTCCGGCGGCGTCGGCGCGCACGGTCTCGATCGCGTTTTCAATCGAAATCACCGGCGATACTGTTTCGCGATTCAACTCCAGCTTGCCGCTGCGCAACCGCGACAGATCGAGCAGGTCGCGAATCAGTTTCGACTGTGCGACTGCATTTCTCTTGACCGCGCCGGCCATGCGCTGCAAGCTCGCCGAGCCCCTGATCTCATCGCTGCGCAGCAGCAACTCCGCGTAACCCAGAATCACGTTGAGCGGATTACGCAGCTCGTGCGACATGATCGCCAGAAACTCGTCCTTCAACCGGTTCGCTTCTTCCGCGGTCTGTCGCAGCTCGTGCTCACGCATCAGAAGCTGCTCGCGCTCTTCTTCGACCCGCTTGCGATCGAGATAGTCGGCAGCCTGGCGCGCCAACAGATCCATCAGGCGCAACTCCTGCTCGGTGGGCCGTCGGCTCGTGCTGAAGTGCGTCGAGATCACGCCGAGCACGTTGCCGGCGCTGCTCACCAGCGGCGTCGATTGCACCGCGCGCACATCCGCGTCGTTCAGCGCTTTGAGTGAGGGATTGCCTACAAACAGCGCGCTGTGCCGCACGTCTTCCACGATCACACGCTGCTGCGTTTGCAACGCAATACCGCACGCCGAGCTCTTCTCGCCGTCGGCAAAGAACTCGAGAAAGCTCTCGCTGAAACCGGATTCAGTCCCCATGTTCAGCGCGCCCGAAGCCTGGTCCACCAACTGGATATTGCCCTTGTCGGCGCCGGTTATTTCAATCGCGACTTTCAGGATCTCCGTGAGACAAGCGGGCCGATCGTGACCGTCGCGCGCGCAGCGAGTGCCGATCTCGTTCAGCCGCCGCATCGCTTTCAGGTCTTCCGCGCTGTGCTCGAGGATGCGGTAGAGCCGGCGTTCACTATCGCGAAGCGCCCGGGTCCGTTCCTCGACTTGCTCCTCGAGGTTCGTCTTCGCTTTGCGGAGCTCCTCTTCCAGTTCTTTCTGGTGCGTCAGGTCGGTGACGACGATGCTGATCGAGTTCGTTTGCGGTTGAAGCTTGGCGAAAGAGATCAGGACGGGAACCTCGCGGCCACTCTGGTGTTTCAACAGGTAGTCGCGACGAACAGCCTCCGTTCGCGCCTGTTTGAGATCCTGGAGAAACTGGTCGCGCATGTCCGGCACGACGTACTCGCCGAAGGAACTGCCGCTGACGCTAGATCCGTGGAACCCGACAATGGCTGCGAAGTTTCGATTGCTGTAGACAATGATCGAGTCGGGCGAAACGCTCACCGCGCCCTGGTTCATCTCGTCGATCATGAGCCGGTACGGATAGTCGGCGGTGCTCAGCGTGTAGATTACTTCGCCGTGCGGATCGTCGACGACGAGCGCGTCAACTTCGCCGTTGCGAATCGCGCGCAGCGTGTCTTCCGCTTCCTCGAGGCGGCGCCGCAGGTCCGCTAACTCGTTATCCAGTGGATTTGAGTTCTCGATAGCGTCCATTCTTTCCATTCCGGATCGCTCCATCGTAAGTTACGGCCCGGCAGTTCCCGGTTGATCGTTCGGGTGCTGTCGTGGGTAGATGTCCATGCCGACGAGAAGCTTTTGCGTGTTTGAGAGGTCGCCGACGAATCTACGAAGCGGTGCAGGAAGTTTTTTGATCAAGGTCGGAGCGGCGATGATCTGCTCCTCTCGTGCTGCTGCCGGATTCTTGTAGATGTCGATTACCTCGAGCTCGTACCCGTCGGGCAGGTGCTCTTCACAGAGCTTCTTCAAGTTGTAGATGGCTCTGAGGGAACGTATGGAGGAACCAACTACATACAAGCGCAGAATGTATTCCGTTCGTTCGGGTTTACCATTTTTTAGGGCTTCTTCGAAAGCCTCCGTCGTATTGCGCCGCTTGCGCGCAGAGTCGCCATTACCATTGGGATTCTGGTCGTTGCTCGGTTTTGGCATTAGTCACTTCTCTTTACCGTGGCTGGATATCGAGCCCAACCAGGACGCGTTCAGTGTTGGAGAGATCCCCGATGATCTTCCGGATTGGCTGTGGGAGTTTCCGTACGAGTGTCGGGATAGCCAGTATTTGATCGCCGCGAGCAAGCGTGGGGTTTTCCAACAAGTCGATGACTTCGATGTGATACTTGCCCTGTAGATACTCTTCACAGATGCTTTTCAGGTTCTTAAACGCGGTCATCGATCGCGGGGTTTGGCCGGCAACATACAAGCGCAGATTCCAACGGCCGGACTCCTCGCCGTCAGAGGGCCCATTGTGCCCATTCGAGGCGGCTCCTCGTGATCGCTTTGGGGGGATAGCTTTCATCTGACAGTTCCCTTCCGAGATTTTCTTCCGCCATTCGCTTCGACTTCAGCTTCCGTTCCGTTGTCGGCATGACGCAACCGCGCCATTTCCACGCGTTGAGCGGCGGCGACGTCTTCCCGTTTTCGATCTTCTTCCAAATCCTTGATGATTACATCACGCTCGCTTTCGTATTGATTCCGCAGCGCCACGAGCTGCGCTTCGTATAGCTCCTGCCTGCGCTTCAACTCGCGTTCTTTGCGTTGTCTCGAGTCCTGGCGTTCTACCACCGCGGCATTCTCCCGGGCAAGCTGAGCAGACCGCGCTGAGCCCATCAACACACCTTCATTGCCGACATAGGCGTCGATCAGCTTCATGCCGTTGTCTGTCAGCACAAACTCGCGCACTTGATTCGAATGGGCGATACCACGCGCCTTCAAAATGTAGAGACCTCGATTACGCTCGCCGTTTGACTCGATGTTCTTCACGAGGATCCACGTATCCATCAGCGACGAGACGCCGACTTCCGAGTCTTCTACTTCGCGCCCGCTGGCGGTCAGGCTCGTAAAGATTGCCGTGATCTGATTTGTCTTCAGGAGATCGATCAGCCGCGTCAGCATCGACTTCGTTTCCGTCACGTCTCCTACCGCCAGGAAGTTGGTGAGGGGGTCGATGATTACCACGCTGGGCTGGTACTCAGCGACGACTTTATGAATTAGCGCCAGGTGTAGCTCAAGTCCAAACGCAGACGGCCGCGCATTGTGAAACTGCAACAGGCCTTTCTTCGCGTATTTCTCGAGCTCGATGCCGACCGAACGCATATTGCGGATGATCTGGTCCTGCGATTCTTCGAAGGCAAAGAACAGCGCGCGTTCGCCACGGCGGCACGTGGCCTCTACGAAATGCGCGGCGATGGTGCTCTTGCCCGTGCCCGCGGCGCCCGAAACGAGAATCGAGCTGCCGCGATAAAAACCTTTCCCATCCAACATCGTGTCGAGACGGGCGTTGCCGGAAGAGATCCGCTCCGTCGGTGCTTTGTGACTCAGACCGATCGACGTGATGGGTAAAACTGTGAAGCCTTTTTCATCGATCAGGAATGGATACTCGTTCGTGCCGTGCGAGGTGCCGCGATACTTGATGATGCGCATCCGCCGCGTCGAGATCTGCTTCTGTACGCGGTTGTCGAGCAGAATCACACAGTCGGCAACGTATTCTTCGAGACCGTAGCGCGTCAGAGTTCCCTCGCCGCGCTCGCAGGTGATGACCGCCGTCACGCCTCGTTCTTTCAGCCAGCGAAACAGTCGGCGCAGCTCCGCGCGGATGATCGCTTCGTTTGGCAGGCCGGAGAAGAGCGCTTCGAGCGTGTCGAGCACGACGCGCTTGGCCCCGATCGAATCGATCGCGTGACCGAGACGGAGAAACAGGCCTTCCAGATCGTATTCGCCGGTCTCTTCGATCTCAGACCGCTCGACGAAGACGTACTCAAGCAGCAGTTTCTTGTCGGCGATGAGCTGTGTGAGGTCGAAGCCGAGCGACGCGACGTTTTTGGTCAGTTCTTCGTCGGTCTCCTCGAAGGACATGAACACGCCGGGCTCGTTGAACATGGTGGCGCCGCAAACGAGAAATTCCATCGCGAAGAGCGTCTTGCCCGCGCCGGCGCTGCCGCAGACGAGCGTGGGACGGCCGGCGGGCAGGCCGCCGTTGGTGATCTCATCAAAACCCGGAATGCCCGTCCTTTCCTTTTGCAGATCCGCCATGTCATTAGTGCGATTATTCCGTATTCGTGTGCTCAAAAAGGGCTCCTCCCGGCAGAGCAGTGCCAGGTCAGGTTTGGGGAATCTGATTTAACAAGCGGGGGTACGGCAGTTTATACCACAGCTTAGGTTGCGGTAGATAGACAGAACCGGGTTTTAGGCGGATGCAAGGGCGGATTTCCGCCTTTATAGAGCTATTCCCCAGGGGCCGTCGCCGGCTTTGACTGTGGCGATCACTTTGTTGCTCGCGGTGTCGACGACGGAGACGTCGTTTGAGAGACCGTTGGCGGTGTAAAGCTTGCGGCCGTCCGGTGTTAGCCCGAGGCCCCACGGTCGCTGGCCGACCGCGATCAAAGTAACCAAGGTCAACTGCTCGCCGTCGATCACGGCGATACTGTTTCCCCGGCCTGTCGCAACGTAAACGCGCTTCCCATCCGGCGACACGACGACGCC
>JBKPPP010000130.1:0-12501 GCA_046733615.1 Acidobacteriota bacterium | reverse complement strand
CGCGACGGTTGTTTACGACGAAACGTTCAAGTCGCGCGTGCTGTCGCGACAACTGCGCCGCCGGATGAATGGTCTCTCATCGTTGCATGTGATCGAGCCGTATCTGAAGCAGATCGAAAACGAGCGCCCGGACTCGGACTTTCTCACGCGCATGACTTATCTCGAGTTGAAGCTGCGGTTGCCGGAGTTGCTGCTGATGCGTGTCGACAAGATCACGATGGCGACGAGCGTGGAAGCGCGCGTGCCGTTTCTCGATCATCATCTCGTCGAATATGCGCTTGGTGTGCCGCGCTCGCTGAAAGTGGCCGGCACGACCGGCAAACACATTCTCAAACGGGCGTTGGAAAACATTCTGCCGCACGATCTGCTCTACGAGCCCAAACGCGGCTTTGGCGCGCCGGTGCGTGAGTGGTTTCGCGAGGGGTTGGGCGATTGGTTCGACGAGCACCTGATGAATTCGACGATGCGCCGGCGTGAATTGCTCGACTATGCGTTTGTCGGGCGCATGTTGGAGGAGCATCGCAGCGGGACCAAGGATTGGGGCTTTCATCTCTGGGCGTTGTTGAATCTGAGTCTGTGGTATGAGCGCTGGATCGATCGAGGATGAAGCCGCGGTTCGAAAAATTCACTGCCGACATCGCGCTGACGCTGATCACGCGACTGCTGATGATCGTGAACAGCGTCGGCGCCGGAATCATCGTCGCGCACTGGCTTGGCGCGCAGGGCGTCGGCGAGCTGGCGGTGATCAATGTCGCGGTGACGACGATCGTGCAGCTCGGCAGCCTCGGGCTGCCATCCGCGAACACCTATTTCATCGCGCAGGATCGCAATCAGTATCGCGCCGCCGCGATCAACTCTTTGTTGTTTGCGATGGCAGCCGGTTCATTACTGGCAGTCGCGTTGGTTTTGGTGAGTTTGATACGCGGAGATTGGTTTGGCCTCATTTCACCCTCACTAATCAAGATCGCCGCGCTCTCAATCCCCTTCCAACTACTCACGCTAATCGGCCTCAACATCCTGCTGGCAGTTGGAAGAGTGCGAGAGTTCAACCTGCTGGATCTCGCGGCCCAATCGTTCGTGCTGTTCAACGCGCTGATCGTTCTGGTCGTGTTTAGCTCCGGACTAGAAGCGCTCGTAACGCTGAACACCGCCGCGAGCATCCTGATGGCCGTAGTGATCCTTCTGTTTCTGCTTGTCTCCGGAAAACATCTTGCGTCCTCACGCTGGCGCGCCGACGTCGCACTGCTGCGCAAGATGATCACCTACGGGCTGAAGTTTCACATCTCGATACTCGCGGGCGCGATCATCTTTCGCGTCGACCTGCTCGTCGTGAATCTGTTTCGCGGTCCGAGCGAGGCGGGCGTTTACAGTGTTGCGACGCAGTTTTCGCTGCTGCTGATGCTGCTGCCCAGCGTGGTGGCGACGCTGCTGTTTCCCCGCGTGACCGCCGAGCAGGACGCGCGCGGTGAAACTACTTCATTCGTGACCCGGCAAACGGCCCTGATCATGCTCGTCTGTTGCGCTGTCGCGGTTCCCGGGAGTTTTCTGTTGCCGCTGGTTTATGGACCGGCGTTCAGGGACGCGACTCCGCTGCTGCTGATTCTGCTGCCCGGCGTTTATCTCATCGGGCTCGAATCGGTGCTGGTCCAGCACTTCAACGCGCTTGGGCTGCCGCGCGCGATTCCGCTCTACTGGCTGTTCACGCTCGTCATCAACCTGGTGCTGGTCTTCACGCTTGTGCCGCGGTTTGGCGCTTACGGCGCGGCGATCGCTTCGACGTTCAGCTACGCGCTGATCTTCTGCCTGGTCGCCTGGCACTTCGGCTCCAGCACGGAGCGCTCGTTTGCCGAGGTGTTTGTGCGCGGGAGCCTGCGGTAGATGAAAGTTGTGCTGCTCACGCTCAGCGGCGATGCCGCTCGTTGCCAGCAGAGACTGGCCCAACTTTATCCGCAAGCGACGATCGAAACGATCTCGCGAGCGGAGTTTGAAATGGGCGGTGTGCGCAAACGGCTTGCTTCGTTGCGTGCGCGCGGGCCTGAAGTTTTTGTTATCGCCACCGAACGGCTCTCATGGCAGCGCGGCCAAAATTTGTTCATGCTTTTCGGCGCGCTGGCGGGTGCGCGCGAAGTTGTCATGCTCGACAGTCACGACGGCTTGCTTCAGAAGAGCCGCATGAATCTGGTCGCGGGCGCGCCGCTGCGGTTGGGCCAGGAAGCGTTGACCAGCGCGATCGACTCCGCTCGCTCGCGCCGCGAACTGCTCCGGCTGGAACGCGAAGCCGGAGAATTGTACAAACGTCCTCACGAAAGGGCGCGCGAGTCGCGTCCGCTGCGAGTGGCTTACCTGCGCGCGACGCCTGGACCGGGCACGCAGGCGGGCGGCGCTGCCAGTCACATCAAGGGAGTGGTCGAAGCGCTCGAAGCGGCAGGCGCGGAAGTTGAGATCATCAGCAACGACGCGATCGCCGGTCTCGACGCGTCGCAGGAAAATTTCACGACGATTCCGCCAGAGACGAGCGGCGCCACGCGTGCGCTTTTCGACATCCACAACAACCTCGTCTTCACGCGGGGTGTGGTGCCGCTGATCGAGCGCGCCCGGCCGGATTTCATCTATCAACGTTATGCGCGGTTCAGTTGGGCAGGCGTCGCGGCGGCGGTCCGCACCAGCCGGCCGCTGTTTCTCGAATACAACGGTTCGGAGGTTTGGGTGGGCCGGCACTGGGACCGCGTCGGGAGCCTGGCTCTGCTCGAGCGTTACGAGCGATTGAACCTTCTGGCCGCGGCGCGTATTTTTGTCGTGTCGGAAGTTGAACGGCGGAACCTGGAAGCGCGCGGCGTGCCTGCCGCCAAGATCATTCTCAATCCAAACGGTGTTGACGCGGAGTTGTTTCGGCCCGGAGTTGGCAGCGCTGAGGTGCGGCGTCAATTGGGAATCAATTCCGGGGATTTGGTAGCCGGGTTTGTCGGAACGTTCGGGCCATGGCATGGCGTGGTAGAGCTGGCGCAGGCGATCAAGACCATACCGAAAGAGGCGCCGGTGCGGTTTCTGATTGTCGGCACCGGCAGCCTGCACGGCGAGGTCGAGCGGATACTCGAGCACGAACGCGAGAGCGGCAGAGTGATCTTTACCGGCGCGGTCGAGCACCAGCAAGTGCCCGCGTTGCTGGACGCCTGCGACATCCTGATCGCGCCGCACGTTCCGCTCGCCGATGGCAGCGATTTCTTCGGTTCGCCGACAAAAATCTTCGAGTACATGGCGATGGGGAAAGCGATCGTCGCGAGCCGTCTCGGACAGATCGGCGAAGTGCTGGGTGACGAAGAGACGGCGCTGCTGGTCGAGCCGGGAAATGTGCCGGAGCTGGCGGGCGCTATCGTAAGATTGGTGGAGTCTGAGACACTGCGTGCGCGACTCGGTCCAAACGCCCGCGCGGCGGCCGTGCGGAGCCACACCTGGGCGCGCAACGCGCAGCGCGTCGTGCAGGCGTACGATTCGTGGCTGCGTGACTCGAGTTAGGGCACGGATGAACACAGATTGAGTTGGCAAAGAGCTAAGTTCATCCGCGTCTGCTCTCAACCGAATCTGTGTTTATCCGTGGCCGCCCAGGGCTCAATGAAGATGACCAGCCTCGCTGAAGAAAAAGTTCGGGCGCGCGAGCAGTGGACCCAGGATCCGTGTGGGGCGGAGTCGGATCGCGAACACGAGCTCGGAACGCGCGAGTTCTTTGACGAGGTTGAGCGGTACCGCTATTCGCAGTACGCGCCGTGGATGCCGCGCGTGATGGGTTTTACGAACTTCCGCGGAGCGCGTCTGCTGGAAGTCGGCTGCGGCATGGGCACCGACCTGTTGCAGTTTGCGCGTGGCGGCGCGCGTTGCGTCGGAATCGATCTGACGCCGCGCTCGGTCGAGATAACGCGCCACCGGTTTTCGCTCTACGGCTTCGACGGCACGTTTCTGATCTCAGACGGCGAGCAGTTGCCGTTTCGGTCTGAAAGCTTCGACGTCGTTTACTCAAACGGTGTGTTGCACCACACGCCCGACACCGCGGGTGCGATACGCGAGCTTCATCGCGTGCTGCGGCCGGCTGGAACTGCGAAGGTGATGCTTTATCATCGGCACTCGCTGAACTACTGGCTCGAGATCGTCTTGCGGCGCGGATTGCTGGGTGCGGAATTTTTACGCGGACGATCGGCGGAAGAGATAATGAGCCGCGTGATCGAGTTTAGCGACCACGGTGCACGGCCGCTGGTGAAGGTTTACAGCCGCAAGCAGGCGCGCCGGTTGTTCGAACGCTTTCGCGATGTGAAGATCGAGGTCGAGCAATTGACCCGAGAAGAATTGAGGTTTCTGGCCCCACTGGTTTCGGAAAGTCTGTTGGGACGAATGGGAAAGCGAATCGGGTGGAACGTAATCGTGACCGCCCGCAAATAAACGCATGCTGCTGTCAGTCGTCATTCCCTGCTACAACGAAGAGGCCGTGCTGGTCGCGACGCACGAGCGGCTCACGAACGTGCTGAGCGGGCTGAACAACCTCGACTACGAGATGATATTCGTCAACGACGGCAGCCGCGACCGCACGCAGGAGCTGCTCGTCGGCTTGCAACTGCTCGATCCGCACGTGCGCGTCATCCTGTTCTCTCGCAATTTCGGTCACCAGATCGCCGTCACCGCTGGACTCGAACAGGCCGCCGGCGATGCCGTCGTGATCATCGACGCCGACCTGCAAGATCCGCCGGAGCTGATTCCGCAGATGGTCGAGCTCTGGCGTGAAGGTAACGAAGTCGTGTACGGCACGCGCCTCGAGCGCGAAGGCGAAAGCACGTTCAAACTTTGGACCGCGAAAGCGTTCTACCGAATCATTAACCGGCTTTCGGACACGAAGATGCCGCTCGATGCGGGCGACTTTCGTCTGCTCGATCGCGTGGTGGTCGAGGTCATCAACGAGATGCCGGAGCGCGCGCGTTTTCTGCGCGGCATGGTTAGCTGGGCCGGATTTCGTCAGATAGCGTTGCCTTACTCCCGCGCGGCGCGGCCGGCCGGCGAGAGCAAGTATCCGCTCCGCAAAATGATCAACTTCGCGATGGACGGCATCATCTCGTTTTCGCTGGCTCCGTTGAAGGTCGCGATCTGGACCGGGTTTCTCGCGATCTGGATCGCAGTCGCGGGAATCATCGTCGCGATCGTCGATCGGTTGCTGGACAAACACCTGACGCGCGGCTGGGCGTCGCTCTTCGTTGCGGTGCTCTTCATGGGCGGCGTGCAGTTGGTCTCGCTTGGGATTCTCGGCGAGTATCTCGGGCGCATCTACACGGAAGTCAAACGACGGCCGCTGTACATCGTGCAGGAGCGACTGGGCTTCCCCGCGACCAACGCGAAAGAGAAAGCGAAGGCTCACGAGGTAAAGGCTGTTGTCTAGCAGCAGCGCTGCGGGACCAATCCGTATCCGGGGCTCACTGTTCACCCGAAAATATCTGCTGCTGTTGCTGAGCGCCTTTCTGCTCGCGTTTTGCGTGCGTGTGCTGACGCTTCAGTTCATGCGCGCGCACCTCAACGATCCGGCGTGGTTCCAGTTTGGCTCCTACGCGAAGTTCGATCGCCAGGCGCGCGACATTCTCGACGGGCGGCAGAGACTCTTCTGGATCGACGATCCCACGCGAACCGATCTGGCGCAGTATCCGCCGGGGTTCACGGCCTGCGTTGCGCTTATTTACAAACTGGGCGGCGAGCGCTCGGCTTATGCAGTGCAAAATGTGCAGTGGATTGCGGACCTGGTTCTCTCGTTTGTGCTGATCGCGGGAATAGCATGGACGGCGTTTGGCTGGCGCGCCGCTATCGCGGCAGCTTTCCTGTTTGCACTGTCGCCACTGCTGGCGATGTACGGCGCTTATCCGTCGGCCGACGCTCCTGCGAACTGGTTCGTGCTGGGCGGCATTTGGTTGTTGCTGATCGCAGCGCAGCGCACGGGCGTGTGGTGGGCAGCGGGCGCGGGAATTCTCCTCGGCGTGGCCTGTTGGTTTCGCGTGAATCCGCTGTATCTCTGCTTCGGCTGGGCCTTCGCGCTGCTCCTGTTCATGCGTACGCCGTGGCGGCGAAGGTTGTTGCTGAGCGTGACGCTGTTGCTGGCAACTGCTGGCGTGATCGCTCCGATCGTCGTGCGCAACTACATCGTCTTTCCCGACTTCACCCCGACCGGCGGCACGATCGGCACGAACCTTTGGGAAGGACTCGGCGAGACCGAGCTCGGCCGCAGTCACGGCTTTCTTTTCGGCGACGACAAGATGATCGAGCACGAGCGGATCAAAATGGGTTTGCCACCCGACTTTCCCATCGAGGCGCAGTGGCCGGACGGGATTCGCCGCGATCGCGAGCGGACTCGCGAGTCGCTGGCGTTCATCAGGCAACATCCGATCTGGTACGCCGGCGTGATGTTGCGCCGGATGTGGGGCATGTTGAAAGTGGCGGGCGATCCGGTACCCTACTCGGCTTCGAGCGGCATCAACGTGACGAGCCGCAAGTGTCTGCCGGCGGAACGGCAGGGCGGCCTGCTCGCGTTGGGAGTGAACCTGCTGGGAATGGTTCAGAGCGTCGTGCGATACCTGTTTCTACCCCTCGCGGCGTTGGGCATTTGGCTGGCGGTGCGGCGCGATTGGCGGGTGAGTTGTATTTTGTTCGTGACGATTCTTTATTATCTTGTCCCCGGCACGTCGGCGCACACGGAGATTCGTTACGTGCTGCCGATGCACGCGCTGTTGATCGTGTTTGCCGGCCGGGTATTTAGCAGATGAGTATGGATTCAGACGTAAAAACGATCCCGGGCGCGCTGCCGCGCGAGATGATGCTTCACACCTACCCGATTCTCTACAAGGTGGAGCAGTCGCACTGGTGGTACATCGGGCGCCGCAGGATCATCGCCGGTTTTGTCGAAGAGATCTGCCGCGGCGTGACCGATCGCCGGCCGCGCATTCTGGACGTGGGTTGTGGCACCGGCGCGAACCTGCTGCTGCTTTCGCGGTACGGTGACGCCGAGGGCGTCGATGTTTCTGAAGACGCGCTCGCTTTTTGTCGCGAACGCGGGCTGAGCGATGTCAAACAGGGCGCGGGCGAGGAGCTGCCGTACGACGATAACACGTTCGATCTCGTCACTGCGTTCGACGTGGTGGAACACATGGACGACGATCTCGCGGGGCTGAGCGAGATGTTTCGCGTGCTGCGGCCCGGCGGGCATGCGCTTCTGTTTGTGCCGACGTTCATGTTTTTGTGGGGCTTGCAGGACGACGTCAGCAATCATCGCCGGCGGTACCGTTTGCCGGAGCTGCGGCGGGTATTGGAGCAGGCTGGCTTCGAGATCGAGCGATCGACCTACGCAAACATCACCTTCTTCCTGCCGATTCTGCTCGTGCGAAAGTTGATGCGTTTGACCGGCATCAAGACGGAGACTGAGAACACGATCAACGTTCCGGCGCTCAACGGCGTGCTTGGTAAGGTGCTCGGGACGGAGAGCACGATTCTGCGTTACATGAATTTGCCGTTCGGTGTTTCCGGGCTTTGCGTTGCGAGGAAACCGCTGTAATTGCGGATGCGAGATGGCGCAGGTTTTTAGGGTGGGATTGAAACCTTGATAAAGCGGATGCGATAGGCGCCGTTGTTGAGTTGGCGCAAAGAATCCGGAACAGCATGCGCTTGCAGCCAGCGCGCGCCGTCGGGCGTTTGCGCGAGGCGATCGATAGCGGTCGTTTCAAGCCAGGCTTCCGTGTCTGGCGGAAGATCATTCTCCAACAGTTTCCACTGCGTCCCAGGCGTGAAGTAACGCACCAGCGCTTCGTCTGAGTTTTGCGCCGCGTAGTACACCAGCATTCCCGCAGGCCATTCGCGACTCATCTGCAACGCAAACGCCAGCGGCGGATATTTCTCCACGTGCGAAAACGGATAAATCAGAAACAGAAAATTCGCCAACCCGACCGCGGCGACGAACAGCGCCGTCGCGTACGTGCGGTGAGCGCCGTCTTGCTGAATCGACGTCAGCGCCAGCCCGAGTAGCAGGATCAGTGCCGGAAGATAGAACAGCCGGTAGAACGTGTTCTGCGGTAACCAGAAAAAGAGAAACACGAGGTAAACCGCGGCCCACAAGAGCGAGAGCAGCAGCATGGTCTGTTGGGGCGGGTTCAGCCTCCGTTCCAGCAGTCGCAGTTTGAGCGCGGCGGACAGGTTGCTCGCGATCGCGATGATGAAGGCGAGCACCGCGGCAAACCAGACGACTAATAGCAACAAGATCGGGTAAGACTTCAGGCCGTTCAGCAGATTGAACCGGCCGCCGAAGAAGAGTCGCACCTCGCCGCGAAGCGAATAACCGAGATTCGACCGGAAGCTGAATCGCGTGTCGGCGTCGGGCGAGTATGAAACTGTCCAACGCCAGAAGCGCGCCAGGTCGAGTGTTCCCGTCGCCAGGTAGAAAACGGCTGCGTACAATCCCACGATCAAGACAAAGGCGACCAGCGAAAACACGGCCGCATTCCACGCGCGCCGTCTCAACGAAAGCGACCCGTCCTGCAAGTAGACGCCCAGCGCGAAGACTGGATACGCGATCGCAGCGAGCTGGTGAAAAGCCATCGCGGCGAAGAACGGTAAGGCGAGCAGCACGGGCGCGGGTTTTCGATCCGGCAGCACGAGGTAGAAGCTCACGAGCAGAAAGAAGACGCTCGGGACGTAGGCGTTCGCGTCGGTCGCAAACTTCCACCACGTCGCGGAGAACGCGAACAGCAACGTCATGCAGACCGAGAGGTACAGCGAGCGCAACGCGTCTCTGAGTATCGCGAACAGCAACGCGGCGCAGGCCGCGGCGAGTATGCTGTTGAGTATCTGCAACGCGGTGAGCGCGCGAACGTCGAAGGCGAGCGTTCGCAACAGGCGATAGAAGACGTAACCGAAGAAGTTGTAGGCGAGGTGGTTCGGGTGGGCCAGCGACGCGCTTAGGCCAGAGGCGTCTTCAATGGCCTGGGCGAAGACGATGCCGTCCCAGTAGTAAGCCTTCGTGGGAAACGCGAGATAAAGAAGCACCAGCGCCAACGACAAAACCGCGGTGATGACGGCTGGCCGGTCTGTCAGGCTCATAGCTCGCGGTCTAATGTATCATGCGTGGTCGTACTCTCTCGGTCTTATCCGTGTTCATTGAGGAGTCAGGGTACGCCGATCACCTACGGCTTGTCAGGTCGGCCTGGCAGGCAAGAGAAACACGGAAAGACACGCATCTTCTTATCCGTGTTCATTGAGGAGTCAGGGTACGCTGATCACCTACGGCTTGTCAGGTCGGCCTGGCAGGCAAGAGAAACACGGAAAGACACGCATCTTCTTATCCGTGTTCATTCGCGCGTCAGGGTAGGTCGTGCCGGCAAGCACAGCGGAACACAGAAGAGACGAGCCTGGATTTATTCACGCTCACTTGACGTTGGAGCAGGTCTTTTCACAGGCAAAGAGAAACAAGGATGACACGGATCGTGTAATCTGTGGCTAACCTTCATGCTGCGCGACCGATCGATAATCTGCTTTGGCGGTGAAGACTGGTGGTATCACCATCCGCACTCCAAGGCGCACCTGATGCGCAAGTTCGCGCGCGCGGGAAACAAAGTCATCTTTGTAAACTCGATCTCGATGGGCCTTCCCGCGCTCGCACACAAAGACCTGCTGCCGCGCATCAAGCGCAAGCTCGGTAGTTATTCAAAACTCGCGCGCCAGACGGAAGAAGGCATCACCGTAGTTTCGCCGGCGATTTTGCCGTTCTTCGGCAGCGCCGCCGCGCGCGCCGCTAACCGGCGCCTGCTTGGCGCGCAAATCGGAAAACTCGCGCGCAGCCGGGGCCTCACGAAACCGATTCTCTGGATCGCGATTCCGACCGCCGCGGAGATGATCGGCGCTTTCGACGAGGCAGCGGTCGTCTACCAGGTTTCAGACAAGTATGATGCGAACTCCATGGACCACGCGACCGACCCGGCGTTGATCCGCCGGCTGCACGAACGCGCCATCGACGCGGCCGACCTGGTGTTCTACTCAGGCCGCAAGCTCTTCCACGAAGCCACGCGCGGCTGCGAACGTTCTTACCTGTTGGAGCAGGGAGTGGATTACGATCACTGGCGGCGCGTCGGCGAGGGAACGGTCGCGCTAGCGCCGCAGATTGCGAGCATTCCGCGTCCGCGTTTGGGCTACTTCGGCGCGATCGAGCCGTGGCTGGTTGATCAGGAGCTGATCAAGCGGGCGGCGCGAGAGCGGCCGGAGTGGCAGTGGATCTTCATCGGCAACAAGTCGCGCGGGCTGGAGATCGAAGGCCTGCCAAACACCCATTTTCTGCCGCCCGTGCCGTACGCGGAGCTGCCGTCGTACGCGTCGGGATTCGACGTTTGCGTGTTGCCGTGGGAAACTGAGCAGTCTTTTACGAGCTACGGGTCGGCGATCAAGGTGCGCGAGTATCTCGCGACGGGGAAGCCGGTAGTGATTGCGCCGCTGCCTGAGTACGAACCGATGGGCGATGTGTTGCGCATCGCGCGCAGCCGGGAGCAGTTTTTTGCGCTGGTTGAAGACGCGCTACGCGAAAATGATCCGGAGGCAGGAAAGAAGAGACAGGCTGCGGTGGCATCGGGGACCTGGGATGCGCGAGCGCAGTGGGTAGCGGATTTGATCGAGCGGGTGTTGGCTGCGAAACAGCTTAATAGGAAAGCGGATTAAGAGATTAAGTTAGCTGATGAAGCAGGTTTTGCAAAACCGAAAGACCGGAAAACCGTTCGTCGGCGAGGTGCCGGTGCCGGCGTTGCAGCGCGGGCGTGTGCTGGTGCGCACCGTTGCTTCACTGATCAGCGCGGGAACCGAACGCGCCGCGGTCGAAATGGTTAGCAAAGGATTGGTCCAGGAGGCGCGCCAGCGACCCGATCTGGTGAAAGCCGTGGTCGCGAAAGTGAAGAGCGACGGACTGCTGAATACGATCTCCGCCGTGCGCGACAAGATGGCCGTTTCTCAGGCGCTGGGTTACAGCGCCGCCGGGATAGTCGCGGGCGTGGCCCAGGACGTGACAGAGTTTCAGATCGGCGATCGCGTTGCGTGCGCGGGTGTCGGTTACGCGTCACACGCGGAAGTTTTGTCGGTCCCGAAGAACCTTTGTGTTCAGCTTCCCGCGAACGTGACTTTCGAAGCTGGCGCTTACGGAACGCTCGGCGCGATCGCGCTGCAAGGCGTGCGGCTGGCGGAGCTGACGCTCGGCGAGTCCGTGGTCGTGATCGGGCTGGGATTGGTGGGCCAACTGACGGTGCAGTTACTCAAGGCGAACGGCTGTCGTGTGTTTGGTCTCGATCTCGATGCGGCGCGAGTAACCCTGGCCCGCGAGCTGGGCGCGGATCAGGCCGAGATTTCGCACGGTGCGGTGGCGGCGTCCATTCGAAACTGGACGCGCGGGCGCGGCGCGGATGCGGTGTTGATTACGGCGGCGACAGATTCCAACGAGCCGGTCGAGCTCGCCGCGAGTGTCTCACGTTTGAAGGGGCGCGTGATCGTCGTCGGCATGACTGGTCTCGACATTCCGCGGCAACCGTTTTTCAGTCGTGAGCTCAAGCTGGTCATTTCGATGTCGTATGGGCCTGGGCGTTACGATCCGGAGTACGAAGAGAAGGGCCACGACTATCCGCTGCCGTACGTGCGCTGGACCGAGAAGCGAAACATCGAGAGCTTCCTCGATCTGATCGGCGCGAAGAAAATGAATGTCGAGCGATTGACGACTCACCGGTTTCGCATTGAAGACGCCGAGCGTGCGTATCAGTTGATCTCCGGCGACGCGACTGAGCCTTATCTCGGAGTGCTGTTGAATTACGATCCGGATGCGGACGTCTCGCGGCGCATCGCGCTCGGTGCGAAGCCGGCGCCGCGCAAGGCCGAAGGCTCGATCCGGCTGGGTGTGATTGGCGCGGGCGGCTACGTCCCGGCGATGTTGCTGCCGCACTTCAAAACGGCAGGCGTCGAGTTTCGCTCGATCGCGACCGCCTCGGGGATCTCCGCGCACGACGTCGGCAAGCGATTCGGGTTTGCTTATGCGGTTTCGAGCGCGGATGAAGTGCTAAATGACGAGGACGTGAACCTGGTCGTGATCGGCACGCGACACGATCTGCACGCCGAGCTCGCGCGCAAAGCACTCGAACTCAACAAGGACGTGTTTGTCGAGAAGCCGCTCGCGCTCAACGATCAGCAACTCGAGTCGGTGCTGGAAGCTGCGTCGCAATCGACCGGCCGGTTGATGGTTGGGCTCAACCGCCGCTTCTCGCCGCTCGCGCGCGAAGCACGCGAGTTTGTTGCAAAGCGCGACACGCCGCTGTCGATTCTTTACCGCGTGAACGCAGGTCACCTGCCAAAAGAACACTGGGCGCACGACCCGCACGAAGGCGGCGGACGCATCGTCGCGGAAGTCTGTCACTTCGTCGACCTGATGCAGTTTCTGACGGGCGCGCCGCCGGTTTCCGTTTTCGCGGAGTCAGT
>JBKPPP010000129.1:0-7871 GCA_046733615.1 Acidobacteriota bacterium | reverse complement strand
TGGCCGCACTCCTCGCCTGTTACCTGCCCGCCAGACGCGCAACCAAAGTCGATCCCCTCATCGCGTTGCGGCACGAGTAAGCACGCGCGCAATCTGACGTAACCATCGAGCTCGTTGAGAGTGTGCTAGACTGCGCGACATGGCTACAACAAAGCAATCCAAAACTCACACTGCTTCACACTCAAAGAACGCTTCTCGCTCAAAGAAGGCTTCTTCGCGCACACGCAAGACTGCGGCAAAACGCAGCAATAAGGCGAAACCGGCGAAGCGCAAAACGAAAGCGCAGTTGGAGGAGGAGCGTTGGTTAAAAAGGGCCAAGCTCACAATCAAAGTCGCTCAGATGATTTACGACAGTTATCATCCCAAGAATCCTTAGATAGACGCATAAACTCCGATTATTCCGATGCCGTACTTCACCTACGACACGTCAGTTTTCATTTCCCGAAGACTCACCTCCCCACGCGATTTACCGAAAAAATTCCTAATGTCAGCAGTTGTGCTGATGGAACTTGTCGGAAGCCCCATAGATGAATCGCGGCGTAAGCGACTCGAACAGATGCTCGACAGTATCAGCGAGACCGATCGCTGATTGTGCCGAACGAAGAAGACTGGTTCAACGCCTCTCGAATCCTGTTTCTGCTTTCCTCAGATCGCCGGCGAGCGGATCAGGGAAAACTGAGGCCGTTGCCAGTCGGAGCCTCGCAGCGGATGGCGCTCGATGTTCTCATCACAGTCAGCGCGCGCAGGCACAAGGCGAAAGTGTGACGGAAAACTGGAACGACTTTAAACTGATTCAGCGGTACTGCAACGCAACAATCATTAAGGCCAGCGACTTCTTCCAGGAGTGATTAGTGTGATAACCGGAGATCAGTAGTTTGTCAGGATTTCATTCGGCTGGAAGCCCATCTTCCCGAGGCGCTCGCGGGTTTGGGCGATCATTTCTTTGGAGCCGCAGATAAGGGCGACGGGCGAACTCAGATCGGGGAGGACGTTGTCGAGCAGCGATTGAACGTAGCCGGTGGGACCGGACCAGTCGTGCCCATCCGGACGCGAGACCACTTGCCGCAACTCCACACCGGCATCTTCCCAGCTCTCCGTCTCGTCGCGATAACAGAAATCATCAGGCGTGCGTTCGCCGTACAGGACCACTAACTGCCCAAACTCATCCTTGCGCCGCAACACGTACCGCAGAGCCGAGCGCAACGGCGCGACACCCGTGCCCATCGCCACGAAAACAAGATCGCGTTGCTTTTGTTGCTCGAGCGGAAAACCGTGTCCGGCGATTCCCACCAACTCGATCTTCTCGCCCGCGTTCATGTCGTAGAGCACAATGCTCGCGCCGACCTTCCGTTTCACCAGCACTTCCAACTCCGGATCGTCCGGCGCACTCGCGAAAGCAAAATACGCAGGCTCTTCTCCGGGCACGCGCAGGATCGCTACCTGCCCGGGTATAAAACTGACGTGTTGCCCGTCTTCCCGCCGAAGGTCGAACGATCGCGTGAGGCGCGCCTGTTCGCGCACGCCGGTGATGAGTAAGGTTCCGTTCACCATAACTGGATTTGCGCCGCCAGTGTAGCAAATCGATCTTCCGATTCTCACTGATGGTGTTACAATCTCACCCGCTTTCTCCCCAGCCCAAACCGATGAGAACCACACGCTTTCGCTCCGACCTGCTCGTCCTTTGTTTGCTGGCGCTGGCTCTGTTTGCGACGAGCGTCAACGCTCAGTCCGGTAGACGACAAACGAAACCGCCACCCGCGGCGCCGATTCCCACGCCGACTCCCGAACCGACGCCCGAACCGAAGTCGAAACAACCGCCATCGGATCTCGGTTTTCTGCTCGCAACGGATCGCGGCTTCAATTTTGATTCGCTGTCGATAAGTCTTTACGAACCGGTGATCCGCGGTTGCGGCGATCGCCTGCGCTCCGGCTCGTCGGCACACGTCGAGGCGACGGAAAAAGAGATGAATCGCGCCGAAGCAATCAAACGCGCCAAGGCCGAAACCACGACTTACGTCGTGTTGCTGAAACTCAAGACCGACAACATGCGCTCGAGCAGCGATCCGTACTCAGAGCTCGAACTGGACTTTGTCGTGTTCGCTCCGGGAACGGCAAAGGTCGTGACGCAGGGCACCGCTTACCCAAACTCGAATCGCGCCGGTCCAGTCGTCATCGGCCCGACGGGCCGCGGCACAAACAACGCGATTTATCGAGAACAGTTGCTGCAAAGGCAGGGTGAAGAGGTCGGGGAAAGAATTCTGAAAGCTCTGCACTTGAACGTGTCGGTGCCGGATCGGGCCACCGATCTAAACCGGTGAGGCTCACTCGCGGTAAAGCTCTTCAATCACGTCGCGATACTTCTGATCGATCACGCGTCGCTTCACTTTCAACGTCGGCGTCAACTCACCGCCTTCGATGCTGAACTCGTTCTCCAGCAGCGCCACCTTCTTGATGCGCTCGTACTTCGCCAGGTTCGGTGTCAGCGCGTCGATCTGTCGCTGAAGCAGGTCGATGATTAGCGGATGCCGGCAGAGTTCGCTGCGGCTCTGCACTTCAATCCCTTTCAACTTGCAGTACGATTCCAACTGTTCCCAAACCGGCACGATCAGCGCCGCTGGAAACTTTCGTTCGGCGCCAACCAACACGACCTGGTTCACAAACCGGGAGCCTTTGATCGCCTGCTCGATCGGCTGCGGTGAGATGTACTTGCCGCCCGAAGTCTTGAACAACTCCTTCTTCCGATCGGTGATGCGCAGGTAGCCGTCGGCGTCGAGCGTGCCGACGTCGCCCGTCTTGAACCAGCCGTCTTCGGTGAATACGGCGCGCGTCTCTTCGGGCTTGTTGTAGTAACCACGCATGACGTTGGGCCCGCGCATTTCGATCTCGCCGTCTTCCGCGATGCGGAGCTCGACGTGCGGAATAGGCCGTCCGACCGTGCCGACGCGATAGTCTTCGAGGGCGCTGGCAGTGATCACGGGTGAAGTTTCAGTCAGACCGTATCCCTGAATGATCGGAATGCCCGCGCCAATGTAGATTCGCGCGAGGTCTTCCGACAGTGCGGCGCCGCCCGACAGGAGGATTCGAATCCTTCCGCCAAACGCCTGTCGCCATTTTTCAAACACCAGCTTCGACGCAAGCCAGTGTTTGAGTCTCAGCGTGAAGGGAATTGACTCGCGCCCGTTGAAGTAATGGGAATATTCGCGCGCGACGTTCACCGACCATGCCAGCAGTGCGGAGCTCAACTTCCCCGCCTCGTCAGCGCGCTCGCGAATTCGCGCGTAGATCTTTTCAAACAGGCGTGGCACTCCGACGAGTACCGTCGGCCTTACTTCTTTCAGATTCGCGCCAACCGTCTGCAACGACTCCGCGAAATAGACCGCCATGCCATGATGCAAATACATGTACATCGCCTGCCGCTCGTAAACATGCGACAGCGGCAACACCGACAGTGCTGCGTCGTCTCGGTTGATCTCCAGATGGCCGGAAGAGTCGATCAGATTCGAAACGAGGTTGGCGTGCGTGAGCATTACGCCTTTTGGTTCGCCGGTCGTGCCCGAGGTGTAGATGAGCGTGGCGAGATCGCCGGGAGTGATTTGCGCAGCCAATCGATCGGTCAAAGCCGGATCGCGTTCTTCCAGCTCGCGGCCCATCGCTTCAAGCTGCGCCAACGTCAGACCCTCTGCCCGCGTGATGGCCCGCGGCTCAAAGAAGATCACGTGTTTGACGTGCGGGCACTCGGCGAGTATCAGTCTCAGCTCGACAAACTTTTCACGGTTCGCAAGAAACAGGGCGCTGCTGCCGGAGTCTTGCAAAATGTAGCGCACCTGCGGCGGCGTCAGCGTTGGATAAATCGGAACATCGACCGCACCGGCAAAAAGACAACCGGCATCCGTCAGAGTCCATTCAACTCGGCTGTCGGAAAGCAGCGCGACGCGATCGCCGTGACGAATTCCGATCGCGTAAAGTCCCGCGGCGATGTGCTTCGCACGCGCCAGTAGTTCATCGGAAGAGATCGGAATCCAGGCGCCGGCGCTCTTGTAGTTCAAAGTATCTTGACGTTTGTGCTTTCGCGCGACGCGCGTGAAAACGTCAACCAGCGTGGCCGGCTCATCAGGCGCAGTAGGTATGCGGAGCGGCGCGTTCGCGCGCGGGACGATAACCTGTTCCGCAACGTGATTCACGACTGTTTGACTCCGTTGAGAAAAATGTCGAGCACCGGCTCGGCAAGCGGCGCGAGTTTGTAACGACGCTTCGAGAGAATCCAGTTGGTAGCCATCTCGTCGAGCGCGCCGAAGAGAATCTTCGCCACCACCTTCGCATTGAGGTCGGAGCGAAAGACGCCCGCGCGCTGGCCTTCTTCAAACGTCGAACGAATCAGCGAGAGATACTCGGCGAAACCCGCGGCGGAAAACTCTTCCATAAACTTCGTCGAACCGCGCAGCTCGACCTGGAAGACGACGGCTAGATCGCGGTCGGCGCCGAGCCGTTCGAGGTGCAACAGCGCGAGCTGGCGAAGTTTCTCGCGCGGGTCGGCAATGAGCGCGATCTGCTTGCGTGCGGCGTCGAGCGCCTCGTCGACGCTGCGATCGAAGATGGAGTGAAGTATCTCTTCTTTGCTTTTGAAATAGAGATAGACGGTGCCGTCCGCGACGCCGGCTTCGCGTGCGATGTCCGCGACCTTGGAATTGAAGTAACCGTTGTGCGCGAAGACACGAGTGGCGGCGCGCAGAATGGCTCCGCGCTTGTCGCCGCCGGCGGTGCGAACGTTATTGAGGGTACGTGCGGAACGCATTTCGCTAAAACGCTAAAACTGAATGATGCCTCACTCAGTCGAACCTCTGCTAGAGACTAGAGGCTTCCCACACTTTTCGCAAGATGGCTAAAGAAACTTTTATTGACACATTAAAGGGCTCTATCTAATCTAGCCTCGGACCAGAAAACTTGAACATACCCTGACTTTAAGACCGAGGAATATACGCTTCTAACTCTTAGGAGAAAACTATGCGGACCCCTGTACTTCGCAGCTTCCCCGAAACTCGATCTCTCGCAACAGCCTTCGTTCTGCTCCTATTGCTCGCTTCGGCGATTCACGCCCAAACGCAGATTACAACCGGCACCATCCAAGGCGCCGTCACCGACGCAAACGGCGCTACTGTTCCCGGCGCCAACGTCGAGATCAAAAACCTCGACACAAACAGCTCGCGCACACTCACGACTGATGAAGGCGGACGCTTCGTCGCGCCGTTGCTGCAACCCGGAAACTATTCAGTCACCGTTTCCAAACAGGGTTTCAGCACCGCCGTGCTCGAAAAGACGGCGCTCACGGTGGGCCAGGCGTTGAACGTTCCGGTCACGTTGAAGATCTCGGAAGTGGCGGAGCGCGTCACGATCACGGCGACGCCGACCGTCGATACGGTGAAGACGGAAGTCAGCACCACGCTGAACGAGACTGCCGTCAGCACCACGCCCATTCTCGGGCGAAAGTTTGAAGACCTGCTCACGCTCACGCCGGGCGTCAGCATCACGCAGGGACCGGATGGCGACGAGATCAACTTCGCCGGTCAGCGCGGCATCTTCAACAACGTCAGCCTCGACGGCGGCGACTACAACAACGGCTTCTTCGGCGAGCAGCTCGGCGGACAGCGCGCCGCGATCGACATCACGCTCGAAGCAGTGAAAGAGTTTCAGGTCGTCGCGACGGGCGCAAGCGCTGAGTTTGGCCGCACCGCGGGCGGCGTGATCAACGTGATCACGAAGTCAGGAACCAACGACGTTCATGGCAGCGCGTTCTACTTCCAACGTCTCGAAGCGCTGACCGCAAACACTTCCGACGGCAAACCGCTGCAAGACTTTCATCGCGAGCAGTACGGCGCGACGATCGGCGGGCCCTTCAGCAAAGACAAAGCCTGGTACTTCCTCGCGTTTGAAGGCATTCGCGAAAACCTGACTCGCGCCAACCTGAGCGAGCCGATCGGCACGCCGTGTCCCGTCGGCACGCCCACGATCGGCGCGAACGAACCGCAGATCAATAGCAACGTCGATTGCCAGCGACTCGCCCTGATCAACTTCTTCCGCTCCAGTCCTATCAATCAGGAAGAAGGCCTGCCAATCGCGCACAAGATCAACAACCAGGCATTCTTCGCGAAGGTCGATTTCGATCTGAACCAGTCGAATCAGTTGGCGGTCTCGTACAACTTCGACTACTCGAAGAACACGAACCAAACGTTCGACGTCGCCACCTACGGCAACTCGGCGAACGGCATCGAAGGCCCCTCGAAGATCAACGTCATTCGTCTCAACCTGTTCACGACCGTTTCGCCGACCAAGTTGAACGAGGCCCATTTCTCGTACTCTCGCGAGCTGCGCCCGCGCTTCGCGGTCGATTCGAACGTTCCGGCCGACACCGCGATGGGTTTCGACACGACGTTCCGGTTTGGTTTCCCGTTCTTCCTGGAACCGAACGTCGACGAGCTCTTGTGGCGCACGCAGGTGAAAGACAACCTCTCGCTTATTACCGGCAACCACACGATCAAGGTTGGCGGCGAGTGGCTGCACACGCTGAACGATCAGGTCTTCCGTGGTTTTTTCACCGGCCGTTACATCTTCGATACCGTCTCGGGCTTTCTGCGTTACGCATCACCGGCAGCGCCGGGCGGCTTCGGTCCGCGCACCGTGCGCTGTGCTGACGGAACCTTCGTGACCGCGCCGGCGACGTGTGGCGCCGGTACTGGAGGCGCCGATCCTTTTGGCGGCCCGTTGCTGCTTTATTTGCAGGGCGCAGGTCTGACGGGTCCGGCAACAGATGCGGCCGGCGCTTCAAAGATCTCCAACGAAGACATCGCACTCTTCGCGCAGGACTCCTGGAAGATCTGGCCGAACTTCACGCTGAATTACGGTCTGCGTTGGGAAGCTCAGATTTTCCCAGATCCCGTTGTGCCGCCGAGCCAAACGGCTTACGGAATTTTCCTGAACGATCCGCGCTTCCCGTCTGATGGCACACTGCCGGATCAAAAGAACGAGTTTCAGCCGCGACTCGGTTTTGCGTGGGACCTGTCGAAGGTCGGCAAGTCTGTCTTGCGCGCGAATGCGGGTGTTTTCTATGCCCGTCAGAACATGCTGTCGCAGGTTGGCTCGATCACGACCAACGGCGTGCAGCAACAGACGATCTTTCTGAACACGCCGATCATCGCGTCCGGCGCTACGCCGCCGGTCTGGCCAAATGTCGTTGCGCCGCCTTCGACTGTCACGCCGTGCGTCGTCGGCACCGTCAGCAATCCGTTCCCGTGCTTCAGCGGCGTGCGCGTGTTCAGTCGCGACTATGAGAACCCGCGCGTCTACACGATGAACGTCGGCTTCGAACAGGAGGTCGCTCAAGATTGGTCGCTGTATGTCGACTACACGCATTCGAAAGGCGTTCACCTGACTCGTTTTCTCAACGTCAACCGGAACAATTTCTTCGCGCCGTTTTTGGGTGAGACGATGGTGACAAGCTCCGTCGGCAAGTCTGTTTACGACGGGTTCACGGTCGGCATGAGGAAGCGTTTCAGCCGTCGTTATCAGCTCGAGTGGAACTACACGCTCGCGAAAGACAAGGACGACGACTCGAACGAACGCGATCCGTTTACCGATCGCTCGTTCGATATCAACAACCTCCAACTTGACTACGCGCTCTCGGATCGTGACATCCGACACAAGTTCAATTTTTTCACCTACATCGAGCTGGGCTGGGGCCTGGAAGGAAACTTCCGCGTGCAGGGCCGCACCGCACAACCGATCACGCCGGGTGCGCGGACCGCTACCAATCGCAACACCGCGCGGAAAGACAACGAATACTTCTCGTTTGACTGGCGCATTCAGCGTCCGTTCCGGTT
>JBKPPP010000128.1:0-6907 GCA_046733615.1 Acidobacteriota bacterium | reverse complement strand
CGCGCGTCGGTGAGCAGTCTCGCGCCGCCGTCGGCGAGCGGCTCATGGCCTGGCGTCCACATCAAACATCTCGACGTCGTGGACGTCGAGCCGCTGCGCGCTGAAATCGTCTCTTTCTTCGACGCGGCCGAAAAAGGCCTGCCGCCCGCGATCTCCGGCGCGGACGGTCGGAACGCCCTCAGCCTCGCACTGCGCACCCTGGAAAGAATCCGCGAGCACGCCGAACACCCGGGCGTGAGTGAACTCAGCGCCAATGTTCGGTAGCATGTTGCGGTATCGTCATGGCCACGCCGAACGAACAACTTTCCGCTTTTCTGACTCAGCACATCAGCGCCGGTGAGTTTCCGTCGGCGGTGTATCTGGTTGGCGAAAGTGATCGGATAGTTTTCGTCGATGCGCTGGGCCACTCGGTCGTTGAGCCCTATCGCATCCCGAACAAGCTCGACACGATTTACGATCTCGCTTCACTCACCAAACCGCTCGTCACCGGCATGCTCTGCGCGCGCCGCATCGAGCTCGGCGAACTCACGCTCGACAGCTCAGTTTCACATTACCTGCCCGAGTTCGAACGCACCGACAAACAGATGATCACTGTGCGCGAGCTGCTGACGCACACCGCCGGGCTGCCCGCGTGGCGTCCGCTCTACATCCTCGCGGAAGACGAGCCCGAACGAGCGGCCGGCGCGATCGCCAGTCTCGATCTCGAGTACAAACCGGGCACACGCGTCGTCTACAGCGATCTCGGTTTCATCGCGCTCGGCATCCTGCTCGAACGCATGACTGGTCACCGCCTCGCGGAAATGGCCCGGCACGAGATCTTCGAGCCGCTCGAATTGAAGCAGACGTTCTTCAACCCGGAGATCGCTCTCCAGACCGGCATCGCAGCATGTGAAACCGGCAACGCTTACGAAATGAGCATGTGCGAGGACGGCGCGTACAAGAATTCGCGCCAGCAACTAATCTGGGGTGAAGTGCACGACGGCAATGCTTACTTTCTCGGCGGCGCGGCCGGACACGCCGGACTCTTCTCGACCGCCGGCGAAGTCTTTTTGTTGGCCCAGCAGTTTCTCGCGGAAGCGAGCCGCTTGCTCAAACCCGATTCGTGCAAACTATTCCGCCAGAACATGACTCCGGATCTCGAGGAAGCGCGTTCGCTCGGCTGGCAACTCGCCGCTACCAAAGATTCCACCGCCGGCGCCGAGCTACCGCCAGACAGTTTCGGTCACAACGGCTTCACCGGAACTTCGCTCTGGATCGATCCGGAACATCGGCGCGTCTTCGTTCTGCTCACAAATCGCACACACGCCCACGAACTTCCCTTCGCCAACATCAACGCCGTCCGGCGCGAGTTTCACCGGCTCGCTACAAGCGAACTCGCAAACTCGTCCCGATCACATTCAGATCCCCCGGCACACTGATGCCGTCATTCTGTCGCAGGTAGTAAAAGTCTTCCTGAAAGTGTTTGTTGAAGACTTTGGTCGCGCCCACTGTGAAGCGGTTGCGCGACCAACTGTCAAACAGCCAGTCATAAAACACTTCATCCGCGACGTACAACGAGAGCTGCCAGTCTTTCTCGCCGACTGGATGATCGACCTGAAGCCGTTGCCGGTAACGCGTTTGTTTGAGTCCGGAGTTTCGCATTCGCCGCTCAAACAGATTTCGATCGGTGATGCGGAAATGGCCCGAGTTGAAACGAATCTGGACCGGCAGTGAAAGCCTGTTCTCCCAGATGCGCCTGCCCTCGGACGGCTGCATGCCGATGTGCAGGTAGTTTGGCGACACGCTCAGATACTTGCCGTAGCGAAACGTGAACCCAACGCCGATTCTCTCGTCGACGGCATGAGTGATGTCTCGCCCGAGACGGAGCGTGCCGAGCACGTTGAAGTCGAAATTCTTAGTGACGGGAACCGCGAACTGCAGGTCGGACCAGAACTGGTTGTCCGTTTGATCGACCGTCTGCGCAGTCGCCGGGCGCGCGCCCAGCCACAGAAGGCACAGCAGCAACAAAAGAGAGTGAATTACGCCGTGTCTTTTCATCCGGTGCCTCTTGCGGTTAGGGATTCAGAATGGTGAAGGAATTGATCGCGACCACGACGCGTTCGCCGACGTTGAGCCGCGTCGCAACCGCTTCCGGTTTCGGGCGCGTGGCGATGATCGACTTCGTTTGCGGCCGTTCGGGTGTTTCAGTGGTCAGGTAGTAAGGACTCTCGTCCGTTCGGCACTCATCGCCCGTGAGGTCCAGGTGCAGCCGAATGCGTTCGAAAGCGCCGACAAACGTGATCTCCGCGATCGTCGCCGTCGAGATTCGATAGAGATCCGCGCGCAGCAGATCGCTGCGGCTCAGCGTAACGTCTTCCGGGCGGAAGACTATCTTCACGCAGTCGCCCGGGCGGTATTTCGCCGGGTCGAGCGACGCGCGAAGCTGCGCCGAACCGACTTCCAAATGATCCTGCCGCACAACGGCTTCGACAATATTCGCCGCGCCGAGAAAAGTCGCGACATACTCAGTGGCGGGATGATTGTAGATCTCGTACGGCGTGCCGATCTGCTCGATGTGGCCCTGGTTGAGCACCGCGACGCGATCGCCGAGCTCCAGCGCTTCTTCCTGATCGTGCGTGATAAAGATCGACGGCACTTTCACCTTTTTCAACAGCGTGCGGATCTCGCGCCGCAGATGCGAGCGCGTTTGCGTGTCGAGCGCGCCGAACGGCTCGTCGAACAGCAGCACTTCCGGTTTGTAAGCGAGTGTCCGCGCGATCGCGACGCGCTGCTGCTGCCCGCCTGAGAGTTGCGATGGATACTTCTTGCGATGTTCTTCGAGCTGGACCAGCGCCAGAAGCTCTTTTACAGTCGCCTTGATCTCTTTGCGCCTGCGTTTGCGGATGCGGAGTCCGTACCCGATGTTTTTCTCGACAGTCATCTTCGGAAACAGCGCGTACGATTGAAAGATCACGCCGACGCCTCGCTCGCGTGCCGGCAAGTCAGTCACGTCTTTGCCGTGCAGAATCACTCTGCCTTTCAGCGGTTGTTCCAGCCCGGCGATGATTCTCAGGATCGTGGTCTTGCCACTGCCCGACGCTCCGAGGAGCACCAACACTTCGCCTTCGGCAACGTCGAAGCTGATGTTCTCCAGCACGCTGGTCTTGCCGAAATTCTTGCTGAGACCGACAACGCTGGCGGCAGCCGGCGGCGGCTCGGCGATCGAAGCCGAGGCGTGGTTGTTTGGGATCAATTGTTCCTTTGCTTTCGCCATGGTCTTAGTCGACGTCGAGCCAATCGCGCGCAAAGAACAGCACGCTGAAAATCAGGAACGAGAAGAGCGCCAGCACGATCGCGATCGCGTTCGCAGCCTCAATCTGTCCCTCGTTGAACTTCGCAAAGATGTAGAGCGGCGCCGTCTGTGTTTTGCCCGCCAGGTTTCCGGAAACCAGAATCGTCGAGCCAAACTCGCCGACCGCGCGCGCAAACGTCAGCAACGCGCCCGACACGATCGCGCCGCGCAACGACGGCAACGTCACATGCCAGAACGTCTGCCAGCGCGTGGCGCCGATCGTGGCCGATGCTTCTTCGAGTGAATGGCTCATCGTGTCGAACACCGGTTTAATGACGCCGAACGCGAGCGGGAACGTCACAAAAATATTTGCCAGAATGATTGCGCCCGCGGTGAACATCACCTGCACGCCGTGCGGCGCGAGCAAGCGGCCCAGCGTGCCGTACGGTCCCCAGAGCAGGAGCAAAGCGAAACCCGCGACGGCAGTCGGGATTGCTGTTGGCAGCGAGATCGTGACGATGAGCGCGTTGCGTCCCCAGAAGTTGTAACGCGAAAGAACGTAAGCTGCGAACAATCCGAAGACGACGTTGAAGACGGTGGCCCAGAAGCTCGTCGCCATCGACAGCTTGAGGGCGAAGATCGCTTCCGGCTGCATGAGCGCGGCCCAGAATTTGTCGAGGCCGTTGCTGGTGCCGAAGATGAAGATCGAGGCGAGCGGCAGAAAGACCAGCGGCAGCATCATCAAGACGAGCATGCCAATGCTGAGTGGCCGCACCACGTCGAAGCCACGAACGTGCCGCATTGCGGGCGCTACTGAGCTCATTTTCTTTGCACCTTGTCTCGGAAAACACCTTCGATGATTTCAGAATACGCTTTGTCCCAACCGCCCAAATCGGCGATCGTCAACGGATACTGAATGTGTCCAAACTCCGTGTTCGCCTGACTGAACGCGTCGTTAGTCGTCGAGTAAAAGTGAAACTTCACGAACGCCTGTTGCGCTTCGTCGCTCCACAGATACTGCATGAAGGCGTCGACGACGGCGCGTTTGTTCGCGTTGACGTTTTTATCAACGACCACCGCCGGATGCTCGCTGAAGATGGTGGCCTGCGGCACGACGATCTCGACGCCCGCGTTCGCCTCTTTCATCAACAACGCGTCGAGCTCGTAAGTGATCAGCGCGTCGCCGTTGCCGAGCTCGAAGGTGGTGCGGGCTTCGCGCGCGGAGCCGGGCGTCGAGATCACGTTTTTCCAGATTGCTTGCAGTGTTCGGAGCGCACGGCCCTGATCGGGTTCTTTAGTTTCGATCTCGGATTTCTTGAGCTCGGAGCCGTAGATGGCGAGTATCGACCACTGCGCGCCGCCCGAGCTGATCGGATCCGGGTGAATCAGGCGAACTCCGGGCGCGCCCAGGTCGGCGAAGTCGTGAATGCCTTTCGGATTGCCCTTGCGGACCACGATGATGAAAGGCGTCTTGTTGACCATCCCATTTGCCGGATACGAATGCCAATCGGAAGTGACGAAGCCGTTTTTTTGCAGACGCTGCGCGTCACGCTCGATCGAGAGAATCGCGATCTCGGCGGGCGCGCCGCGGAGAATCTGGTTCGTGACTGTTTCGGACCCGGCGTAAGAAGATTGAAAGCGCACTTCCTGACCGTGCTGCTGTTTCCACTGATTGATGAAACCCGGAAAGATCGCTTTTTCGAGCGACTCTTTCATGATGGAAAAACCGTAGAGGCTGATCGTGATGTCGCCGCCTTCAGCGGGCGGCTTCGGCAAACAAGCGGTACTCGGCAATGCCAGCGCGACGCAGACAGCGATCAGCAACAGTAACCGTTGGAATGTAGTCTTCCTCATAGGGGCTCGGGCGCCTCCTAACTTTCCGGACAGACCAAAAACTCGCTGTCGTCATCATCAGGTTACCGGGGGTGTGCCCCCGTCTATACCACATACACGTGGTTTGTGGGAAGAATCCATTACCTGAGGGGTGCAGTTGGATCGTGCGAAACCTCACCATTTGCGGAATTTTTGTAGTAACATGCGGCAAGCGCCTCCCTGAATATCCAAGGCCGCCAAGGACTAATCAATGCGCAGTTCCCTCGCCCGGAGAGTCACGAGCTTACTGCTGGCGCAGTCGCTTCTGCTTTCCCTGGCGTTTGCGCAACAACAGAAAACTTCCGATGAAACACGGCCGCGTCGAACGCAGCCCGTCTCGCCTGCAACGACACCTTCGGGCGCATGGCCGCCACCGTCCGATTCTTCGACAACGCCGCTGATTCCAGCGCCATCGTTGACGCCGGTCCTTGGGCCGGAACCGACGATTCGCGTGGCGCTTAATACCGACGCTCGTTCCGCAGTCGTTTCGACCACCGGGAAGTTGATGAATGCGAGCGGCCCGAACTCAGTCGCGCTCGATAGTTCTCGTGTCCGCGTCAACCCGCGCGTGTTGTCGTCAATGCCGGCGCCAGTGCCGGCGCCGGTTAAGGCGGAAGAGGCAGAGGAGGAGGAATTCGATCCGAATATCGAAAAACCTCTGATTGATCCAAATCCGAAGGTTTCATTGAGCGCGCCGAATAAAGTCCGGCTCATATCATCCCACCCCACTTCGCCGTTACGCGAGACAGTCGCATCGCCTGCAAACGGCCCGGTGTTCAGCTCGAGCAGCCCGGTGGTGTTCGCCTCTGACGACGAAAAGTCCGCGCCGGTGCGTTACAACGAACGCCCCTACCGCGGACGGATCGAAGTCTTCACTAACCTGCGCGGCACACTGACAGTCGTCAACGAACTCGGTCTCGAAGACTACGTTCGCGGCGTTGTCGCAAACGAGCTTTCTCCGGGCGGCTATCCGGCTATCGAGGCGTTGAAGGCCCAGGCAATCGCCGCCCGCACTTACGCGCTCAAAAACCGCGGTCAGTTCATGTCGCAGGGTTTCGACATCCTGCCCACCACGCGCTCGCAGGTTTATCGCGGCCTGACGTCCGAGAATCCACTCTCGACGCGCGCAGTCGACGAGACGCGCGGCCTTATCGCCACCTACAACGGCGAACCAATCAACGCGCTCTACACGTCGACCTGCGGCGGCCGCACCGAGGACTCCGAGAACATTTTCAACGAGGCGATCCCGTACCTCCGCGGGCGCGAGTGCGCCGCCGAAGGCCACGCGGCGTTCGATCGCTTCGTGATTCGCTCGACGCGCGGACTCGCGGAACTGAGCGATGACGAGCACGTCGCGCTGGTGCGAGACGTCAGTCTCTTACTGACGCAGAACTTCGGCACGTTGCGCGAGCCGCTCTCAGACTCGTGGCTCGCCGACGAAGCGCACGTCGCTGAAGTTCGCAACTGGATCGCGAATGTCGCGCGCGTGGCGCATCACCCGACGCCGGCCACCGGCGATGACGTAAACCGCCCGCCGGCTTTCGCGACCGCGCTTTCGCTGGCGGTCTTCGGCGAGAGCCGCGCAGCGACGCTGCTCAACGATGCGGATGCTAATTACTTTCTCGCGGTACGCGACGCGCAGGAAGTGCCGGTGCAATCCCGCGCCGATCTGGCGATGCTGCTGCGCGAGGGTTATCTATCTGTTTATCCCGACGCGACGCTGCGCCCGCGCGCCGACATGTCGCGAGCGCGCATCCTGCACGC
>JBKPPP010000127.1:0-3476 GCA_046733615.1 Acidobacteriota bacterium | reverse complement strand
TTGTCTTCGGCAATCAGGATTGACATCACCATGATTCTAACCTTGCGGGCGAAATCATAACCAGTTCAAAGTTGCTTGCTCGCGGGCAGGAGCCGGCGCAAGATGTCGCGACGCACTCTGTTTCGCAGCTCCGAAAACGGCACGACGAACTCAGGTTGTCCGAACGGGTGAGGCCCCACCTGGTAGTCTTCGAAGGAAAGTAGCACGCCGCCAGGCACGATGTTCCAGTTCTCAAAATTGTCTACGAGCGGTCGAGTGCCACTCTCGGCCTCAAAGTAATCGGCCTGGTAAGTTTCTTTCAGCACTTTGCGTGAGTGTCGCGAGAATACTTTCAAGTAGCCGCGTTTGAATACATCACTCGCTCGAAGCTCCCGGCCTCGCTTCAGGTCGTAGTTGATCGTTTCGTAATAGGCTATTGGGTGCATCTGCCTGGCTTGCATCACGTCGTGAGTAAGCCGCAGGCTGATCAACTGCTCGTTTGCGTAATAGACGATGTAAGACAGGTCCAATCCCCACAGCGAGGGAGGGTGTTTCTTCTTCCTGCGCTGTTCCGCGTCGGCCAGTCGTCTGAACTGGCCGGCATAGCCGAGTATCTTCCGCTTGATCCAGCGATTGAACCGGCGCACTTCGGGTTTTGAGGAAGAGAGCTGCGGATACTCGGCTGACAAGTCGTAACCATCTCTGTCCAAAAATCGTTTGCCGCTCGCGTGATTCGACCAGTTGTAGAGCTTGGGCCACTTGTTCTGCACCGGTTGGGCTCGTAATGGTAAAGAAGGAGTTGGCGTTGGCGTCGGACTCGGCGCGGCTGGTTTGGTTGTGAGCGCCGGCTTTGAAGGCGCGGGCGAGTCGCAGGCGGCCACCGCAACGGACGTTAGAAGAATGGCCAAGAGAAGTCGTCTCACATTTTCAAGATCTCCTGTTCAGGCATTGACCGGCAATGTGGCACACCACACCCTGCTTCTCGGATCACACTGTTTGCGAGCCGCAGCTTGCCACCCGAGCATGGTCTTGACGTGCAGTCCCGTTTGTCCGCACTATGAGACGTTCGGAACGTGGCCGCTACATCGTCGCTTCCCAAGAGAAAGGTAACTTCCATGAGTCTCCGCAACGGCATCCGTCCGGTCGCTCTCTGTCTGGTTGCAGTCCTGCTTGTTGGTCTCTGTGGCTCATTTTCAGCAGCGCAAACTCCCGAACCGCGCGACCAGCGACTCTGGCAACGAGCGCTCGCGATTCATCGCCGCGCAATCGTTATCGACACTCACAACGACGTCACGACGCCGATGACTAACGACGATTTCGATCTCGGTGGCGAACCGCCGGCGCCCTACCGCACCAACATCGCTCGCATGAAACAAGGCGGGTTGAACGCGGAGTTTTTCTCGCTGTACGTGAAGCCGTGGTACGTGCAGCACGGCGGGGCCGCGCGTCGCACACTGGACATGATCGATTCGGTCTATCGCGCCGTCGAACGCCATCCCAATGATCTTATGATTGCGACTTCCGTTGCCGACATTCGCCGCGCGAAGCGACTCAACAAGATTGCGGCGTTGATGGGAATCGAAGGCGGGCACGCGATCGAAGACTCGTTGCCGACGCTGCGCGAGTTCTACCGGCTCGGCGTGCGTTACATGACGCTCACCTGGAACAACACCAACAACTGGGCCGACGCCGGGCGCGGCGAGAAGAAGCATGGTGGTCTGAGTGACTTTGGCAAGGAAGTCGTGCGTGAGATGAACCGTTTGGGAATGCTGGTCGACGTCTCGCACGTTTCGGATGACACGATTAGCGATGCGCTCGACGTTTCGAAAGCGCCGATCATCGCTTCTCACTCCTCAGCGCGTGCGCTGAGCAACGTGCCGCGAAACATTCCGGACGATCTGCTGAAACGGATCGCGAAGAACGGTGGCGTCGTGCAAGTGAATTTCTACAGCGTCTTCGTCGACGAGAAAACCGTCGCACCGCAGAGTGCTGAACGCGATAAGCGTTTGAAAGCGCAGCAGGATGCGATCAACCAGAAGTACAAGGACGATCCCGAACGGCTCGCCGAAGAGAGCGACAAGCTCGAAGCCGCCAATCCGTTACCGCCGTTGCCGATCTCGAAGCTGATCGATCACATAGACCACATCGTCAAGGTTGCCGGCGTCGATCACGTCGGTATCGGCGCAGACTTCGACGGGGCGAACGATATGCCCGAAGGCGCGCGCGACGTTTCGATGTTGCCGAACATCACATACGAGCTGCTGAAGCGTGGCTACAGCGAACAGGACATTCGCAAGATACTCGGCGGAAACTTGTTGCGTGTGTTTGCGGAAGCCGAGCGCGTTGCGCGCGGTATGAGTCGATCGATCAGCGGCGAGGGCAGCACGCGCCGGATCAAGTGAGGACAAAAAAGAGCACGGCAACGGATGCCGTGCTCAAAGCAGAAAAGAAGAGAGTTTCAGTTAGAAATTCTTGTTGCCTTGACCTTGACCTCCCTGGCCGCCTTGGCCACCCTGGCCGGTCTTTCCCGATTTTCCGAAGTCATCCTGGTGTTGGCCCGGCTCGTTCTGGCCCGCACCCTGCTGACCGCCACCGCGCTGGCCCGTTGATTTATCGTCCATCGGGTTGCGTCCAGGAGTCTGCTTGCCATAGTCGCCCTGTTGCTGGCCTGCACCACCCAGATTCCTGTCGCGATCGTCGTTTTTCATTCTGTCATCTGCCATGTCTCTTTCCTCCCATTGTACGATGGTAGTGGCCGGACCGTAGTTACAACGACCAGGTTCTCCGGCCCAGTTCATAGACACTCGATGTCTCTTCAACATGCGTGCCAACGGGAAGAACGCTCGATTGCTTATGTCGATCACGATTGCGATGCGAGCGATCCGATCAAAACAATACGTCCGGGAAATAAAATGATACACGGCGTTAATGTTATTATGCGTTGAATTCATGACACACGCCGGTATCTATCTTCATATCCCTTTTTGTAGCTCGCGCTGCTCGTATTGCGACTTCGCCACTGGTCTGTATGAGAGCGAGCTCGCCGATCGCTACGTGCGTGCATTGATCGACGAGATAGACCGATCGCCTGAGGCCGGCGCGAGTGTCGATACGATCTATTTTGGAGGCGGTACTCCGTCGTTGCTTGCGCCGCACCAGTTGGACCGCCTTCTCACGGTGGTGCATCGCCGCTTCAAGGTTGATGCGAACTCGGAGATCACGCTCGAGATCAATCCCGGCAGCGTAACGTTTGCGAAACTGTCTGACTTGGGAGCTCTCGGAGTGAATCGCGCGAGCTTCGGTGCGCAGACGTTCGACGATCGCGAGCTTGCGAAACTGGGCCGTTCACACACCGCGGACGATGCGCGCAGAACTTTTCACGACTTGCGCGCAGCAGGTTTTGAGAACGTCAGTTTCGATCTGATCGCCGGCCTGCCAGGGCAGACGCTCGACGGTTGGCAGCGAAATGTTTCCGAAGCTCTTGAGTTACGACCCGA
>JBKPPP010000126.1:0-10236 GCA_046733615.1 Acidobacteriota bacterium | reverse complement strand
CCGCCTGACGGCGAGCTCACGACAAAGAGAGTGCCCCTGGAGGAAACGGTGTTTTTTACCTGGCTCGCCGGCGTTACTTCAGTCACTTTACTCGACATTCTGAACCTGTTCGCGGAGTTTTTCGACTTCTGCTTTGATTGCCAGCCCAGCTTCCTTAATTGAAAGATCGGTTGATTTCGAGAGGGTCGTGTTGGCTTCGCGGTTCAGCTCCTGGAGCAGGAAGTCCAGCATCTTTCCCGCCTCGCCGGGAGCATCTAGCGCTTCCTGAAACTGCGTGAGGTGACTCCGAAGGCGGACCATCTCTTCACTCACGTCACTGCGATCGGCGAGATACGCGACCTCCTGGGCCAACCGCGCGGGATCGATTTCGACGACCTGTCCGCCACGATTCAGCAGCTCGCCAATCCGCTTTTGCAGCCGCACGCGGTACGCTTCCGCGAGTCCCGCCGCTGAAGCTTCGATTGCGGGCACCAGCGATTCGATCTTGTTGACGCGTTCGCGCAGCTCCTTCTTGAGTGCTTCACCTTCCTGCTCGCGCATCTTCTCGAGCTCGTTGAGCGCGTCGACTACCGCGTCGTCAACCGCCTCCACGATGCGATCGTCAATGCCATCGCGCGCGGGCTGCAAGGCGCCCGGAATGCGCGCCAGCACGTTGATGTCCAGCTCGCCGCCGATGTCGAAGTCTTCCTGTAGTTGCTTCAACGCGTTTACGTAACCGGCGATGAGTGGACGGTTGAGCTCGTAAACCATCTGCGCCGTTCGCTCAAGACTGATCGAGACGTCGACCCGCCCCCGCGACAAACGCGACGTGATCCGTTTCTTTATCGTCGGTTCCAACGAAGCCAGCTCCGAACTCGCGCGCAGGTGGATGTCGAGAAACCGATTGTTGACGGTCTTCAGGTCGACGGAGACGGAGAAGTCGTCACCCGCCACCATCGCCTTGCCGTATCCGGTCATTGACTTCATATCATTTGTGGGACCTGCGGGTACTCTTCTTCGTCGGCAAATTGCAGCTCGTAAAGCCGCCGGTACTGTCCGTTCTTTGCCAGCAACTCGGCATGAGTACCTGTCTCTATGATTCGCCCTGCTTCCATCACCACGATCGCGTCTGCGCGACGCACGGTTGAAAGGCGGTGGGCGATAACGATGGTCGTGCGGTTGCGGACGAGATTGGCGATTGCCCGCTGCACCAGGCGTTCCGACTCGGCGTCGAGTGCGGAGGTCGCCTCGTCCAAAATGAGGACCGGCGCGTTAACCAGAATTGCGCGAGCGATGGCCAGCCGTTGGCGTTGACCGCCTGATAGGAAGATGCCGCGCTCGCCGACAATCGTATCGTAACCATTGGGCATTTCGCGAATGAAGTCGTGCGCGAAGGCGATGCGGGCAGCTTCTTCGATCTCGGCGTCGGTTGCGTCAGGCTTGCCGTAGGCGATGTTGTGGCGGACGGTGTCGTTGAAGAGCACGGTCTCCTGCGTGACGAGCGCGATCTGTTTGCGCAAGCCGGCCAGCGTCACATCGCGCAGATCGACGCTGTCCCAAAGGACCGCGCCTGAGCTCGGATCGTGAAAACGCGGCAGGAGCTTCGTCAACGTCGACTTGCCGCCGCCCGACTCGCCCACGAGCGCGACCATCGTGCCCGCTTTGATCTTCAAATTCACTTCGCGCAGAACTGAGCGAGTTTCGTTTGTATAACCAAACGAAACCTCGCGCAGTTCGATCTCTCTTTGCAGCGTGGGTAAGGTTTGCGCGTCCGGCTTCTCGATGATCTCCGCATGCTCGTCCATCACTTCCCAAACGTGCTGGGCCGCGGCCAGGGCCTGCTCCATACTGTTTTGCAGCCGCGAGAGCTTGCGCATCGGATCGTAGCTGCGAAACAGAAAGAAGAGGAACGCCAGGAACTGCGCGCTATCCATTCGACCTGCCAGGATCTCGTGCTGGCCGAAGAACAGCAGTAGGACGACAAAGAGAATTCCGATCATCTCGATCGTCGGCGGCGCCGCACCGGCGATGATCGCGCTGCGAAGATTGGCATGAACGATTCGCTTGGCGACGGTCGTGAAGCGATCGGCTTCGCGTTTCTCCGCACGATACGCCTTGACGATTCCCTGATTCGCGAGTGCTTCCTGCGCGGTGTCCGTTAACTCTTTGCTGCCTTCGAAGCTCTCCCGCGCAAGGTTGCGCAAGGATGTGCCAAACTTTGCGGTGAGCACCGCGATGATCGGAGCGAGCACCAGCGAACCGAGTGTCAAACGCCAACTGAAATAAAATGACGCCGCCAGGAACCCAATCAAGGTAAAACTCTCGCGCAGCATGTCGCGCATCGTCGCGGTAACCGCGGTTTCGATTGCCGCGGCGCTCGAGACCAGGCGTGAGACGAGATAATTCGTGCGATGGCGTTCGAAGAAAGTCGCTGATTGAGCGAGCAGGTGACCGTAGAGATCCTGCCGCAATTTCAGCACGCCCGACTGGCCGATCCGGGCCATGAGATAGGTTGAGAAATACTCCGCGATACCTTTGCCGAGCGTAAAAACGACCAGCAGGATCGAGATCATTTTCCACGCCCCGAACCCGGCCGGAGGAATCAGACGCTGCAAACCAAACAAGGTAGAAGCTCGTTGACCGCCGCCCGGCGCGAAGGCTTGATTGAAAATTGGTACAATCAAAGCGCCGGTGGCGCTTTCGAACAGACTGACGAGCAGCATTGCGAAAGTCGCGACTGTGAAGACTGGCCAGTGAGGTTTCAGGTACTTTAACAGGCGACGAAGATCACGCATCTCTGGTTGCGAAACTCTCTGATCAGTTGCTATAAGGAGGGTAGAAGACGGTCCACGGCCTTAAAGAAGGAACTATACTTACCCCCACTTATTTGCGTCAAGGCTGACTGATTTTGCCGATCTCTTCGTTTGTAAGCCCCCCTCACGCTGCTGGGTTTGAATGACTCTGTGTAGACTTGAGTTATAATTTGCCATTGACTTAAGACGTTATCAAATTTCCCTTCCGACAAGGGCAGAGAGTTGGCACAGCAAGCAACACCAAACAGTAAATATGCCGGCAAGCGTCTTCTGATCGCAGATGACGATACGGACATGCGGCTCCTTCTCGCCGAGTACTTCCGCCGCCTCGGCTTCCAGGTTGAAGAACGGGAAAGCGGCATGGCGGCTTTGGAAGCGGCGATCGCGGGAAGATTTGATTGCTTCATTCTCGACGTCTCGATGCCGGGCATGTCAGGGCTCGAGCTGCTCAAGCGCGTCCGCGATCGAGGCATTCAGACTCCGGCACTCTTTCTGACGGCGCACGATGCGTTGTCGGATAAAGTCGCGGGCTTTGAAGCCGGCGCGGACGATTACCTGGCGAAGCCGTTCAGCCCGCGCGAGCTCGAGTATCGTGTCGAAGCGTTGCTGCGTCGCGGTGGCTCCATCGCGCCGGAACCGGATGGCGAGAGGATCGAAGTCGGCGATCTGGTGATCGATAAACGCCGGCACGAAGTGATCAGGAATGGCTATCGGGTCGACCTGACGCCCCTCGAGTTTCAGATACTCGAGCTGCTCGCGTCGGAACCCGGACGCGCATGGTCGCGCAATGCGTTGCTGGATCGCGTCTGGAGCACTGACTATGAAGGCTATCAACGCAACATCGATCCACACATCAACCGCTTGCGAAAGAAGTTGGAAACAGATCCCAAGAACCCGCGTTACGTGCTCACCGTGCGCGGTGTCGGTTACAAGCTGAACGAGATTCCCTGATCGAGATGCTCTGGTGGATCGGTTCAGGTTTGATCGCACTCTGGCTCGTCCTGCTGGTCGCGCATCCGCGCGGCTGGATTCACCTGCTGTTGCTGTCGGGATTTTGCGTGCTGGTGGTCCAGATTGCCGCCCATCGAAAGACAAAAGCTACATTGAAGAACCACGGATCGCATGGCTGATCTGTGATATCCTGCGGCAACAAATGCGCCCTTTAGCGGCATCAAGAGCACGAGGAGTTGTTGCCATGACTATAAGTTCCCTTAGTCGACGCCTTGTTTCCTTGCTCGTCCTCAGCTTGTTGTTGGTGGGTTCCGCCGTTGCGCAGCAGGACGTTGAACGAAAAACCGTAGCCATAACCTATCCTTTGGATGAAACCGTGACCGTGAAGTTTCGCGGCACGACTACGCTGCCCCGTTTGAAAGGCGAGGCAAAGGTCAGACGCGCCGGCCGCCGCGGCACACGCGTCGAATTGAGCATCGACGACCTTCCGCGCGCATCCGAGCTGGGCGGCATCTACACGACCTACATCCTCTGGGCGATCTCACCCGACGGGCACGTCGACAGTCTCGGCGAGATCAAACGCAGTGGCAGCTCCTTCGTTAACTCCAAGCTCGACGTCACGACTCCGCTCCAAACATTCGCGCTCATACTCACCGCCGAGCCGCACTTCCTGATGAAAGTGCCGAGCCGTATGGTGGTGATGGAAAACCTGCCACCGACAAAGCCAAACGGCAGCCAGATCGAAACGGTTGACGTGCGCTACATCGGCAACTCCAGTGATTACTTTCGCAACGTTCACGTTCCGGAGATCGCCGACCGCGATTATCGCGAGACGCCGGTGTCTCTACTCGGCGCGCGACAGGCGATAGCACTCGCGAGGTATGCCGGCGCTGCGTCGGATGCGCCCGACGAGCTGCGCACGGCTGAAGAGCAGTTGCAGAGTGCGGAGAAGGCTTGGCGTTTGGATCAGCCGGTTGCGGACATTGATATGGAAGCACGCCGGGCCACGTCGTCGGGCGCACACGCGGAAGAAGTTGCCGTCGCACGTAAAGCAGCGCGGCTACGCCGCGAGGAGATCCAGCGTCGTGACGATGCCGTGCGCGACGCCGAGAAGAGTCTGGACGCGTCACAACGCGAAGTGGCCCAACTGCGTGCGGCGCTCGAAAAAGAACAGCGCGCACGCGAGCTCGCGGAGCGGGACGCCGGCAGCGCAAACGATCAGTTGCGTGAGAAACGCGTCGAGATCGCGCGCCTGCGTGATGAGAACCAGCAGCTCCGCGCCGACAGCGATGCAGCGAAGTTGAAACTCGCCCGCCTGGAAGGCGAGAAGGACGCGGAGACGGCGCGTGTCGAAGCTGAGCGACGCGCCGTCGAACGCCGCAATGCAGAGGCGACGCTGAAAACGACGCTGGCGAAGTACGGCACCGTCAAAGAGACCGCCACCGGTTTCCGTCTAATCCTTCCGGAAACGATCTGGGCCAATGCTCGCAAAGCGACGCTCGCTACCGCATCCGCCTCGAAACTCGAGCCGTTAGCCGCGCTGCTCGCCAGTAATCCCGACTACCAGATCCTGATCGAGGCTTACACCGACAACAAAGGCGACGAAGTTTCGCTGCAACAACTGACGCAGGAACGCGCGCGCGTGTTGTCAGAGCATTTTCAGTCAGCCGGCGTCGATCCGATGAGGATCCAGGCGAACGGGATGGGCGCGTCGAACCCGCTGGCCCCCAACAGCACCGTCGCCGGCCAGCGAAAGAACCGCCGAGTTGAGATAACATTTACGTCGCCGCTGCCGAAGAATACGGCGGCGAATTAATGTTCCCACTCGATCCGCTCGAAATACTTCAAGTCATCGGTTATAGCGTCGGCGCACTGCTACCACTTTGGATGGCAGTGCAGCTCGTCCTCCATCGCAGCAAACTCTCGCCCCTCGAACGCCTGCTCGCGGCGCTGGCGCTCACGATGGGCGGCTGGCACACCAGCAATCTCGTCATCACGCTTCACGGTCTCTTTGATCTCGGTCCGAACACCTGGACGACGCTGTTGCGCGTCGCCGATACGATCGCGGTAATCAGCATCACGTTTGCTTACTCGTTGCTGCTGCACGTGCACCTGCACTTGTGGGCCAATGCCCGTGGGCGCGATCTGAACCGCAGCGAGCGAGTCAGGGTTTATCTCTCGTACGTACCGACAATCTTTCTTGTCATTGCGGTGCCGCGGCTCTGGACCGGCGAGTACGCGCCGATGATGACGAAGCTGTCGTTCTTCGTGATCCCATTTGCGTTCTGGATTGCCTATGTGCTGGGACTGATTGCGTTGACTGAGCTACTGATCGCGCGCAGGAGCGGAAACCGCAGCGAGAAACGGATCATGCGCACGCTGGCGGCGTCGTTCATCGGCGTCGGGTTCGTGATCTTCGCGGCGCTCGCTTTCGGCGTGGGGGAGGGAACCGAGGCTGGTGTGTACCTCAAGACTGTCGCGAATCTCGGCTCGCTGCTGCCGTCAGTGCTGCTGGCGTACTACATCTATCGCTATCGCTATCTGGAGATAATCATCGAAGAGAGTTTGGTCGTCGTGACTTTCGCGACGGTCGTGCTGACTGTTTACGTGTTTGGCATTCGCACCATCGGCGACTGGATGACGCAGCGCTACGGCATCCGGCCTGGCCTCGTCGAGGCGCTTTTGATTCTGGCTTTGGCGCTGATGGCCGCGCCGCTACGCGGCTGGCTGGCCCAACGATTTCACAAGCTCTTCGAACGCGAGGCCGCGCTCTACAAAGAGATCGTGTCGCGCATCGGCGCTTACGCGGCGCAGTACAAAGATCTTTCCGATCTATTGCACTTCGTCGAAGAACGAACGACGAAGGCGCTTGGCTTGCGGAGTCTGAAGATCTTCGTTCCCGGCGAGAATGGCGACGACCCGAGTTTTTCTGAAGGCTGGATCGGCGAGACGCTCGAGTTGTCGCAGGCAAACGGATGGGAGCCGGTCGAAGACGAGCCGCTCTTGCAAGAGCATGGCTTCAAGATCGCTTACCCGCTGCGGCGCGAAGACAAAGTGGAAGGTTTGCTTGCCGTCGACGCAGCCGCGGCGAGCCTGACGATCGATGCGCGCTCCGTGATCGAGCTGCTCGCCGGACAGATCGCGATCGCCATCGACGACTCGCGTCTGCTTCAGGAGAACCTCCGGCTCGAGCGCGAGCTCGCCGAACGTGAACGCCTCGCCTCACTCGGCCGCATGGCCGCCACCGTTGCGCACGAGATCAAAAACCCGCTCTCGGCGATCAAATCGATCGCGCAGGTGATGCGTGAAGACGAACAGCTCAACAGCGAATACGAGCGCGACCTGTGCCTGATCGTCGGCGAGACCGATCGTTTGAGCCAGAGTGTGACGCAACTGCTGAGCTTTGCGCGCAAGGAGAGTCCGGCGGAGCAGCCTCAGGGCGTCGACGAGCTGCTGCATTCAGTGGTCGATCTGTTTCGCGCCAACGCCAGAGAGCAGGGCGTAACGCTCGAGTGCGAGGTCACAACCGGCGCGACGCTTCCGGGAAAATGCGTTTCCGCGCTGCGCGATGCTCTGTCGAACCTTTTACTCAATGCGTTGCAGGCGACTCCGCACGGCGGGCGCGTGGCGCTGCTGGCCGTTGCCGCGAATGACGAATTGCTGATCAGTGTCGAGGACAGCGGCGCGGGTGTTCCCGCGGATCTGCGCGAGCGGATCTGGGAGCCTTTCTTCACGACACGGCAGCGCGGCACGGGACTCGGCCTGGCGATCGTGCGCAAGAGAGTTCAGGAAGTCGGCGGATCCGCGTCGCTGGTCGCGTCGACCAACGGCCGCGGAGCGTGCTTCCACTTGCGTGTGCCTCTTTAAAGCGGAACTTTGTTTGTGCCCTTGCGTGTCATCGTTGGCCCAATTCTGCTTGAAGGAGACAGCAATGAAGAAGCGAAACGTTTTAACCCTGATTCTACTCTCCCTTTTTCTCACGTGCGGCGCCTTGAGTGTTCAAGCGCAAACACAAACGAGCGCCACGCCGCAAACTGAAACAAGAGACGATGAAACCAACCTCGACACGCAGCTTTACCTGATCGTCGGCACCAACCAGGACGTCGCTGATTCAAAACTGCCAGCCTCTTTGGATCCGGTGTTGAAGCAGATGCGTGCTGCGCTTCCGTACCGAAATTACCGGCTGGCAGCCACGTTGCTCAATCGAGTGAAGAACGGAGGGCGGCTCGATCTGAGTTGGGTTGGCGGGCCTTTGGCCTCGCCGCTCGGGCCCAGCACGGCTGCGAACACTCCCAGTTTCAGCCAGTTCAAAGTCCGGATAGTGAAGATGGTGCGCGGCAGTGACGGACAATCGATGGTGCAGATGGTTGGCTTCAACTTCGGCGCGCGCATTCAGATCCAGGCCAGTTCCGTGGCGTCGAATGGACAGGTGATCCCGTCGTTCAACTACGAGAACACTGGCATTTCAACTGACATCAGCATGCGCGAAGGCGAGCCCGTGATCGTCGGCACACTGAACGCCGGCCCATCGGGCGACGCGATCATTCTCGTCGTCTCCGCGAAACGCACGTCGAAGTGAAGGAAGAATTAGCCACGGATAAGACTCTGGCTATTCCCCGCGCTATTATCCGTGGCTCAATAAAGGTTTGGCACGCGACGCGCTAGGGAATTGGCGCCGAGAGGCACTAAACTTAGCGGAAGTGAGAAAAGACGCGTTGCGATTAATGATTGTTGACGATGAGGAAGCCGCCCGTTACGGCATGAGGCGAGCCCTCACAACCTTCGGTTACAACATCACGGAAGCAGGCTCGGCCGAGGCCGCCCGAGCCCTGCTCAAACAACACGAACCCGACCTGCTGTTGCTCGACGTGAACCTCCCCGGACTCAGCGGCCTCGACTTTCTTCGCGAACTGAAAAGCGCCAACGGCAACGCCCCACTCGTGATCATCGTCACCGCCCACGGCTCCGAACGCATGGCCGTCGAAGCAGTGAAAGCCGGCGCGCACGACTACCTGTCAAAACCGTTCGAGGTCGACGATCTCCGCCTGGTCGTCAAAAACGCCGCCGAGACGTTGCAGCTCCGCCGCGAAAACTACTCGCTGCGACGACGCATTGAAGTCGAGCGTTCGCAACGCGGCGCACTGATCGGTAACTCGGAAGCGATGCAGCGCGTGCGCGGCATGATCGACAAGGTCTCGGAAACGGATGCGACCGTGCTGGTGCGCGGCGAATCCGGCACGGGCAAGGAGCTCGTCGCGCGAGAGCTTCATGAAAGAAACACGACCCGGCGTGACGGCGCGTTCGTCGCGGTGAACTGCGCGGCGCTGCCTTCGGAGCTGATCGAGTCAGAGCTGTTCGGCCACGAAAAAGGCGCATTTACAGGGGCCGCAGCGCGGCGGGAAGGGAAGTTCGAGCAGGCAGACGGCGGCACGTTGTTCCTCGACGAGATCGGCGACATGAGCGCCAACGTGCAGGCCAAGCTCCTGCGCGCGCTGGAAGAACGAAGAATCGAACGGCTCGGCGCGAATGAGTCGATCCCGGTCGACGTGCGCATCGTCAGCGCCACGCATCGTCCACTCGAACAGGAGATCACCAACGGAAATTTTCGCGCGGATCTGTTCTATCGCTTGCGCGTCGTGACCGTCGATATTGCGCCGCTGCGCGAACGGCGTGAAGACATTCCGCTGCTGTGCGAAACCTTTCTGCGTCTCGCATCGGAGCGTTATGAGCTGCCGCAACGCGCGCTGAGCCAGGGCGCGTTGAAACGGCTCGTCGAATACAATTGGCCGGGCAATGTACGCGAGCTGAAGAACACGATCGACCGCGCGGTGATCATGGCCGAGGGCGACGAAGTGACGCCCCGCGATCTGCCGGACGAAATCACGGCCGCCATGCCCGCCAGTCCGATCGCGGCCGAGGGCGCGGAAGAGACTGACGGTCTGCGCGTGCCGTTTACCGCCGACTTTCGCGAGGACCGGCGCGAGTTTGAGCGCCGCTACATCACGCGTTGCCTTGAATACACCAACGGAAACGTGACCCGCGCCGCGGAGATACTGGACATGCACCGGCAATCGTTGCAGCATAAGCTGCGACAGCTCGGACTGGGCCGGCGATACGTCTCGGTTGCGGGAGACGCGCAGGATAATTCAGACAGTTGACGGGTTCAATTAACGATGAAAGCCAGACCAGACGCCATCATTCAAAAGGACCAGGCCGAGTATCTCGACCGGCTTCACACTCAAGACGAACTCATACTTGCCGAGATGGAGGAGTACGCGGCTGAGCACCGCGTACCGATAGCCGACCGTGAGGTGGCGCGTTTTCTCCAGATCACCGCGGCCGCTATCGGCGCGCACCGAGTGCTCGAGATCGGCATGGCGATTGGCTACTCCGTGGTCCATCTCGCACGTGGCATGGGCCAACCGTGGGTTGTCGTCACGATCGAACCGAACGAGGAAATGATCCGGGTCGCAACCGAGTTTCTAAAACGTGC
>JBKPPP010000125.1:0-8537 GCA_046733615.1 Acidobacteriota bacterium | reverse complement strand
GGCAAACCGAAAGTCGTCGCCGCGAGCCTGGGCGCGTTGCGAAATGAAGTCGCCAAACGCGAGAACCTGATTCCGGCAAATGTCTACGCGCCGCTCTGGGTCACTGACTTCCCGATGTTCGAGTTCCACGAAGAGGACGGCCGTTACTACTCGATGCATCACCCGTTCACTTCGCCGGTCGACGAAGACTTACAACTGCTCGAACGTGCTGTCGAAGGTGGCGAATCAGATCTACTCGGACAGATTCGCACCAAAGCTTACGATCCGGTAATCAACGGCGTCGAGATGGCGAGCGGCTCTATTCGTATTCACCGCCGCGACGTGCAGCGTCTCGTCTTCAAGGCGCTCGGCATGACGACGGAAGAGGCGCGCGAACGGTTCGGCTTCTTTCTGGACGCACTCGAATACGGCACGCCGCCGCACGGCGGCATCGCGCCCGGCATCGATCGCCTGATGATGGTCGTCGCCGGCACTGACAACATGCGAGACGTGATCGCGTTTCCCAAAACGGCTTCGGCGGCCGACCTGATGATCGACGCGCCGGGTGAAGTCGATCCCAAACAACTCGAAGAGCTGCATCTCCGCATCGTTCAGGACTGAGCAGTGACAGCTTGGCCACAGATAAACACGGATCGGAGCCAGCTATGTTCGATCCGTCTCCATCCGTGTTAATCGGTGTTCCTTCTGGCTCGCGTATGCAAACCCTTCGTCTCCGGCGCGAACACCTCGAAGCGATGATTGCTCATGCTCGCGAGGTCGCGCCGGCCGAGTGTTGTGGGCTGATCGGCGGCGGCACAGCACAAACCGCCCAAACGCTCTATCGCCTCCGGAACCTCTCCGCCAACCCGGAACTCGGCTACGAAGCCGCGCCCGAAGATCTTTTCAACGCGCAGCGCCTGATGCGCGACCGCGGCGAGGAGCTGCTCGCCATCTACCATTCACACCCGCGCGCCGCGGAGCCGAGCCCCTCGGAAACCGACGTTCGTCTTGCCTACTATCCTTCAGCTACTTACCTGATTATCGGTCTCGGCGGAACCGCGCCGGTCGTTAAGGCGTTCTTCATCTCTGAACGAGAACAGCGGTGGGAACAGGTTGAGTATGAGATCGCGGGCGAGTAAGATGAACTGCGCTTGCTGAAAGTGCGCTGATGGAGACAAAGAAGAGCAAATACGACACTAACCCGCTCGACCCGGACGTCGAACGTAAGGCGGAAGAGTCGTGGGCCGCCGGGAGTAAACCGACGCAGCAGGTTGGTGGCCCAACGCGGGAAGTCGGAAGCGACCAGCGCGACAACACGCGCCAGAGCAGCGACCACGCGCGCCAGAACGTTTACTCCGAGGCGCCCACTCAGCGTTACGAAAATCCACCGCTCGAACAGCCATATCCCTCAGTGTTCGTGCCGCCGACTTACGCGCCGCCGCATCAGTATCAACAGCAGAACATCTATCGTCCGCCGGTGAGTAACGCGCCTTCGCAACGCCAGGTGCCGGGCATCGGCATACACGAGCGCTGGGCGTCGATGTTGGCGTATGCGCCTTACGTCGGCATTGTCGCTTCGCTGGCGGAATTGTTTCTCGTGCCGCGACGTGAAGTGAAAGTACGTTTTCACGCCTCGCAAGGCCTGGCGCTCCACATCGCGATCCTGCTCATTCAAACGATCTTCAGCGCGATCCGGCTCGTCAGCGACAGTGGGGCAGGCGGGTTCCTGTTTCGCACGGCTGCGTTCATCTTTCTCCTGATTTCCATGATTCGGGTGTGGCGTGGCAAGCCGCACCTCATACCCCCGCTTGCCGAGCCGGCTCAGTGGTTCAACCAGCACATCGAGCCGCGAACCCAGGCATGAAGCTCACCACTGGCATTTTCGTTGCTACAAGAACAGCGACGTTCCCGATTTCTTAGGATTTTGGGCGACTTCGCGGAATAAAACCGCTCTCCCGATTGTGTATTCCTGTTGCGATTTCGTGCATGTATCTGCGAAATGGGTTAGGTGGAGGTAACTATGATTAATAGATTCGTGATTAAGCGACAAGCCCTGATTGCATGGGTAACTCTGGTCGCGCTCGTGGCGCTGCCGTTGTCCGTCGCCGCACAAACACAGATTAAGTATCACAGTAATCGATTCAGTGTTCAGGATGACGTAAAACTGGGACGCCAGGCCGCCCAGGAGGCTGAGCAACAGTTTCCGTTGCTGCGCGACGAGCAAGTACGCGGCTACGTCGAGAATGTCGGGCGCCGATTGGTGAGCGCCATCCCGCAGGAATTTCAGCACCCCGAATTTCAGTACTACTTCAAAGTCGTGAACGCGCGCGACATCAACGCCTTCGCGCTTCCCGGTGGGCCAATGTACGTCAACCGCGGAATGATCCAGGCGGCGAAGAGTGAAGGCGAGATGGCCGGCGTGATGGCCCACGAGCTCAGTCACGTAGCGCTTCGACACGGCACGGCGCAGGCGACGAAGGGACAGAAGTACGGAACGCTCGCGGCCATCGCGGGAATCGCGGGGACCATCTTTGGCGGTCCGGGCGCCGGCCAGTTGGCCCAGGCACCGTTTGCAGTCTACATGCTGAAGTTCAGCCGCGAGTACGAAACGGAGGCCGATATTCTCGGGGCGCAGATCATGGCGCGTGCCGGTTACGACCCGCGCGATCTGGCGAACATGTTTCGCACGCTCGAACAGCAGGGCGGCGGTGGCGGCGGCTTTCTGAGCGATCACCCAAGCCCGAAAGATCGTTATGCGCGCATCAACCAGGAAGCGCAGCAGTTACGCGTGCAGGGCGGAGGTTATGGCGACTCGCGCGACTTCGCGCGTATCCAGGAACGGCTGCGCGGTTATCCAACGGCGCCGACGATGGCGGAGATAGCTCGTGGTGGGCAGCGTTATCCGGTTGGCGAGAACACCGGCAACTATCCAAATAACCCGCCCAGCGGGCGCGTCGAGTATCCGTCGAACCGCTACCAGAATGTCTCGATCTTTAACGGCGGCGTGCAGGTGAGCGTGCCGTCAAACTGGCGGCAGGTCAGCGAAGGAAACTCGATCTGGTTCGTGCCGGAAGGCGGCTACGGTCAGTACAACGGTCAGGCTGTTTTCACGCACGGCGCCAACTTCGGCGTGGCGCAGACGAACAGCCGCAACCTGCAACAGGCCACGAATGAGCTCGTCAACAGCCTGGGCCAGGGAAACAATGATCTCCGGAGCAACGGCGGCTATCAGCGAACATCGCTCGACGGTCGCAACGCCCTGCTCGCAACGTTGACCAACACTAACGAAGCGACGGGCCGCCCGGAGAACATCACGCTCATCACCACTCAGCTGCGCAACGGCCAACTGTTCTACATGATCGCCGTTTCGCCGCAGAGCGACCGCAACAACTTCAATAGCGCGTTTCAGAACGTGTTTCGTTCGGTGCGCATCAACGATTAACTATCTGTGGCCTTAGCTTTTTGCCACAGATCTTCTAATTCATCGATCGAGGCCGCATCGAAAGTGCGGCCTCGATCGTGAAGGGAGTTTTCAATATAGGCGAAGCGCCGCCGAAACTTCCGGTTCGTTAACTTCAGCGCCGCTTCCGGCTCGACTTGCATGTGCCGCGCGATGTTCGTCGCCGCGAACAGCAGATCGCCAATCTCTTCGCGTACGCGGGCGTGAGTAGCTTCCTCTTTCAGATTCGCATGGTCGCTGATCGCGCTGCGCAGCTCTTCGATCTCTTCCTGCAACTTGTTGAAGATGTCGTCAACACTCTTCCAATCGAAACCGACGCGCGCTGCCTTGGTCGAAAGCTGATGCGCTTCCATCAGCGCGGGCGCTTTTGAAGAGACGCCGGTCAGCAGCGACGTGTTCGGGTCTTCAGTTTTGCCGGACGCGCGTCGCTCCTCTGCTTTCATCGTTTCCCAGTTGAGCAACACAGTGGCGGAATCTTCCGCGGTGACGTTGCCGAAGACGTGTGGATGGCGGCGCACCATCTTGTCGTGAATCGCGGTGATCACGTCGTCGATTCCGAACTCGCCGCGCTCCTTCGCGACCCGCGCGTAAAAGACGATCTGAAACAGCAGATCGCCGAGTTCATCGCGCAGCTCAGCCGGGCGTCCCTCACGCGCTTCTTCCACCGCTTCGAAGGCCTCGTAAGCCTCTTCGAGTAGCATCGGCGCGAGTGTGGCGTAGGTCTGTTCGCGGTCCCAGGGACAGCCGTTTGGCGAACGCAAACGCTCCATCAGAGCAATCAAATCGTTGAATGTAGCCGGCATGGAGGTAGTCTAAAGTTTGTGCTTTAATAAAGCCATGAGTGACGATCAACCGAATTTCAAAGTAACGGATAGACGACTGTTCAATGCCGACGGAAGTCCTCGCGATCTGCCGCCGGAGGAGAAGCCTGCGCCCCAGCCGGTCAAGCCGCCGGTTGAGCAGGCTGTAGCCTCGGAAACCTCTCACGCTGTGGGCGCGGCGGCCGCTGGAACGCAGACGCAGACGCAGACGCAGACTGAAACAGAATCTTCCACGGCGCCGGAAGCCGCCGACGATCTCGGCGACGAATTCTCGCCGGAAGAGTTGGAAGAAGCGCGCGATCCGGCGGGATTCGTCAGTTTCCTCATGTCGATCGCCTCGAATGCTGCGTCCGCCCTCGGGATGATGGAACATCCGGTCACGCATCAACGCGAGGTTGACGTCGAGTTAGGCAAACACTGGATCGACGTGCTCGGAATGCTGGAAAAGAAGACTGCGGGAAATCTCAACGCCAGAGAGAAGCAGATGCTCGAGGGCCTGCTCTCGGATCTGCGGATGCAATACGTTTCGCTGGTCAACGCTCCCGCACAGCCTCGGCGTTACAGCGGCAGCGACATTACCGGTGGGAGATGAAACTCACTTTCCTTGGTACCGGAACGTCCACGGGCGTGCCGTCGATTGCCTGTGACTGTGAAACCTGCACCTCGGACGATGCGCGCGACAAGCGTTTGCGAGTCTCAGTGATCATCGAACACGCCGGTCGCACCATTCTCGTCGACACTTCGTCCGACTTTCGCCAGCAGGCGTTGCGCTACGGACTCAAACGGCTCGACGCCGTTCTGATCACGCACTGTCACGCCGATCACATCTTCGGTCTCGACGACATAAGACCTTTAAACTTCCGTTTCGGCGCGCTGAATCTCTACGCGAACGAGCGCGCGTGGGTCGACATCAAACGCATCTTCAAATACATCTTCGAACCGTCGCACTTCGGCGGCGGACTGCCGCAAGTCATCCCGAACATCATCTTCGACGGCGCGCCGTTCTGTATCGGCGAGGAGCTGGAGATCACGCCGCTCGAAGTCATTCACGGCCGCCTGCCGGTGATGGCCTATCGGTTCAATGACTTCGCCTACGCGACGGATTTAAGCGAGATACCATCCCACACGATCGACGCGCTGCAAGGTCTCGACGTGCTGGTGCTCGACTGTCTGCGCTTTCGCGAACATCCGACGCACCTGTGGGTCGACCGCGCGCTCGAGTACATCGAGAAGATCAGGCCGCGGCGCACTTTCTTCACGCACATCGCGCACGACGTCAAGCACAGTCGCGACTCCGCAAAACTGCCCGCGGGAGTAGAATTCGCTTACGACGGGCTCGTGGTGGAATAGATGCGTCTCTTTCACGGCACCGACAACGCGGAAATCCAGCGCCCCACCGTCCTCACGCTCGGCGTCTTTGACGGACTGCACCTGGGCCACCAGTTGATCATGAGCACGGTGGTCGAACGCTCGCGCGCCCTCGGCGCGGTGCCGACCGTGATTACGTTCGATCCGCATCCGCGCGCGGTGCTACATCCGGAGTCGGCACCGCCGCTGCTCCAGACCTTCGATCAAAAGATCGAGGCGTTTGGAGTGCTCGGGATCGAGCAGACAATCGTGGTGCGTTTCACGAAACAGTTTGCGTCGCTCAGCGCGGAGCAGTTTCTGCGCGATGTGGTCGTCGAGCGTTTGCACGCGCGTGAGGTTTATCTCGGGAAGGGTTTTGCGTTCGGTCACAACCGCGAGGGAAACATCGAGCTGTTGAGGCGTTTGGCGAACGAGCTGGGTTTTGTCGCGGGTGAAGTGCCGGAGGTGAGATTGCGCGGGCGTCGCGTCAGCTCGAGCAAGATCCGAGAGCTGCTGGCGCGCGGGCAGGTGAACCTCGCCAGACGCATGTTGGGCCGTCCGTACGGTGTCGAAGCTCGCGTCGAGCACGGCTCCGAGCGCGGCCATCAGCTCGGCTTTCCGACGGCCAACCTGCACCCACGCAACCGCGTCATACCCCGGAACGGCGTGTACGTGACGGGCACGCTGATTGAAGGTCAATGGCGCCGGAGCGTGACGAATGTGGGGCTTCGGCCGACGTTTGGGGACGCGGTGGAACCTTCAGTTGAGACCTTCGTACTGAACTGGGACGGCGACCTCTACGGCGACGTCGTCCGAGTCAGGTTCCTGCATCGCTTGCGTGACGAACGAAAGTTTAGTTCAGTCGAGGAATTGAAAAAGCAGATTGCCCATGACGTGGCGCGCGCCCAGAGTTACTTCGAGCACGCGGGCACGAAACACATGCTTTCGATAATCTAGTTTTTAAGAATGACGACAAACCAGGCATTAATAAAACGATCGGACGTAAACGGCAACGGCGTGATTCCCGCGCCGCCACCACCTCAGTTAAAACCGCCGACGGAAGTTCGACCGCTGTCGGAAGAGATGGTGGATGAGATTCTCGCGGGCCGCGGTGTTCGCGGCTGGCTGCGCGCGGCGCGAGTGGCGCGAGTGCTGGGACTCTTCTCGCTCTATCTGTTTCTCGACACCTACGACGTTCGCGCCGAGTTCAACCAGCGCGCGGTTACGCGCCGGCGTGAGCTCGCGCGCGAACACGGTCGCGCGGCGCAATTCAAAGCCTGGGCCTACGCTCAGTTTTTTATCGCTTTCGATCGCTTCATTCGCGTGCTGCGTTACGTGATCTTTCGCGGCGCGGAAGGCTCGGCGAAAAAGGAAGCCCGACTCGAAAAACAGGCGGTTTGGATGCGCGAGTCTTTGACGTCACTCGGACCGACGTTCATCAAGATCGGCCAGGCGTTGGGTACGCGCGCAGACTTGCTGCCGCTGGCTTACGTCAAAGAGCTCGCGACGCTACAAGATCAGGTGCCCGCGTTTCCGACGACGGAAGCGTTCGCGCGAATTGAAGCGGAGCTGCGACGGCCGCTGCACGAAGCGTATCCGGAGATCGATAGCGAACCGATCGCCGCCGCTTCGCTCGGACAGGTCTATCGCGCCCGTCTCGCAACCGGCGAAGAGGTCGCGGTCAAAGTGCAGCGTCCGGATCTCGATGCGCTGATCAGTTTCGACATCGCGATCCTTTTTCGACTGGTGAAGCTAACGAACCGTTTCTTTCCCCGGGCGAACGAGAATGCCGACTGGGAAGGAATGCTGCGCGAGTTTCACACGACCATCTTCGAAGAGATGGACTACGTGAAGGAAGGCCGCAACGCGGACCGTTTCCGCTACAACTTCCGCACGTGGCGCGCCGTTCGAGTGCCGAAGGTTTTCTGGACGCACACCAGCACGCGCGTGCTGACGCTCGAATTTATTCGCGGCACGAAGGTCGTCGACATCGAAGGCCTGCGCGCGAATCGGATCTCGGCCGTCAAAGTGAACCGGCTACTGGTGCGCACCTACCTGAAGCAACTGCTTGAAGACGGCTTCTTCCACGCCGATCCGCATCCGGGCAATCTGCTCGTGATGGACAGCGGCCATCTGGCGTTCTTCGACTTCGGCATGGTCGGCCGGATCACGCCGAAGCTACAGTCGCAGATGATCGATGCGTTCTTTCACGTCGTCGGACGCGACGTGCAGGGCCTCGGCCAGGACATCATCAACCTTAACTTCCTGAAGCCCGGCGTCGATCCGGAGACAGTGCGACCCGTCGTGGAAGCGATGTTCAAACACTATCTCAATTTGCGTCTCGGCGAAGTGAACTTCAAGGAGTTGACTTACGATCTCGCGGAAGTGATCTACGAGTATCCGTTCCGGCTGCCCGCGAACTTCACTTACATCATGCGCGCGCTGATGACGCTGGAAGGACTCGCTGTCGTGACGGATCCGGGTTTCAGTTTCTTCGAGACGGCGAAGCCCTATGCGCGCGAGTTCATGCTGCGCCGCGAAGGCAAGGTGCTGCGGAAGTTGATCCTCGACAAGCTTACCGGCCGCGAGAACGGTGAAAGCCGGATTGCGTGGTCTCGGGTTTGGAAGCTGACGAAGATGGCGGCGCAGATGTATCTGGAGAAGCAGTAGGGTTTGTGACCACTGCGGTTTTAGCAGCATCCGTTTGCGTATTCATCCTGGCTGCTAAAACAAAACTGACGCCGGCGATAAAGAGAAGAGAGCAACGGTACCGAGTGGTTGTTTCACGAGGAGCCTCCGGAGTGAGGATCCGGCCAAAAAGACGTCAAGATTCTTTGTCTTTTCAGTTATCTAACTGGCTACCTTCGCGCGGGCTCCTTCTCGCCGTTAGTCGGTATGTTCAATCGGTCGCGAAAGAGATTGAGCAGGAG
>JBKPPP010000124.1:0-5881 GCA_046733615.1 Acidobacteriota bacterium | reverse complement strand
TCGCGAATCTGTTCCTTCGTCACGACGGATATTGATTGCGGAATGTCGCGCAGGGGAGTCAGAGTTTTGGTCGCGGTGCCGATTGAGCTTACACCGTACGCGGCCATGTCGGTGACGGTGACGGTGGCGTTCGACGGTCCGACGGCGAGAATGAGTTCAACTGATTGCGGATTTTTAAGGCTCGTTACTTTTACATGCTCGTTGACGTCGGCGAAGCCTTCCGCTATCGCGCGCAGGTCGTATTCGCCGGGTGCGACGAGGACAGAGAACTCGCCGTTCTGATTCGTGACCGCGGAGGAAGCGGGGATTCCCGGCGCATTAATAAGGACGTCAGCCCCGGGGATCGCGGCGCGGTTCGGGTCGAGCACCTTGCCTTGGAGCAGGACCTTTTGCGACGGACCCTGAGCCAGAACTACAGAGATGAATAGAAGGCACTGAATAATGGTCATAATGTGGAGCGAAAATGAAATCCGTTTTCAATTTCAGGAGAGGCAGGATAAATCAGAGCGACGTGCGAGGTCAAGAGGTTTTCTGCGTGATCAATAGCGCGGCGAGCAGCGGGATCGTGAGCTCATGATGGCCGGTGATCGAATAGCCTGCCCCTGCGCCCTTCTCGGTCGTACGCCGTACCACGTTCGTCAGCGGGCGATACGATTGGATGAAATCGAAGTTTGCGGTCGTGATTTCCGACAGCGGATGCCCCAGGTTTCGCACCAGCGTCACGCACTTCAGAAAGACTTCCGGCAGAACAACCGCCGAACCCACGTTCAGATAAACACCGCCGCCGTCCATTCGCCTGACCACCTCGGCGAAGAGTCGGAAGTCGGTGTGGCTCGTGGCGCCGAGCGACGCGCCGTCCGCGCTCGGATGGAAGTGCGCGACGTCGCCGCCGATCGTCAGGTGTACGGTGAAGGGAACCTTCGCCTCGTACGCGGCGCAGAGCAGTGAATAATCGGGGTGCTTCGGATTCAGCCGCAGCAAAGCGCGCCCTGTAGCCTCGCCCAGTCCGATCTGATCTGCCGCGCCGTCGCGCGCTGCGCCGTTGAGCAGCTTTCCAGTCTCGTCCGCCCCGCCGAAAACGCCCTCCGCGAGGGTGGCGTCGACGTCTTCAGACGTGGAGCCCACCATCGCGATCTCGGCGTCGTGGACCAGCACCGATCCATTGCCGGCGACGGCCGTGACGTAGCCACGCTTCATCAGATCGATCAGCAGCGGCGCGAGACCGGTCTTGATGACGTGACCGCCAATGCCCCAGATGATCGGTTTGCGCAGCTCACGCGCACGCTGAATCCGAGCCGCAATCTGCCGCAGCGACTGGACCGCCAACACGTCCGGCAACGCCGAGAGAAAATCCTTCAGCGACGCATCTTCGGTCAGCGGCTGCGCGAAATCAGTTAAGTTGACTTTGCTCGGGCGTGAGGCAAGCGGATAGGTTTTGACGTGCTCCAGTTCCAGCGGCCGCAGATCGTCGTAAACTGATCCCAAAATTTCAGTTTCTCCTAAGGCCGCTCATTCTACACTGTCTCTATTGTTTTTCACGCCGTTGCCGTCTTTGCGGCCATTGGTAGCGACGGGGCCGTTGAGCAACGGCCGAAGAACCTGGCCCGTGTGGGAGCGGCGCGAGCGCGCAACTTCTTCCGGTGTTCCCGCGGCGACGACGCGCCCGCCGTGCTCACCGCCTTCAGGACCGAGATCGATGATGTAGTCGGCCGACTTGATCACGTCGAGGTTGTGTTCGATCACCAGAACCGTATTTCCTAACGAAACCAGCCGCTGCAAAACGTCGAGCAGTTTGTGCACATCGGCAAAATGGAGCCCGGTTGTCGGCTCGTCGAGGATGTAGATCGTCCGGCCGGTGGCGCGCTTGGACAACTCCTTCGCGAGCTTGATGCGCTGCGCTTCGCCGCCGGACAGCGTCGTCGCCGACTGGCCCAACTTGATATAACCGAGGCCCACGTCGAGCAGCGTTTGCAGCTTCTGATTGATCTGCGGAATGTTTTCCAGCAGCGGCAGCGCTTCCTCGACGGTCGTGTCCAGCAGATCCGCGATCGACTTGCCTTTGTACTTCACCGCCATCGTCTCGCGGTTGTAACGCGCGCCGCGGCACACGTCACACAGCACGTAAACGTCGGGCAGGAAATTCATCTCGATGCGCTTCATGCCGTCGCCTTCGCACGCCTCGCAGCGCCCGCCTTTCACGTTGAACGAAAAGCGGCCCGGCTTGTAACCGCGTTCACGCGACTCCGGCAGCATCGCGTAAAGCTCGCGCAACGGCGTGAACAGCCCGGTGTACGTCGCCGGGTTGGATCGCGGCGTGCGGCCGATCGGCGACTGATCGATCTCGATCACCTTGTCGACGTGTTCCAGGCCTTCGATCGCGCGATGCGGTCCGGGCTCGTGCAACGAACCGTAAAGATGGCGCGCCAGTGCGTGATACAGAATGTCTTCGACGAGCGTCGACTTGCCCGAGCCCGAAACGCCTGTCACGACGGTCAGCAGACCCAGCGGAAACGAGACGTCGATCTCTTTCAGGTTGTTTGCATAGGCGCCCTGGATGACGAGGAACTTGCCGTTCGGCGCGCGTCGTTCGTCAGGCACTTCGATCCGGCGTGCGCCGCGAATGTAGAGCCCGGTGATCGACTCCGGGTTTTCCGCGATGTCGTTCGCGCTGCCGACGGCGACCACTTCGCCGCCGTGCGCGCCGGCGCGTGGACCTAGATCGACGACGTAATCGGCGCGTCGAATCGTCTCTTCGTCGTGTTCGACGACGAGCACGGTGTTGCCGAGATCGCGCAACGCTGAGAGTGTTTCGAGCAGTTTCTGATTGTCACGCGGGTGCAGTCCGATCGAAGGTTCGTCCAAAACATAAAGCACACCACGGAGCTGCGAACCGATCTGCGTGGCGAGTCGAATACGCTGCCCTTCGCCGCCGGAAAGCGACGACGACCCGCGGTCCAGCGTCAGGTAACCGAGCCCGACGGTTTGCAGAAAGCGCAGGCGATTGACGATCTCCCGCAGGATCGGCCCGGCGATCTGCTCTTCGCGGGAGTTTAGCGACACCTGCGCAAACGCCTCGACAGCATCTTCGATCGGCAGCGCCGTGTATTCGGCAATGCCGCGGCCGCCGACACGCACCGACAACGAATCAGAACGTAAACGCTGCCCGTTGCACTGCTGGCAGACTGCCGGCGAGACCAGCTCCTCGAGCGCGATCCGCACACGCTCCGACGGCGCCTCGTTCAAACGTTCGTGCAGCCAGTTGAGCGCGCCTTTCCATTCGCTCTGATACGAGTAGAGGCCCTGCGTGAAACTCAACCGCCCGCTCGTGCCGTGAAAGAAGACGTCGTGCACTTCTTTCGGCAACTCGGCAAACGTGGTCTTTCCGTTCGCGCCGCAGTGCTTGATCACGGCTTGCAGGGCAGACTTCAGATACGCCGAACCCTGCTTGTCCGCCTGGCCCATGAACGCCAGCTTTTCGACCGCCACATTGGCGTCGGGAATTAGTTTCGCCGGATCGATCTCCAGCACCGTGCCGAGACCGTGACAGCGTTTGCACGCGCCGTAAGCGGAGTTGAAAGAGAACGAGCGCGGCTCGAGTGGCGGCACGTTGATGCCGCAGTTCACGCAGGCCATCCGCTCGGAGTAGAGCTTCTCTTCACCGTCGACGATCGAGATGAGCACCGCGCCGCTGGTCAACTTCAACGCCGTCCGAATCGATTCGGTGAGCCGTTCGCGAATGCCCGCTTTAATCAGCAGCCGGTCGACTACTGCTTCGATCGTGTGATTGCGGCGCTTGTCGAGCCGGATCTCTTCGTCGAGCGAAAGCAGCTCGCCGTCGACACGCGCCCGCAGAAAACCCTCTTTCGCCAGCTTTTCCAGCTCTTTCTTAAACTCGCCTTTGCGGCCGCGCACGATCGGCGCCAGCACCATCACGCGCTCGCCTTCGGGCAGCCCGAGCACGTTCTGCACGATCTGCTCGACGCTCTGCCGGGTGATCGCCGCGCCGCACATGTGACAGTGCGGAATGCCGATCGAAGAAAACAGCAGACGCATGTAGTCGTAGATTTCGGTGACCGTGCCGACGGTTGAACGCGGGCTGCGCGAGACGGTCTTCTGCTCGATCGAAATCGCCGGCGAGAGACCGTCGACCGAATCGACGTCCGGTTTTTCGAGCTGATCGAGGAACTGGCGGGCATAGGCCGAGAGTGATTCGACGTAGCGGCGCTGGCCTTCGGCGTAGATCGTGTCGAAAGCGAGCGAGGATTTGCCGGAGCCGGAGAGGCCTGTAATTACGGTAAAGCGATCGCGCGGGATGTCGACATTGATGTTTTTGAGGTTGTGCTGGCGCGCCCCTCTTACACTGATGCGATCAATGGCCATAGCGAAAACCAGCCATTTTAACGGACGGATTTTCGCCCGGCAAGCTGCGTGCAGAACCAGGTTGCCCTGAGACGGAAAGGTCGTGGTTCCGTGTTCATCTGTGTTCAGAATTTCCTCGACGGAGCGCTACGTGCAGCAACAGAGGAACACGGATTTGACGGATTGGAGCCGGGCGGTGTCCCCGCCGTTTGATCCGGGCTAAAAATTCATCCGCATGCCGAGTTCGAAGCGTCGCGGCGGTTGGGCTGAAGTGGCCTGGGCGAAGAACGGTGAGGTCTGAACGCCGGAAAATGCGCCAAGATTGGCGTGATTCAGCAGGTTGAAAGCCTGCGCGTAAAACTCGAGGCGATACTTCTTCGCAGCGCCCATCGAGATCGACGGAGCCGCCGCGCCGTCACCGCCGCCGAGACGAATCATTCTCACCTGCGGCCCGGCCGCGTTTGCCTGCTGGGCAGGTCCGAAGTCGATGCCCCAGCTCACGCGCGAACCGATCTCCCAACGCGCCGCGCCGCGCGCGCTGTTGCGCCCGACACCGGCCGGTCGATCGTTGATGACGGTGTCGCCGTTGTCGTCGAAGCCGGTGGTGATGTTGTAAGGCAGCGCCGAGGTCGCCTGGAACACACTCGAAATCGCGAAACCGGCGGGCAATCGTTTGCTGACGAAGCCGCTGATGAGGTGACGAAGATCGTTGGCCGAGGGCCCGCGATCGGCGCGCAGGTTGAAGTTGTTTGAAGGCAGACTGAACGGGCTGTCGGCTTCATTCGTGTTCTTCATCAGCAGGTAATTGATATTCCAGAAAAATCCCTGCACGAACTTCGCGGGTCCGATGCCGACCATCAGGCGATGGCTCGACTGGTAAGCCGACGATTCGATGTTGGTGATGTTGCCGGCTGTCGGATCGGGACGGCCGAGACCCGGAACCGACGTGTTGAGATTGCGACCATGCAGCAGATGCACGCCGCGCTGGTACTGGTAGTTGGTCGTGAGGCGGAACAGTTTCCACGGGTTTGTCTCGATGCCGAGCGATGCCTGCATGATGTACGGAATCTGTAGATCGGGATCGGTTTGAATGCGACTCGGCGGCGGAATCGTCTGCACGCCGCCGATGAAGGGATTCGGATAACTCGGATTCGCGACGATCAGATCGCGCTGCCGCTCGCCGTCGACGCGCAGCGTTTGTTCGTACACAGTAGCCGCGAACCAGTCGTAGAAGATGCCCGCGCCGCCGCGCAGCGTGATCGAGCCGTTTTTCTTCGGCGACCAGACGAAGCCGAGACGCGGCGCGAGGTTGAACTTGCCGCCGACATGCGTCTGTAGCTCGTGGCGCACGCCGTAGCTGAGCGTCAGGTTCTTGCGCAGCTTGTAATCGTCCTGCACGTACCAGCCGAATTGATACTGGCGATAATCGACGCGCGGATCGCCGATGCGCTCAGTGAACTGCGTCGGCAGTCCCGCTTCGAAAGCGGCGAGATTAGCAAATTGAAACGTGCCGAGGGCGTTG
>JBKPPP010000123.1:0-8006 GCA_046733615.1 Acidobacteriota bacterium | reverse complement strand
CCCATTAACATGGCCCTGCGACTGGATGAGCAGTGTTCAATCCTTCACAACTCTGGTGCAACATTGGCCCTCGTCGAGGGCGATCTCCGCAATACGCTCCTGACACATGCGCCGGAAAAACTGCGCTCGCCCAAGAAAATCGTTTCGATCGATGCTCTTCCCCGCCAGTTCAGCGGGGATCCCATGGACTTCCATTTTCCTGAGCCTGAGCCGGACCAACCCGCGTTCATTCTTTACACGTCGGGAAGCACCGGCGAGCCGAAAGGCGCGGTCCATCGCCAGTCAGACATCTTCTACACCAACGAGACTTACTGCCGTGAAGTGCTTCGCCTTACAACCAGCGATCGACTGTTCTCGTCATCGCGACTGCCGTTCGCCTACGGACTCGGCAACAGCTTCTCGTTTCCACTTCTGAACGGCGCCACCACGATTCTCTGTCGCGAGAAACCTGCGCCTGAAGTCATCGCCCGGATCTTTCGCGACTGCCGACCGACGATCTTCTTCGGCGTGCCGGTGATCTACAGCCTTTTGCTCGAACACCATCGCAGTGGTCACGAACTCGACTGCTCCAACTTGCGTCTCTGCGTTTCCGCGGGCGAAGCACTGCCTGCGCATCTCGGCGAAGAGTGGGAGAAGACGTTTGGCGTCGAGCTACTCGACGGTATCGGTTCAACCGAAATGCTGCACATGTTCATGTCGAACCACGAACACGACGTTCGCTACGGCAGCAGCGGCAAACTGTTGCAAGGCTACGACGCGCGTCTGCTCGACGAGCACGGCAAGCCGACTCCCGACGATGCCGAAGGCAATCTCTGGATCAAGGGTGACAGCGCGGCGATCGGTTACTGGGAACGGCCGGACGCCACCGCGAGCGCGTTTGTCGATGGCTGGGTGCGAACCGGCGATCTGTATCGGCGCGATTCCGAAGGTTACTGGTTTCACATGGGCCGCAGCGACGACTGTTTTAAGTCGAGCGGCCAGTGGGTGTCGCCCGTGGAAGTTGAAGGTGTGTTGCTAAGGCATCCGCGACTGGCGCGTGCGGCGGTGGTTGAAGATTTTGACTCCGGCGGGTTGCCGTGCGCGTGTGCGTTTGTCGTGAGTCAGGAGTTAGAATCCGACTCGACGAGCCTGGAGCTGGAGTTACGTCAGTTGGCTGCCGGTTCGCTGCCGCGTTTCAAACAGCCGCGCAGGTACGTTTTCGTTTCCGAGTTGCCCTACACGGCTACAGGCAAGGTTCAGCGGTTCAAGCTGCGGCAGTCGTTACGCGCAAACGCCGGCAAAGCATCATGAGCAAAAGTATTTCCGAAACCAGCAAAAGCATTCAGGAAACGTACGCGCCGAACCTCGCGTGCTTTGGCTGCGGGCCAGCAAATCCGGAGGGCCTGCACGTTCGCAGTTTTCCCGATGGCGACGAGGTTGTGGCCGAGTGGCAGCCGAGCCGCGAGTATGAAGCGTTTGCAGGCATGTTGAGCGGCGGCATAATCGGCACGCTGCTCGATTGTCACTGCAACTGGTCCGCGGCCTGGCACCTGATGAAAAAGAACGGCGCCGACAAGCCGCCCTGCACCGTCACCTCGGAGTACTCGATCAAACTGCTGCGCCCGACTCCAAGCGACCGGCCGGTTAAGCTGGTTGCCCGTGTGGTTGAGTCGACTGACGATCGTGCGGTCGTCGAAGGTGAATTGATCGCGCACGATAAAGTTTGTGCTACTTGTCGCGGGACGTTTGTGGCTGTGAAGCCGGGCCACCCCGCGTATCACCGCTGGTAAATTGAGATTTCGTAAGTTGAGATTTAAGCAATGATTCACCGTCCCCGCCGGCTACGCCGCAACGACGCACTTCGCTCAATCGTGCGTGAGACGCGACTCTCCCGCAACGATTTCGTGCTTCCGTTTTTTGTTTGTCCGGGCAGCAGCGTGCGTCGCGAAGTCTCCTCGATGCCCGGCGTCTTCAACCTCTCCGTCGATGAAGTGACAAACGAAGCTTCGGCTGCTTTCGACAGCGGCGTGCGCAGCGTCATTCTGTTTGGCCTGCCGGAGTCGAAAGACGAGCTCGCGTCCGGCGCTTACGCGGAAGACGGAATCGTGCAGCGCGCGATCCGCTCGATTCGCCGCGCCGTGCCGGACCTGATGATCATCGCCGACACGTGTCTCTGCGAGTACACGTCGCACGGTCACTGCGGCCTTGTGCGCGGAAACGAAGTCTTGAACGATGAGTCGCTGGAGCTGCTCGCTCGCACGGGTCTGAGTCAGGCTGCCGCAGGAGCGGACATCGTTGCGCCTTCGGCGATGATGGACGGACAAGTCGGTGCGATTCGCGAGCTGCTCGACGGTTCAGGTTTTGAAAACACGGCCATCATGGCTTACGCAGTGAAGTACGCGTCAGGCTTTTATGGCCCGTTTCGTGAGGCGGCCCAGAGCGCGCCGGAGTTTGGCGATCGCCGCGCCTACCAGATGGATCCGCCCAACGCACGCGAGGCGATGCGCGAAGCCGAGCTCGATTACTCCGAAGGCGCGGACATCCTGATGGTGAAACCCGCGACGGTCTATCTCGACGTTTTGAAGATGGTGCGCGATCGATTCGACCTGCCGCTGGCGGCTTATCACGTCTCCGGCGAGTATGCATTGATCAAGGCCGCGGCGCAGAAGGGCTGGATCGACGAAGAGCGCGTCATGATGGAAACGCTCACCAGCATCAAACGCGCCGGCGCCGATATCATCCTGACGTATTACGCTCGCGAAGCCATCCGTCTCCTCGCGCGCGATTGAAGCGCACGCAGCAATGCTTGTCCTGTTATTGTTCTCTCTAATCTCTTCTCCCATTCAGATTGCAACCGCGGGCGACCCGGCCATAAATTGCGGCTGCGAAACACAGTCGCAGAACGTCCTCGCCGTCGTAAACGGAATCAAGATTACGAAACTCGACCTGAGCATCGACACGCGAACGCAGATCAGTCTGCTTCAGGATTCAGTTGTAGACGCGCGCCGCCGCGCGGTTGGAAGACGAATCAACCGTATGTTGCTGGAAGCGGAGGCGGCGCGGCGGGGATTGAGTGTCGATGGGCTGATCCAACTCGAAGTCAAAGACAAGATTGTCCAGCCGACTGAAAAAGAAGCGCGCGCGCTTTACGGAAACAAAGCAGGCAGCGCCGACAATTTCAAGCAGGTGAAGGCCCAGCTACTCGCGCAGATTCGCAGTGAGCGCGAGGTGGCGCGCGCCGAGTTGTTTACCGAAGCATTGCGCGCCGGTGCGAAGATTACGATCGCGGATGAAAGAGTCACCGCGCCCATCGACGAGTCGGAGCTCGAACGTGTCTTCGCGACTGTAAACGGCAAGCCGATCACCTCGCGCGATATCGAAAACGACCTGCGGCCGCTGGTCACGCAGGTTCAGCAGCAAGTCTATGCGTACCGCAAACAGGATCTGGACCTCAAGATCAACGATCTGCTGCTGGAAGAAGAGGCGAAACGACAGAACACGACGCCCCAGGCGCTCATTAATCAAAACGTGACGGCAAAGATGCAGCTCGTCACCGACGAACAGGCGGAGGCTTTCTACCAGGCGAACAAGGCCCGTTTGCCCGGAACCTTCGCCGAGCTGAAGATCCAGATCATGCAGCTTCTGATGAAGGCGGAAGAACGCAAACTGGTGCTGGCCTACGCCGACAAGTTGCGAGGCAACGCAGCCGTGCAGATCTACCTGATCCCGCCGCACTGACGTGAGCCGCAACGAAAAGGCGCGAGCCGCGCTGGGCAGCTCGCGCCGAGGTTTAATTGAATGTGACTTCGATTACGTTTGCATTACGTCTGGTTCCGATCCAGGGTCGGTTGGTACGTCGATCCCGTCCCGGAACGCGCCCGATCTGCTTGACCACCCATGTTCGCCGGACTCGAACCAATGCCGGAGCCGGACGTTTGCGACTGCGAGCCGCTCGTCTCGGCATTCGGCAAATACCCGCCGATGAAGTTTTTCAGCGACGTCATCAACGCCGGCAACACCATCGTCTTCGCTGTGTTCGTCAACTCGTGCACGAGCGCATCGCCGACGTTGCTGGCCTCGTGCTTCACGCGCTCGTAGGCCGGCGTGTTGGTTAGCCGTTCAAAGAAGCCCGGACCTTCGTCATGTTTGCCGTTACCCGATTTAGTTCCGGACTCAGCATAAGAAGCGCCGGCGCGGAGAATCGGTTGGGCAGCGTAACTCCGCGATTCGTCGTAGCTCCGCGACTCGTCGCTGTAACGACCAATCGGCGAGTCATAGTCGCTGCCCCCGTCCCCCTTGATCATCGCAGCCAGGCCGTAGCCGACCAAAAAACCGACGCCCGCCGCTCCGCAGCTCCATGCTACGGGGCGTTTCCTAAACTGCTCCCGCCAATCGAGAGTCTCTTTCACCGCTTGTACTTGATTTGCCACTGTCTCTCTTATCTCCGTCACCGTATGCGAGATTGAATCCCGAGCCTCGTCGAGACGGCGCTGAAGTTCCTGTTTAGAAGGCTCTTCGCCCGTCGTGTGTTCCTCTGCTCGAGCCAGTCCTAAAGTTCGCTCTTCAGCCATTGCTTATCCTTTCTCAACTCTTGAGCTGTGATTGGCGGCACCAACTCCTGTTTCGCGAGCCGATTCTTCATCGCCAGCACCAGGATTCCGCCGACAATCAGGTAAAACGCACCCGTCACGATGAACCCCAGCGCGTAACTTGCAGGCTGGCTGAAATTCGCTTTCGCAAACAGCGTCGATACCGCAAAAGCAATCGCGACATTCAACAGCGCGAAGCCGATGGTGGCGACCGCACCACCAAAAGCAATCAGGGCGGCGTTCCGAGCATAGGCACGGGCCTCCTCCTTGATCTCAACTTTGAATAGCGCGAGCTGCGAGTTGAACAACTGCATCACGTCGTCGCCCAGGCGACTGAACAGACTCGGAAGACTGTCGCCTTCGTTACGCACCATCTCTGCGGCGCCGTTGCGTGATACCGCTGCCTCGTCAGTTTTACTCAAACTTCTATTTGTTGCCGCCATTTTCGGTTTCCCCCGTTCTCTTATTTCTGAGAGTCCGTTAGCGTCTGCCGCGAAGAATCAGGCCGAGCAGCAGACCGACTCCCGCTGAGATCAAGAGCGCCTGGCCGGGTTTGTTCCGCGCATACTGTTTCGCGTTTTCGGCGAGCTCGCCGAGATCGGCATTCTGCAAGTCTTTAAACTTGTCTGTTACAACAGAAACTTTGTCCGCGACGTAGTCCTTCGCCTGCGTCGCGACTTCCGATATGCGTTGTCCATAATCCTGGGCTGTTTGCGACATGGCAGTGCCGGTGCCGGTTCCAGCGCCGACGCCGGTCGAGCCGGTAGAGCCGGTGGATCCGTGCGCTCCAGTGCTTCCGATTCCGCTACCGGTGGTGCCGGTCGTTCCTTCATTGATGCTTCCATTCTCTGGCATGACGAAGTTCTCCTTAAACTAGATCTGAATTGGGTAGCCGCATGTTTGGAGCAACCTTTGTGCCGACGCATTTACGCAGAAAAACGCGACAATCTTGTTGCGAATCTGTACGAAACGGCTGGCGAAAGGTCGGGATCAATACAACCCGCCCGCGCGCAACAACACTGCTTGACAGGCATCGATTAGCGATGGTAAGTAAGTACTTACTTTGCGCCTCCTAGACGCGCGCTGGTTAGTAGAGGAAGAAAACGACTTGAGTAAACAAATGACCGCGAGTGCCGACACCGCCCTCGCCCCCAATAGCTCACGGATGGCCGGCGAAGAACGCCGACTTCAACTCCTCGCCGTCGCCGTCAGGCTCTTTTCCGAGCGTGGCTTTCGCGGCACCACCACCAAGGAGATCGCGCAGGCAGCGGGCGTCTCCGAGGCCATGGTTTTCCGCCATTTCGCCACAAAAGAGGAGCTTTACGACGCCATTCTCGATCACAAGGCGTGCGCCGGCGACTCGTTTGAACCGAAGGCGATGGCGGCTGACGCCATAAAGCGCAAAGACGACCGTGGCGTGTTTGAGTCGCTGGCGCTCGGCGCGCTCGATCACCACGAAAACGATCCTGAGTTTCAGCGCCTGCTGCTCCACTCGGCACTCGAAAAGCACGAGCTTGCGCAGCGGTTTTTCGAGACGTTTGTGCGCAAGGTGTACGAGTTTCTCGGCGGCTACATCCGCGAACGACAGAAGGAAGGCGCGCTGGTCGACATCGACCCGGCGATCGCGGTGCGCGCTTTCATCGGCATGGTGATGCACCAGTCGCTCAACAACAATCTCTGGGATCCCAAGCGGCGCTTGCTCGACATCTCGAACGAAAGCGCCGCCAAACATTTCACCGACATTCTTTTGCATGGAATCTCGAATTCTCCGAAACGAAACGGAAAGCGTGGACGGCAGGACGGTTCACGAAATGGTTAACAAGATGCTCTCTCAACGACAGCGCCGAAGGGGCGACCAGAAGGTAGCCAGAGGCGAGCGCGCGGCACGCCACCTCTGGATCGTTGCAAACACAGATTCAAGGCCCGCAGGGCCGGCACAAAAACTGAAGCTCGCAGGCCTGCTTCTGCTGCTGGTTGCGGTCGGACTCTTCGCCGCGTCGTGTGGCGGTTCGAAAGCCAACGTCCGCAAAGAGGAGGGCGCGGCGGAAACGAATGCGCCGCCGGTAGTCGAGGTCACAACCGCCGCTGCGATCAAACGCGATCTGCCACGATTTTTCGAAGCGACGGGCAGTCTCGCGGGCGATCAGCAGACTGACGTCGCGCCGCAAACGTCGGGCAAGGTCGTGGCAGTCGGCGTCGACATCGGCAGCAGGGTTAGTCGGGGCCAGACGCTGGTGCGGTTGGACGAAGCCGAGTTGAAACTCCGTGTCGAACAGGCGTCGACGCAGGTCGAACAGGCGAAAGCAGCCGTGCGGCAAGCTGAAGAGAAGATCGGTTTGCGGCCGAACCAGGCGTTCGATCCGAATCGCGTAGCGGAAGTCGCCGCGGCGAAAGTGACGCTTGATCTGGCGCAGAAGAATTTTCAGCGGGCCGAGAAGCTGATCGAGTCGGGCGACGTGTCGCGCTCGTTTTATGACGAGCAACGCGCGCGGCGCGACCAGGCCAAGGAGCAGTACGACGTGGCGCTGGCGCAGGCGCGACAGAACTACGCCGCGGTCGAAGTGGCGCGAACAAACGTCGCCAATGCACAGTCGCAACTCGCCCTTGCAAAGAAGAACCTTTCCTACGCGGTGGTTCCCGCGCCGATCGACGGCTACGTCATCGAACGCACGGCCGATCTCGGCGAATACGTCTCGCCGCAGCAGAAAGTCGTGACGATCGTGCGCACAAATCCGCTGCGGATTCGCATCGACATTCCCGAGCAGGCGATTCCTGAAGTGAAGGTTGGCCAATCCGTGTCGATTGCCACGAGCGCGTGGCCGGACAAGAATTTCGCCGGGCGCATCGCCCGCATCGCGCCGAACGTTTCCGCGACGTCGCGCACGTTGACGGTCGAAGCGGAGATCGAAAACAGCAATGGAGCGCTGAAGCCGGGACAGTTTGCAACCGTGAGGATTTTGCAGGAGCGACCTGAGCCGGCAGTGCTGGTTCCATCTCGGGCGGTGGTGACTGAAGCGGGCGTCAGTCGGCTCTTCGTTATCAAAAATGGTCACGCCGAACAGCGTCTCGTTCAACTCGGACAGACCGAAGCCGATCTTGTCGAGATCAAAAACGGTGTTGCCGCCGACGAGCAGGTCGCGACCAGCGGCCTCGAACGGCTGAGCGATGGCGCGGCAGTGAAACAGTAATCAAACTTCCGAAGCACTAAACATCATGCAAAAACTTGCTGAGATATGCGTTCGTCGCCCTGTCTTCGCGACGATGTTGATCCTGAGCCTGACGGTCGTCGGCTTGTTCTCGTACAAGTCGCTCGGCGTGGACCTGTTTCCGAAGATCGACTTGCCGACGATCACCGTTACGGTCGTGAACCCGGGCGCGTCGCCGCAGGAGATCGAGACTGAGATCACCGACAAGGTCGAAGGCGCAGTCAACACGATT
>JBKPPP010000122.1:0-7327 GCA_046733615.1 Acidobacteriota bacterium | reverse complement strand
ATGGATCCGAATCGCACGATCGCCTCGATGCCCACGACGGTGAACGAGGCTCCGGTTCCAAGCGGGACGACGACTCAGCACCCGGTCGGACACGAAACTCAGTTCTCATCGTCGCTCGACTTGTCGAACGGAAGAGCGAGCGCCACAAATCTCGGAGCGCAAAGCCAGCCGCCGCCGTTTGTCGATCCGGAAACGACACACGTGCGAAGCGCGCCGCCTTCAAACGTCGCGGCAGTCAGCATTCCGGCGGCACCGCGCGCCACGCCCGGCAGGCAGATGCAGATCGATCTCACCGCTCCGCCGCGACGGAAAGTTTCGCCGTTCATATTCGCCGGCGCGGGTATGCTGGTCCTGTTACTTGTCGCTCTCGCACTCGGCGGCTATTTCCTATTGGCGAAGAAAACGGGCGGTAATGACAATCCACGCCCAACGCCCACGCCGACAAATCTTTCGCACTCGGCAGCGGATCTCGTTCCGATTGAAGGCGGCTCGTATCTCATGGGCCGCATGAGTGGGCCACAGGAGGAAACGCCGGCGCACTCGGTGCCCGTGCAATCATTCCAGATGGACCGCACAGAGGTCACCAACACGGAGTACGCCGACTTTGTTCGCGCAACGAATTACGCGCCGCCGAGCCACTGGGCCGGAAGCAAGCCACCCTTCGGCCAGGAGATGTGGCCCGTCGTGAATGTCTCTTTCGACGACGCTAATGCCTTTGCCGCGTGGCGCTCGAAACGCGACCAGGTGAGTTATCGCTTGCCGACGGAAGAGGAATGGGAATACGCCGCACGCAACGGCGCGCAGGCGGATCTTTATCCGTGGGGGCCCAACTGGCAGGAGAACGCGGCGGTACTGAAGGAAGCCTCGCCCGCGGCCGTCGGGTCGCGTCCGGAGGGACGAAACAAGTGGGGTGTCCTCGATTTGATCGGAAATGTTTGGGAGTGGACTTCAACAAAACCTTACGCTTACCCCGGCAACAATTCCGTCCTGATCAGCGACGTCCAGGACTACATCGCGGTGAGGGGCGGGTGTTATGTAAGCGATCCGCGCGATTCCGCGCATCCCGTGACCGCCTGCATGCGCACCTTTTTGAAGCGGCAGACCAAGATGCCGCTGGTCGGTTTTCGCCTTGTCCGCAGCGGGCCGTGAACGTCGCATTAGCTCATCTGTGAAAGCTGATCTACAATTCGCCACAGCTATTCTTCAGGTGACCCAGACGTTCTTTTATCGCAGACGTTTTGATCCGAGGTTAGTCTCAATATTCGCAATCCAACCAGCAGCAGGAGAGTAGTGATGGGAGCCAACGCAATGGTGCGCGCGGCATTTATGATCGCTGCCGCTTTCTGTTTGAGTCTGACGGCCGCCAGGGTGCCGGCGCAGGACGTCGGTTCCGACATCGGCGGCGGCGCGGGCGTGTTCCGCGCGAAGAACCCGGAGACGAAAAAGAAAGGCGCCAAGCCGGCCGCCACGACCAAGCCCACCGGCCCCAGAACGCCGGGCGCTCGTCTACCGAAAGCGATCGAAGAGCGCGTCGAAGATCTCCTCGACAAGGGTAACAACGCCCGCGACGCACGCAACTTTACTGAAGCCGAAGAAGCCTACAAAGAAGTGCTGAAACTGAAGCCGCACGACGCGCGCGGCGCGTACGGTTTGGGTAATGTATATTCAGACCAGCAGCGTTGGGACGACGCGGAAGCCGCGTATCGAAATTCCGTGCTGTGGGCGCCGACCGACGCGGATGCTTACGTTGCGCTGAGCGTGGTGCTGGTGCAACCACGCGCCGGCGGCGACAACGCGAAACGATTTGCCGACGCGGAACAGTTTGCGCGTCGCTCAGTTCAGATCGATCCGAAGAATGCAGTTGGTTGGGATCGTCTCGGCGTGGCCTTACAGGCGCGCGGCCTCGCAAACAGTGAAACCGAGCATTCATACCGGCGCGCGATCGATCTCGATCCGCAATTCGCCGTTGCTTACGCTCACCTGGCGCGCGCGCTGAATCGCATGAACCGTTCTTCCGAAGCGGCGCCCTTATACGAGAAGGCAACGGAGCTCGCGAAAGATCCCGCGACGCTCAACCTGATCGCCGACTCGCTTCAAGCCGAACAGTTGTGGCCGCAGTCCGAGCCGGTTTTGAAACGAGCGCTGGAGCTCGACGCGCGCAACCCGACGACGTTGATACTGATGGGCCGGCTTTTGATCGTCAACAAGCGTTATCAGGAAGCCGAGCCGTATCTGAAGTCGGCGACTGAAGTGAGCTCGCGTGCGTTTCAGCCGTTCAATCTTCTCGGGCGCGCGTATCTCGGCATGGACCGTTACAGCGATGCGGAAGCCACGTACGAACGTGCGTCGGCGTTTGCAGGCGCAGGTGAAAAGAAGCAGCTTGCCGGCGTGTATGGTTTCGAGGGTGTTGGCGACGGCTACCTGAAAATGAAGCAGAAAGACAAAGCCGCGCGTGCCTATCAGCGAGCGTTGGAGCTTGACCCGGCTAACAGCGGCGCTGCGCAAAAGCTGGCGCGAGCGCGCTCGAATTGAAAGAGAGTGCAAGATCGAATTTGATTCCGTATCCGAGGTTCGCCGCGTATGAAGACTTGCCCGAAGTGTAATCGCACCTTTCCGGACGAAGGCCAGAAGTTTTGTACGTTCGACGGTGGATTACTGATTGCTCCCCAGGCCCAGACCTTCGATCCGAATGCGACGATGCGCGCAACCTCGATCGATCTGAACGCTGCTTCGGAAAGACCGACGAGCCGCGACCTGCCCGATCCCAACGCGACGATCATGGAGAGCTCGGCGACAGTGGCGTTGCCGCGCAACACTGGGCCAACCGGAACGCCGACGATAACGCGTGGGCCGGATACCGCTGACTTTAGTACGCCGGCGCCGCCGTCACCTCCGACGCCGCCACCGCCACCCGCGCCTCCGGTTGAACCGGTTGTCGCGGCGCCGCCACCACCGCCTGCGCCGCCTGCACCGCCAGTTGCGCCGGTTGTCGCGGCGCCACCGCCACCACCGCCACCGCCGCCGGCTGAGACCGTTGTCATCGCGCCGCCGTCTCCACCTGAACAGGCCGCGGCTGCGTCCGCGATGCAACCGGCTCCTTCAGCGCCGCTGCCGCCAGTCGCCGCCGCGCCGAAGAAAAAGTCGAAGCTGCCATGGATCATCGTGGGCTTGCTGCTGTTCTTCCTACTTGGCGGGGGCGCGCTTGCCGGCGTGTTCTTTCTTGTCGTGAAACCGCGGCTGGACGAGATGGCCGCATCTGAGCGACCGGCCGTTAATGAGAATCGTCCAATTGTCGATGCCAACGTCAACACCGCGACGCCCGCTCCGACTATCGAGCAAGCTTCTCCGAGTCCGGTCGACACTTTTGTGCCGCCGCCCGACGCGGTCCAGTTTACAAACTCGAAAGACAATCTCGATGGGCCACTGGCCGAGCATTATCTCGACTTCAGTTTTTACTACCCGAAGTCGTGGGCTGCCGATCCGAAAGCCGGCGTGCCTGGCGCGACAAACTTTGTGAAGGTGGAGCGCCGGATTCCGCCTGACTTCACGCAGGAGAATTTCGTCGTGCGCTGGTATCCGAGCAGCGGCACGTACGAGGGCGACCTGCCGAATTTCCCGAAGCGCGTCGAGGAGTTCAGCGCGTCGCTGGCGAAGGCGTTTCCGGAGTACAAGAAGGTTTCGGAAGGGCCGACGAAAGTGAACTCGTTGCAGGCTTACGAATTTCGCTGGGAAGGTCTGTCGAAAGGCACGGAGAAAGGCGATCTGCGTTTGTGGGGCCGTGTGATCTTTGTGCCGACGGGCAACGCGGGGGATACGAGCGGCGCAACCATGAGTATGTTTACTACATCTCTTGCACCGGAGTTGTCGTCGGTTGAAGATGTAGGTGTGCACGGCGAAGCGCCGGTGATTCTCGAGTCGTTCAGGTTTGGGAAGAAGCAGTGATGAGATTTTGGAGTCCAATGCGCATCGTTTCGACGATCATTGTGCTGGGTTTGATCGCGGCGTTTGGCGTTTCAAGTTGTAACTCGAACGATCCTCAGCCCAAGTCGAACGCGCCTTCAGTCTCCGTCTCGAGCGGAATTGCGCCGCCGCTCACCGTCCTGCCCTCGGTGGTCCTCGATACAGAGATGAAGAGTGCGAACGGCGAGCCGATCAAACTCTCGAACTATTCGGGCAAGGTGCTGCTCGTGAATCTCTGGGCCACGTGGTGCGGCCCGTGCCGGAACGAGACTCCCGAGCTCGTGAAGCTGCACAAGGAGTACCAGGATCGTGGGCTCGAGATGGTCGGGCTCTCGACTGAAGATCCGGAGCAGTCAGCGCTGAGCGTGCAGAATTTTGTGCGGGAGTACGGCGTCGATTACCACATCGGGTGGGCGACGCGCGAAGTTCAGATCGCGTTGATGCAGGGTCGCGGCTCGATTCCGCAGAGTTTCATCATCACTCGCGACGGGCGGATCAAGAAACGCTTCATCGGCTTCCATCCCGTCAACACGCCACCGCAACTGAAGCAGGCCATCGAACAAGCACTAACCGACAACGGCTGATCGTCACCGACAACGGCTGATCGCCTCCACTCGCCGCCTGCTCATCTCGTCTAAGACTGGTTGCTGCCAAACGACTAGTTGCTGCCAAACGGCCATCGCGGCCAAACGACTGGTTGTACCAAGGACTGATCGCTGCCAACAACTGTTGGCTTACTGGTCCTCGTCTTACTCGTCGTCGTCTTTCTCGTCGGTTTGTCTTAAACCTTCGGCCACGTCCCGCTTGGCCTGCTTTTCCAATCGTTTCATCTCAGCCTCGGCGCGCTCGTCAGCCTTATCCATCGGCGCCGGCTCATTCAATTCATCCTGTGTTGTAATTTTGCTTTTATCGATACTCATCCCTAATGTTCTCCACTAATGTTCTCGTACGTACTAAACTAGCAAGCGACCCGTTACACAAACCTTGCGGTGTCTTTGTGCTTTTGTGTTTTTCAGTGGGAATGCGATGAAACGTATATGGCCAATCATCGGCGTGAGTGACGTCGCGGCAAGTTTCAGATGGTACCAGGCGCTCTTCGGCCAGCCTGAGACGCGTCCAGCCCACGACTACTTTGGTCAGATCCTGGATACGGACGGAACGGTCTTGCTCTGTCTGCATCAGTGGGGCGAGCACGATCATCCATCTCTACTGAGCCCGAATACGGCGACACCCGGAAACGGGCTTCTCTTGTTCTTTCGTGTCGACGATTATGACGAGGCGCTAAAGAGAGCACGCGTGCTCGTTGCTCAATTCGAGGAGGAGCCCCACCTGAACCCGAACACCCAAACACTCGAGTTCTCACTTCGCGATCCGGACGGCTACTACGTCACCATCAGCGCGCTGTAGCGGGCGCCAAATCTTGCGTCAATTCTACGTCTCGACAAGGGGTCGGAAGGGGAGTAGACTTCGAGTGCGATGGGTTCATTTCTCTCCAAGGCGACTCGATCGCTCCTCGTGATAACTGTCTCGCTCTGGATGGCGGGCGGCTGCTTGTTTGGTTGCAGCACCAGCGCGATGGGCGCGGAGGTTTCTGAAACCCTGCCCCAGGCTGAAACGCAACCAGGCAGTTCCCAGCATGTCGTCGCGCATCACGCCGTTGCGCATCACAGTTGTCATGCAGCAGGTTCGAGTGCTCCGGCGCAGCATCGCGGCCCGGAACAGATGGGCAACCCCCCACCACCGGGAAGCGCGGCGCTCGCGGGAGTTCCGCATGGAATGAACGGAGAGTGCCCGCTCGCGATGAGCGCGACTGCGGTGGCTTCCAAGAAAAGCACCAACGCACCGGAGCAAAGCCGCAATCAAGTAACGACTTTGCCAAAGATGGAGAGCCGCGCTCAGCCGGCTCATCCCACGTTTGAAATTTCCTTCCTGCCGAATAGTGGCCCAACCCACCTTCGCTGTTGTGTTTTCCGGATTTAGGGAGAGATCTGCGCAATTTACTGAGCGGATCCCAAATTTTCTAAATCAAAGGAGAACAAACATGAAACCCCATAAGAGTCCTCTTGTCATTTCACTGCTTGGATTGTTGCTGTCTGCCTCAGTCGCGGTTGCGGCCCAACAGACTCCGCAGACGCCCGCGCAAGGCGACCAGAAGAAAGCCGAATCGTGCTGCACGGGCGAGGGAATGGAGTCGTGTTGCTGCTGCGGCAGCGGCTCGTGCGACATGATGAAGCATGAGCAGCACAACAAGAAAGGCCATGCGGCTGACGGTTCCTGCTGCAATATGAAGGCAAAAGCAGCGAAGAACAAGACCAAGAGCAAACAGAAAGCAGGCTGAGTCTAAGCCACGCACAGTAAGGACTGCGGTTCTGGCTGCGGCATTGGTCGCAGCCAGAGCCGGGCCATTCTTTTCTGTAGACGATATGACAGCAGCGAAGACAAAGAGAAGCAGAAGTAAAGTATGAATGCAGCAAGAATCGCGTTTCTGGTTGCGACGCTGGTCGCAGCCGCGATGGGCCAATCTGTCTCCGCACAACACGAAGGACATACGATGCCGCCGGCGAAACCGGCGGCATCCCCCATGTCGTCCCCGACTCCGTCAGCAGAATCTCGCAGCGGCGAGATGAGCTCGGAAGAGACGATGCACATGGATTACGGTCTGTTCGTGATGCACGGCGACGAGATGTTTATTCGCGCGGGCGAGCAGGAAAACAATCTCATGCCCATGGGCCGCATGGGTTCCGGAACCTCCTGGCAGGCAGCGTCAACGCCAATGCAGATGCTGCACAAGCAGGCAGGCGAGTGGTTGCTGATGTTTCATTACAACTTCGTCGCGGGCGTCAACGCGCAGGGTGGCCCAAGAGGCGTAACGAAGTTCGAGTCGGCCAACTGGTTTATGCCCTCTGCGATCCGTCGCGCCGGCCCAGGCACACTCGAGTTGCGCGGCATGTTCAGCGCCGAGCCGTTTACTTTTCCGCCGGGCGGCTCGCCACTGCTGTTCCAAACCGGAGAGAGTTACAAAGGCAAACCGCTGATCGATCGACAGCATCCACACGATCTATTCATGGAACTGAGCGCGAGTTACACCGTGCCACTCGGCGATCGGGCGACGTGGTTCGTTTACGGCGGGTATCCGGGCGAGCCGGCGCTTGGGCCAGTCGCGTTCATGCACCGCGCTTCGGCTTCCGAAAACACGTCGGCGCCGCTCTCGCATCACTTGCAGGATTCGTCGCACATCAGCTTCGGCGTAGTGACCACCGGCTTCACCTATCGCTGGTTCAAACTCGAAGGCTCGCTTTTCAACGGGCGCGAGCCCGATGAGAACCGTTACAACTTCGAAGCGCACCCGTGGAACTCTCGTTCGGCG
>JBKPPP010000121.1:0-9196 GCA_046733615.1 Acidobacteriota bacterium | reverse complement strand
ATCGCCTCCGTGCCGAACGGGGTGATGATTCCCGCCGGCTCGACGACCGGTGGCTTCGACATCTTTACGACCGCGGTCAGTACGCAGACCATCGTCACGATCTCGGTCTCCGGCGGAGGAGTAACCAGGACCGCCAGCTTGACGATCAATCCCACGGCGGCGCCTCCGCCCGCTACGCCGACCGCGCCGAACCTCTTGTCGCCCGCGAGCAACGCGAAGGTCACGCAACCGATCAACTTCGATTGGTCGGACGTCAGTGGCGCGACGAGTTACGAGCTACAGATTGACGATTCGAGTAACTTCACCGCGCCGCTCACGCTCAGTCAGATAGTTGGCGTGTCGCAGGCGACGATTACGGGTCTGCCCGCGCAACGGCTCTTCTGGCGCGTGCGCGCATTCAACTCGGCGGGCGTCGCTGGTCCCTTTTCGGCCTCGCGCAGGTTTACGGCCCAGGCCGCGTCTACTACGACCACGGCTAGCTTGTCCGCCGTCAGTGTCAGCCCGACTTCCGTCGTCGGTGGAAACACGGCGCAGGGTACGGTCACGTTAACGAGCGGAGCGCCGAGCGGCGGCGCCGTCGTCACGCTGAGCAGCGCGAACACATCGGTTGTCTCGGTGCCTGCGAGTGTCACCTTGGCGGCGGGCGCCGCGAGTGCGACCTTTGCCATCAATACTTCGGCTGTCACTGCGAACACCGGCGTCACGATCACCGCAACTTACGCGGGCCTAAGCCGCACGACTACGCTGACCGTCACACCCGCGTCTACAAGTACGGGCTCGCTGCCCGCGCCTTCACTCCTGAGCCCAGCAGCAGATGCGCGCTTCAGTCCGGGAGCAACCATTACGTTCGACTGGACGGACGTGAGCGGCGCGGCGAGCTACACGATCCAGATAGATGACGAGGAATCGTTCGCGACGCCGCAGGTCGTGAATCAAGACACGACCTTCTCGCAGTTCACGACTAGTACGTTGCCTACGAAGAGGATGTGGTGGCGTGTGCGCGCCAACTCGTCCTCCGGCACTCCGGGCAGTTGGTCCGCGGTCAGGCGCTTCGAAGTGAAACAGTGAGGCGCCGAACACGGCTGATCGATTTCGGAAGATCGTCAACTCTGATCCGTCTGCGCGGCCGCTGAGCTCAACCCTGAGCTTGGCGCGCCGCTCTAACGGACCCGAACTCATGCGCTACAATCCCTCGCATGCCGACCTATCTCGATCTCGAAACGTGGCCGCGACGGGCCCTTTTCGAGTTCTATCGCGACTTCGATAAACCCTACTTCAACGTCTGCCTGCGTCTCGACGTTACAAGTCTAAAACGAGAGCTACGCAATCATCCCGGCGCGAGTACCTCGCTGACATACCACTATCTCGCGCTGAAAGCCGCTAACGAGATCGAACAGTTTCGTTACCGGCTGCGCGAAGGGAAGGTGCTGGTCCACGAGGTAATCAATGGCGGCACGACGTTGATGCTGCCGAACGAGACGTTCACGCTCCTCTACTTCGACTACAAAGACACCTTCGCCGAGTTCATGGAAGACGCGACGCGCGCGGTTGAAGCGCTGCGCAGAAATCCCGCCTTCGAACCCAGACACGAAGACGACGCGCGCATACATTGCACGACGTTGCCGTGGATCTCGTTCACCAGTTTTTCCCACGCGCGAAACTGGCGCCGCGAGGATTCGGTTCCGAAGATCTCGTTTGGGAAGTTCACCGAGGAAAACGGGCGCACACTCATGCCGTTCTCGGTTGAAGTGCATCACGCACTCGTCGACGGCTTGCACGTAGGACGTTACATCGCGCGCATCGAAGAGATGCTGGCCCAGCCGGAGATCTTCCTGAGCGAATCCCGTTGATGCGTAAAGCGCTCGTCGTAACCGTAATCCTTATCATCATCGGCGCCGCGGCGGCCTATTTTCTCTTTCGCTTCGAGCGCAAGCCGCCGCCGACGCTCGTGGGCTGGCGCGCTCACGTGACGACGATCGCCGGCGACGCTTCGCCGCGAATGCGCGACGCTCAGCAACAGTCTCAAGCTGCGTTTTCCGATCCGTTTGGAATCGCCGCCGGCGCCGATGGCACGATCTACGTCGCCGACGCGGGCGAGAGCAATCGCATTCGAAAGATCGCGCCCGACGGATCGGTTGCGACGCTCGCCGGTGGTGACGAGGGCTTCGCCGACGGCCTCGGCGCCGCCGCTTCCTTCAACACGCCATCCGGTCTCGCGCTGGATGCAAGCGGCAATCTTTACGTCGCCGATACCGGCAACAATCGCGTTCGCAAGGTAACGCCGCTGGGAAAAGTTTCGACCGTGGCAGGTGACGGAACTGCGGGATACGCCGACGGTCCCGCCGGTCAGGCGCGCTTCAATGGGCCGGTTGGCGTCGCGGTCGATGCGCAGGGGAACATCTTCGTCGCCGATACTTATAACGATCGCATTCGCAAGATCGCCGGTGGCGAAGTCACGACTGTCGCCGGCGCGGGAACGCCGGGCTACGCCGACGGCGCTCGCGCCGCCAGTCTCTTCGACACGCCGTGTGGGATCATCGTCGCAGGCGACGGCGCGTTGATCGTCGCGGATACCGGCAACGATCAGTTGCGCAAGATCTCCCCGGACGGAAACGTCACCACGCTCGTGCTGCAAGGCGAAAATCTGTCGAGTCCGATCGGTCTGGCGTTGACGCACGACAACTTTCTCTACGTCAGCGAGCTCGAGCGCTCACGTGTCGTTCAGATCGCGCCGGACAACACTGCGCGCGTAACTGCCGGAATCGGGCCGGGTTTTTCTGATGGATCCGATACGGCTCGTTTCAATCAACCGGCGGGTATCGCGATCGCTCCTCGCACCGCGGAACTGTACGTGGCTGACGGCGGAAACTTTCTGATCCGAAGATTGGCTGCGAATGAGAGCCCAACAACGGCGCGCATGCCCACTCTTTCGCTCACGAACGACGCTCTCGGTGAACCCGCGCTATCGTGGCCGCTCGATCCGCAGGACAAACCGCACGAAGTCGTCGCCACGATGGGCGAAGTACGCGGCAGCTTCGATTCCACTGACAGCCGGCATCATCTTCACAGCGGCCTCGACGTGTTTGCCGGTTACGGCGACGTCGCGCGCGCGATCCGTTCCGAGAAAGTCGCGAGTCCGCTGCCGAATTGGGGCTTCGCTTCGCTCAACGAAGGAATGCGCGTCGGCCTCATCTCCTACATTCACATCCAGGTCGGACGCGACAAAGACGCAAAGATGTTCGACGACGCGCGCTTCACCCCAATCAACGGCGCTGACGGAAAACTTGCGCGCGTCCGCGTCAAACGCGGCACTCGCTTCAAACCGGGCGACGCGCTTGGCACGGTGAACCGCATGTATCACGTTCACCTGAACGTTGGCCCACCTGGCGGCGAAGTCAATCCACTCACGCTCTCGCCAATCGGCTTCAAAGACGACATCGCCCCGACGATCGAAAAGGACGGCATTCAACTGTTCGATTCGTCGGGAACAAAGCTGAGCGAAAAGCGCGGCAATCGTTTGCTCGTCAGCGGACAGGTGCGCATCGTGGTCGATGCGTTTGACCGCACGAACATGAACGGGGCTCGTCGGCGGCTCGGTCTGTATCAACTTGGTTACCAGGTGCTGAATGCCGACGGCACTCCCGCAAAAGGCTTCGAGCAGCCGCGCATCAACCTGGTTTTCGATCGTCTTCCACCCGATCGCGAGAGCACCAAAGTCGCGTATGCCGGTGAAAGCGGCATCACCGTTTACGGCAGTGAGTCGACGAGGTTCTTGTACGAAGTGACGAACTATGTCCGCGACGGCCGCGCGGAACGGAGCCTCTGGGACACGAGCCAGTTGACTTCCGGCGATTACACGCTGCGGATCATTGCCGCCGACTACTCCGGCAACGAGGCCCAGGAAGGCAGAGACCTTTTGATCACGATTCGCTAAGAGCTTAAAATGAGCTTTGGTCAACAACCCGCAAAAACAGTCCAGCCTCCCCGTCGCCGTCTCGGATTGCATCGATCGCGCGCTCGCCGAAGACGTCGGCAGCGGCGATGTCACCACCGACAACATCGTTGCTCCCCAGGCCTCGCTTCGCGGCCACATCGTAGCTAAAGAAAACGGAGTTGTTGCTGGTCTGAAGATCGCCCAAGCCGTCTGGCTCAAGCTCGACCAGCGCGTGAGTCTCACCCAGAAGATCAGCGACGGCGCCAGAGTCGAATCGCGCACGGTGCTCGCGGAAGTCAGTGGCCCAGCGCGGGCGTTGCTCACTGGTGAGCGCACCGCACTGAATTTCCTGGGCCGCATGTCAGGTATCGCAACGCTGACGCGCCAGTTTGTCGACGCAGTTTCATCAACTAACGCCACGATTCTCGACACGCGCAAAACAGCCCCCGGCCTGCGCCTCACCGATAAACTCGCCGTGCAGTTGGGCGGCGGCCAAAACCATCGGACCGGCCTGTTTGACATGGTCTTAATAAAGGACAACCACATCGACTTCGCCGGCTCGATCACTGCCGCAGTCACGAGAGTGCGCGGAGCGGGCGTCAAGCTCGAGATCGAAGTGGAAACGCGCACGCTGGACAACGTGCGCGAGGCGTTGGCCCTCGGAGTGGAGAGAATTCTGCTCGATAATATGAGTCCCGAGCTGATGCGCGAAGCGGTTCAAATTTGTGCCGGACGCGCAAAACTCGAGGCGTCCGGCAACGTATCGCTCGCAAATGTACTCGAAGTAGCCCGTACCGGTGTGGATTTCATCTCGGTGGGCGCGCTGACGCATTCAGCCAGGGTCTTTGACGTGAGTTTGGAGTTTGTTGACAGACAGGATTTGAGATGACTGCGATGTTAAAGGGCGCAAGAACCGAAGAGATGTACCAGAAGTTGAAGCGGCTGTTGGCCGACACGATGCCCGACTTCGAGCTTCGTCTCAAAGCCGAGCTGGCGGTGCAGATCAACGAACTGAAAGTCGAGAAGAACGCCGTCATCCTGGGCCACAACTACATGGAGCCGGCGCTCTTTCACTCGATTCCCGATTTCGTGGGCGACTCGCTCGAGCTCAGCCGTAAAGCCGCGGAGACTGACAAAGACATCATCGTCTTTTGCGGCGTGAAGTTTATGGCCGAGACGGCGAAAATTCTCAACCCGACGAAGAAAGTGCTGATTCCGTCAGAACGCGCGGGCTGCTCGCTCGCGGCGAGCATCACGGCGGCGGACGTGCGCGAGCTGAAGCGAAGATTTCCGGGCGTGCCCGTGGTGACTTACATCAACACTTACGCCGACGTGAAAGCGGAGTCCGACATCTGCTGCACCTCTTCGAACGCGGTCGACGTTGTGAAGTCGCTGCACACGGACAAGGTGATCTTCATCCCCGACGAGTATTTGGCTAGTAACGTCGCGCGCGAGACTGGCAAGCAGATCATCTTTCCGACGCGCGAGCCGCTGCGGAAGTTTCCCGACGAGCTCGACTACCAGATGATCGGCTGGCCGGGACGCTGCGAAGTGCACGAAAAGTTCAGTGTCGAAGACATTCAGAACATTCGCAAACAGTTTCCGGACGTTGTGATACTCGCGCATCCTGAATGCAGTCCGGAAGTCGTGGCCGCTTCGGATTACTCCGGCAGCACGACCGCGATGATTCGCTACGTCGAAAAGACGCGCGCGCCGCGTTACCTGCTGCTGACCGAGTGCTCGATGGGCGACAACATCGCCGCCGCAAATCCCGACAAAGAGATGCTGCGGCTTTGCAGTGTCCGCTGTCCGCACATGAATCAGATCACCCTCGAAGACACGCTCGAGTCGTTGCAGAAAGAGCAGTTTGAGATTGTGATCGACGAAGAGATTCGCAAACGCGCACTGCGTTCGGTCGAACGAATGCTCGAGATTGGCCGTGAAGACTGATCGTTGACTATGGCTGAGGCTGAAGTCCTAATCATCGGTTGCGGCATCGCGGGCGCAACCGCTGCTCTCCGGCTTGCCCGGAATCCAAATCGCAATATCACCATCATCACTCGCGCGCGCGACACGCACGAGTCAAACACACGTTACGCGCAGGGCGGCATCATCGGTCGCGGTCCGGACGATAGCGCAGATCTCTTATACGAAGACATACTGGCTGCCGGCGCGGGCGTAAGCTCACCACACGCGGCTCGCATTCTTGCCGACGAAGGACCGCCGCTACTTCACCAGATTCTTGAAGAAACGGCGGGCGTCGTGTTCGATCACGACGCGGAAGGCGCGCCTGTTTGGGGACAGGAAGCTGCGCATTCGCGGCGTCGCATCCTGCACGTCGGCGACGCAACCGGGCGCGCGATCATCAACGGGCTGATCGCAACGCTGAACGACTACCCCAACATCACGATCAAATCAGAAGCAACGGCCGTCGACCTGATCACCTATCCCCATCACTCGCGCAACCCGCTCGACAACTACGGCCCGATCTCATGTCACGGCTGCTACGTCTTCGATCGCGAAGAGAGCACGATTCATCGTTATCTCGCGCGCGCGACCGTGCTGGCGACGGGAGGTCTCGGCCGCATCTATCGCAACACGACGAATCCGATCGGCGCGCGTGGCGATGGCCTGGCAATGGCCCATCGCGCCGGCGCGCGCATCGCGAATGCCGAGTACGTGCAGTTTCACCCGACGGCGTTGGCTGCTCCGGGCGCTGAAGGGTTGCTAATCAGTGAAGCCGTCCGCGGCGAGGGCGGCGTTCTGTTGACGCCGGAGCTGCGCCCGTTCATGCAGAAGTATTCGCCCCAGTGGAAGGATCTCGCGCCACGCGACATCGTCGCCCGCGCGATTCATCACGAGATGGAAGCGAACGCCTACTCGTACGTGCTGCTCGACATTGCCTCGCACATGCCGGCGGAAAAGATCCGCGAGCGGTTCCCGTTTATCTACCAGGAGTGTTTGAAGGTGGGACTCGACATCTCGCGCGAGCCGGTTCCGGTCGTGCCCGCGGCCCACTACTTCTGCGGCGGCGTGCTGGTTGATGAATGGGGCCGTTCGACAATCGACAACCTTTACGCGGTGGGTGAAATCAGTTGCACCGGCGTGCACGGCGCGAATCGTCTCGCTTCGACTTCGCTGCTCGAAGGTCTTGTTTGGGGAAACCGCGTGGCGGTTGAGATCGAGCGCACCCTCGATCAACCCGGCGGCGAGCGACGTCCGCAGTTCGACGACATTCCGCCGTGGGATGAGAGTGGTCTGAGTGCTGAGCCCGATCCGGCGCTGATCCAGGGCGACATGCAGACGATTCAGAACATCATGTGGCACTACGTCGGTCTGGTGCGCAGCGCCGATCGACTGTCGCGAGCGATTCGCGAGTTGCGTCACCTGTGGAACGAGATCGAGACGTTCTATCGCACGACGAAACTGTCTGACGGGTTGATTGGTTTGCGCAATGCTGTCGAAGTGGCCCTGATCGTCGCGCAGGCGGCCCAGCACAACCGGCAGAGCCGCGGCTGTCATTACCGGCAGGATTCTGTCTCCTTCGAAGGCGACAGGCTGATCTGAGGCGCAGATCGTGGCAAAGAAGTTAAGCGTTTGTCGCAAGTAATTGCTGGCGCTGCGGGCCGCAACGGCAAAAACGTATACTGCGGCCATGAAATCCGAAGCCAACATATATAAAGGACTGGCGGCGGGAGTCGCCGGTGGTCTCGCCGGCGCCGTGGTGATGAACCAGTTTCAGTCGTTGTGGAGCAAGCTGATGGCGAACGACGAACGGCCGCACGGCGCGCAGTCGCTACAGCAGGGTTCGCCGCGAGATGGAATCGGACGCGAGCTGGATGAGCGCGGCGTCGACGAGCCGGACGACAACGCAGCAGTGCGCACTGCCAACGCCGTTAGTGAATTCGTGCTTCATCATCATTTGAAGAAATCTGAAAAGGAGACCGCCGGAGCCGTTGCTCACTACGCGATGGGCGCGACTTCCGGCGCGATCTACGGCGCGCTCGCTGAAGTCATGCCCGCAGCGACCATCGCCGAAGGACTTCCGTTTGGCGCGGCTGTTTGGTTGGTTGCCGACGAAGGCGTCGTGCCCGCGCTCGGACTTTCGAGAAAAACGAACGAGTATCCCGCCTCAATTCATGCCTACGCGTTTGCGTCACACCTCGTTTACGGATTGACGACGGAGCTGGTCCGGCGCGCGCTTCGCCGCGCGATGTAATCAGGTGGATTCAAGTAGCTCTATCATCTCCGCGCGGTTGTGCTCTCGAGCATAATCAAGCGGAGTTTTTCCGTCGGTTGTTTTTGCGTTTACATCCGCGCCGTGCTCGAGCAGCAACGTCGCCAGCTCGGCGTTTCCGTTCGCAGCTGCTTCGTGAAGTGGCGTCATATCGTTTGCGGCGCGCGCATTCACGTTCGCGCCGCGTGCGAGCAGGACGTGCGCGATTTCATTTCGTTTTGCTGCCGCCGCGGAGTGGAGCGGCGCCACTTTCATCGATTCGCGCGACGGCAGATTAACGTCGGCGCCGGCGTCGAGCAGCTTGTTGACGGACTCCGCGCGATTGAAGAACACGGCGAGCCCGAGCGGCGTGAACCCATCCACGTTGTAGGCATTGACGAGCGATGGATCCGTCGCGATCAGATCGCGCAATCGTCGCGTTTGGCCGGTCGCCGCGGCTTCAAACACGTCGAGCTCCGCGCCTGACGCGAGCAGTTGATCGACAACTTCTTTCTTGCCGTAGTAAGTCGCTTTCAGGATCACTGACAATCCGTTTGCATCTTTTGCAGCGGCGAGCAAAGGATCTGCTTGCAGCATTGATTTCACCTTCGCCACGTCACCCTGCGTCGCCGCATTGAAGAACTCTTCACTCATACTCGTCTCCCTTAAAAATCCACCCATGTGCCGGCATTCGCCGTCGTCGCTTTACGAAACAAATACTCCGCGCAGACAACGTCTTCGATCGCCAGGCCCAACGATTTGAAGAGCGTGATGTCAGAAGGGGAAGTGCGACCTGGCTTCGCGCCGGTCAACAGCTCGCCAATCTCGGCCACGATGCTTTCCGGCGTGATCGCGCCCTCTTTCGCGGCCAACAGATAATCGCCCGCTTCGTTTAAAGCCGACTCGCGACGATCCACGAAGATCCGCGCGGCCGCCATCGTGCCGGTATCGATCTCGCGCGACTGCGGCGAGTGCGTACCGATGGCGTTGATGTGCGCGCCGGGCGAGATCCACTCACGACTAAGCACCGGTTCCTGCGAAGACGT
>JBKPPP010000120.1:0-5954 GCA_046733615.1 Acidobacteriota bacterium | reverse complement strand
GCCAGAATCGCGTACTCGGTAAAATGCGCGGCTTTTCTAGTAATGAAGTGGATCGTCGCGAGCGTCTCCGCGCTGGTGTTGGGAAACAGCCAGAGGACGAGCGGGCCGATGATCCGCGACGTGTTCCCGGCGTTGAAGCTGTCGGAGGAGGCGAAGGAGATGAACGCGAGCCAGAGGACCAGAGGAACGTAACGGCTCAGAAATTTGCCCACGGATTGTTGGGCCATTGAGGGCGTTAGAGCGCGGCGGCGCCCGAGACCACCTCGATGATTTCGTTGGTGATGGCGGCCTGCCTGACGCGGTTCATGTTCAGCGTCAGACTCTCGATCAGCTCGCTGGCGTTCTTCGAGGCGGAATCCATCGCCGTCATGCGCGCGCCGTGTTCGGAGGCGACCGACTCGAGCAGCGCACGAAAGATCTGCGTCTCGATCAGACGCGGCAGGAGCCGACTGAAGATTTCCTCGGGCGGTTGTTCGTAGATGTAATCGGTCAGCGTCAGCGGCTGTTGTGACTTCGCGTCCTGCGGCGATTTCGCTTCCGGCTCCTCGGCTCGCGAAACCGGCAGCAATTGCTCCAGGACGACGCGCTGCGAAAGCACTGACTTAAACTCGTTGTAGACCAGGAAAACTTTGTCGATACTGGTGTCTTCCGTGTAGAGCTTGATGATCGCGCGCGCGACTTCGAGCGCTTCGCCAAATTCGACGCGTCCTTTGCCAGTCAAACCGAGATACTCCGCGGTGATCACGTAACGCCGGTTGCGAAAGAAGTCGCGGCCTTTGCGACCGATCGCGAAGAGTTCGACTGTCTTCTCTGAATTCTCGCGGATGAAAGCCTGGCCGGCCTTCGTCAGGTTGGTATTGAACGCGCCACACAGACCTTTATCGGCAGTGATCATAACGAGCAGGTAGCGCTCGTCGCCGCGAAGATCGAGCAGCGGATGATGAAAGTCTTCACTGGTCCGCTTCGCCAGCTCTCCCAAAACTTCCGACATCTTGTTCGCAAACGGGCGTGCCGTGACGACGCGTTCCTGCGCGCGCCTGAGCTTCGCCGCCGAGACCATCTTCATGGCCTTGGTGATCTGCTGCGTGTTCTTGACCGACTTGATGCGCCGGCGGATGTCCAGGAGATTCGGCATTTGATTCCGTGTTTACGCTGTCGGCGCCGCGGCCGCCGCCGGCTGCGCCGCGGGAGCGACTCCGAAGCTCGCCGTTGGAGACGAAGATTGTTTCTGCCAATCCAGTTTGAAGTCTTCGAGCGCCTGTTTCAGGTTGTTCTTGATCTCGTCAGTCAACGATTTCTGTTCGGCAATGCTCGCGAGCAAGCCGGGCTGCGAGGTCTCCAAAAAGTTCAGCAGACTTGTCTCGAAGCGGCGCACGTCTTCGACCGCGATGTCGTCGGTGTAGCCGTTAGTCGCGGACCAGATCACGGCGACCTGTTTTTCCACGTCCATCGGCTGGTACTGCGGTTGTTTCAGAATCTCTGTCAGGCGCTGGCCGCGTGCGAGCTGCGCCTGCGTCGCTTTGTCGAGGTCGGAACCGAACTGCGCGAACGCCTGAAGCTCGCGGAACTGGGCCAGGTCGAGACGCAGCGTTCCCGCCACCTGTTTCATCGCCTTGATCTGCGCTGAACCACCGACGCGCGACACGCTGTTACCGACGTTGATCGCGGGGCGGAAGCCGCTATTGAAAAGATCGGCTTCCAGGAAGATCTGGCCGTCAGTGATCGAAATCACGTTGGTCGGAATATACGCGGAGATGTCGCCGGCTTGCGTTTCGATGATTGGCAAGCTGGTCAACGAACCGCCGCCTTTGAGGTCGGAAAGTTTTGCCGCGCGCTCGAGTAGACGCGAGTGGAGATAAAAGACGTCGCCCGGGTAAGCTTCGCGGCCGGGCGGCCGGCGCAGCAGCAGCGAAATCTCGCGGTACGCAGCAGCCTGTTTGGAAAGGTCGTCGTAGATCGTGAGCGCGTGTCGTCCGTTATCGCGGAAGTACTCGCCCATCGCCGCGCCCGAATACGGCGCGAGAAACTGCATCGCGGCCGGATCGGAAGCCGTCGCTTTGATTACGATCGTATAGTCCATCGCGCCGAAGTCCTGAAGCGTTTTGACGACCTGGGCCACCGTCGAAGCTTTCTGACCGATCGCGACGTAGATGCAGATTACATCTTTTCCCTTTTGGTTGATGATCGTGTCGACAGCGACCGCGGTTTTGCCAGTCTGACGGTCACCGATGATCAGTTCGCGCTGGCCGCGGCCGATCGGCACCATCGCGTCGATAGCTTTCAGCCCGGTTTGGAGAGGTTCTTTCACCGGCTGCCGATCGACTACGCCGGGAGCGATACGCTCGACCGGGTAGTAGCGCTCGGTGACGATTGGGCCAGCGTCGTCGATCGGGTTTCCGAGTACGTCGACCACACGTCCGACCAGCGCCCCACCCACCGGCACCTGCATGATTCGCCCGGTGCGCTTCACCAGATCGCCTTCGCGAATGGCCTGGAACTCACCGAACAACACCGCGCCCACTTTGTCTTCTTCGAGATTCAGCGCCAGCCCGCGCACGTCGTGCGGAAACTCGAGCAGTTCGCCGGCCATGACCTTTTCGAGGCCGTGAATCTCGGCGATGCCGTCGCCGACCTTGATAACAGTTCCGACTTCCGTCACGGTGACGCCGGCGTCGAAATTTTCGATCTGTTTGCGGATGATGTCGTTAATCTCGCTAGCTCTGATTGGGTCCATGATTTCCTCTAATGCGTTATGCCTGGCGACCGGCCAGTCCTTCTGATAGACGTTCGAGCTGATTCTGCACCGACCCGTCGAAAATGGTTGAGCCGATGCGCGCGACCAGTCCGCCGATGATGCTTTCGTCGGTGGCGAAACTGAGCCGCACTGTTTGGCCAGTCGCCGCGGCGAGCGTGTCGTGCAAAGTCTTCTTCAGTTCTTCGGGAATGGGTCGCGCCGTTGTGATCTCCGCTGCCACTACGCCGGCGCGTTCGTCGAGTATCTGACCGAATCGCGGCGCTACTTCCGGCAATTGCGCGAGACGTTGATTTTTGAGCAGGACGCGAAGAAAGCTGGCGGTGGTGTCCCTGACGCGTGTGCGCCGGATCAGCTCTTCGAGCAGGCTGCGTTTGCGATCGTAAGGAACGGTGGGGTTGGCGAAGGCTTCTTTCAAATCGGGATTACTGTCGATCATTGAAGCCCACTGCTCGATCTCCTTTTGCACCTCTCGCTCTTCTCGCCGTTCGACGACTACGTCTGCGAGGGCACCCGCGTAACGGCGAGCGATCGTCTGGACGCTCAAACTCTGGTCCTCCTCAGTTCACCGATGCTTTGCTGAATCAACTGTGCGTCGTCCTCAGGACGGATACGGCTGCGAACGTTTTGGCGCGCGAGTTCAATACTGGTCTTTGCAAAAAACCGGCGCAGCTCGTTGCGCGCGAGTTTGCCGGCCGTGTCGATCTCGCGTTGCGACTGCTGTTTGAGTTTTTCGATTTCGCGCGCAGTGGCCGCAGCCTGGCGCTGCCGCTCCGACTCCGCTTCTTTGCGCGCCTCTTCACGCATCGCCTTTACATCCGCGTCCACCCTACTCAACAGCGAGTCCGCTTCAGCAAGTTTCGCGAGTGCCTGTTCCTTTTGTTCCTGCGCGCGAATCAACTCCTGTTGAATGGCTTCCCGACGGGTTCCGAGAGCGGCGCTAATCGGGCTGCGCAGCAGGTAGAGTAGCCCAGCGATGAAGATCGCAAGATTGATGAACTTCCAGATCTCCAGGCCCGGGTAGTTGAGCCATTCCAACCATTCTGGTGAGATAAGTCCGATCATATTTGCTTGCGTCTTACTACCTACGGCGTTGCAGTATCTGCGAACTAATCAACTCCGCTACTTCGCCCGCCTGCGATTCCAGCTCACCGCGGACTTTTTGCTCCTGCTGACGAGTCAGCTCAATCTGTGCGGCCACAGTTTTGGACATCTCATCGCGATAGAGTCGCACTTTCTCGTCTTTCTCTCTCACCGCCTGAGCGCGTTCCTTCTCAAGCAGTCGATAACCCTCGACACGGGCATCGTGCAGCGCGGCGTTGTATCTGGTGAGTTTTTCCTGGGTCTCGGAGGCGAGCGATTCAGCCGCTTTGAGCTGGCCCGTGACCTGCTTCTCGCGTTCCGCCAGTATTTGATTGATTGGTCGTAACAGCGTGCGGCTCAGAATGAAGACCATGAGAGTGACGAGTACCAGGTGGAGCAGTAAGGTACCGTCAGGAACCAACTGAATTGAGGCCTCTGCGAGAAACATCCGATTCCTCTATCGTGCTGATTAAAATGTGCCTGCCGAAAAGCGCGCGAGTCTAACAATTCTGCCGCTGACGGTCAAACGCATCACCTGCTTTTACATTGTACCGCCGACTCGGTTGTACAACTTACATCTGGGCTGCGGAGAGGAGTAGGTTGTAGATGCGATCGAGATCCTGGTTGCTGAAAAAACTGATCTCCAGTTTGCCCTGCCCCTCGCCCCGAAGCTGAACGATCCGAACCTGGGTTCCCAGTGCGCGCCTCAACTTTGTCTCCGCTGCGCGTATGTTAGGGTCCACCGCGACCGCAGTCTTGGCCGGGGTGCCGTCCACCGCCTTGCGGACGAGATGCTCAGTCGCTCGCACCGACAGGGCGCCGTCGATCACCTGTCTCGCAATCCGACGTTGCAGATCTACGTGCGACAGGCCGAGGATCGTGCGGGCGTGGCCCGTCGAGAGCCGACCTTCGACTACCAACTGCTGCAAGTCTTCGGGCAGTCGCAGGAGTCGGAGGTAGTTGGTGATGTACGATCGATCACGACCGACGCGCGCAGCTAACGCCTCCTGTGTCAGCCCGACGTTCTCAATGAGTCGCTGGTAAGCCTGCGCCTCTTCGATCGGATTAAGATTCTCGCGCTGGATGTTTTCGATCAGCGCGATCTCGAGGAGATCTTTGTCCGCCACGTCCTTTACGACAACTGGGACTTTTGCTAGTCCCGCAAGCCGCGCGGCGCGCCAGCGACGCTCGCCCGCGATCAGCTCGTAGCGATTTCCCTGGCGCCGCACCAGCAGTGGTTGGACTACCCCGTGCGTCCGAATCGAGTCTGCGAGGCCTTCAAGACTTCCTTCGTCGAAGTGCGTGCGAGGCTGCATCGGCCCGGGCACGATGGAGTCCAAGTCAACTTCAGTTGATTCGGGGCCGAGGTCGATCGTGCTGTCAGACGACAGTAGAGCTCCCAGACCCCGACCGAGCGCTTTTCGATTCATAAACTATCTCCCTCGCTAGCTGTGAGTACGCTTCGGCGCCTTTAGAATGCGCGTCGTAACTGATGATCGGTTTTCCGTAGCTGGGCGCTTCGGCAAGACGGACGTTCCGCGGAATCACCGTCTGAAAAACCTGGAGACCGTAGAAGTCCCGCAGGTCCGCCGCGACCGCCGCCGACAAGTTGGTTCGTTCGTCATACATCGTGAGGAGCAGACCTTCGATCATGAGGCCCGGATTGTGTAGCCGCCTGATCCGAGCCAGCGTATCGAACAGTTCCGTCACACCTTCGAGCGCATAGTATTCACACTGAATCGGAACCAGAAGAGACTTCGCCGCCGTGAGCGCATTGAGCGTCAAGAGTCCGAGTGATGGCGGACAATCGATTATCAGGTAATCGTAATTCCCCTCTTCTTCGGCCAGCGCGCGCTTCAGGCGGAACTCCCGCTGATCGACGTCGACCAGCTCGATTTCCGCCCCAGCCAGATCCTTGTTAGCCGGAACCACCTTGAGCGTGGGAATAATCGTGGGTAGGGCGATAGAGGCGACGGGCTCATCGAGCACGACGCTGTGATAAAGGCCTTTTCTGAAACTGCCGCGCTGAATACCGATTCCAGAGGTCGCGTTCCCCTGCGGGTCGGCATCGACGAGAAGGACTCGGTGTCCCCAGTTGGCGATCACTGCCGCGAGATTG
>JBKPPP010000119.1:0-7917 GCA_046733615.1 Acidobacteriota bacterium | reverse complement strand
GTTCTGCAAGGGCGAGGCGAACGTCTGCGTCCAGATGCGCAGGATCTTCTGTTGGCCGTTCGCGTCGCGCGCGTCTACGGCCATGATGATTAGATTGACGACAAGCAGCGATACGAGCCAGATGGGAGCTCGTTGGCGAATCTCTTTTTGCGTCCGAACCGAAGCCACTTCTTAAATCTCGGTCTTTCTCAAATCCCGGTCTGAACCTTCAGCCTACATCCCGCTGGTCATTGTATTTTCCCACTTCACCCGTTTGAGCAGATCGAAGTCTGACAACATCTTGCCCGTTCCCAGCACGACGGAAGCCAGCGGATCGTCAGCTAGTGAAACAGGGAGTCCTGTTTCGATTGAAAGTCGCTTGTCGAGGTTTTTAAGTAACGCGCCGCCGCCGGTAAGCACGATACCGCGCTCCACGATGTCGGCTGAGAGCTCGGGGGGCGTGCGTTCCAGTGCGACGCGCACGGCATTGATGATCGTCGAGATCGAATCGGCGAGCGCTTCGCGGATTTCCTCGTCAGTGATCGTGATCGTCTTCGGAATTCCTTCGATCAGATTGCGGCCACGCACTTCGTAGGACAGCGGCTCGTCGATCGGGTACGCGGAACCGAGCTCGATCTTGATTGCCTCCGCCGTGCGTTCGCCAATCAGCAGGTTGTACTTCCGTTTGATGTACTGAATGATCGCCTCGTCCATCTCGTTGCCGGCGACGCGCACCGCGCGCGAGTAGACGATGCCGCTCAAACTGATCACCGCGATGTCGGTCGTGCCGCCGCCGATGTCGACGACCATGTTGCCGTGCGGCTCGGTGATTGGCAGTCCGGCGCCGATCGCCGCGGCCATCGCTTCTTCGACGAGGTAAACTTCCGAAGCCTTGGCGCGATACGCGGAGTCTTCAACCGCGCGACGCTCGACCTGCGTTATCTCCGACGGGATACCGATGACGACGCGCGGGCTGACCCACGTTTTGCCGTTGTGGGCCTTGCGGATGAAGTGCTGAAGCATCTTCTCGGTAACTTCGAAGTTCGCGATGACGCCGTCTTTCATCGGGCGAATCGCCACGATATTTCCGGGCGTTCGGCCCAGCATGTCTTTCGCGTCACGGCCCACGGCTTCGACCTGATTCGTAACTTTGTTAATTGCGACGATAGAAGGTTCGGAGACGACGATGCCGCGCCCCTTTGCATAAACGAGTGTATTAGCCGTCCCGAGGTCAATTGCGAGATCGCTTGAAAACAGACTAAAGATAGATTTGAACGCCATCTAGACCTATTCACTTCCCGTGGATGTAGAATGGAACTTCGGGTGGGATCGGCGGTAATCGTTAGTAAGGAGCCAACACGCCCGCTCCCTACACCCTTTAGACGCACCAAACACGTCCGACCTCCTAAGATACACCGTTAAGGCGTGAACCGTAAACTGGTTTGTAGTTGGTACTTGCTGCGTGGTTCTTGGTTGGATCAGCAACAACGTACAAAGTACGAACGACCAAAGTCTTAAACCTGAGTCGTGAGATCCGCTTCGAAGTACTCGATGATCTCCCTGGGCGGTTCTTTCGGAGCCAGGTCCGCTGCAAAACGCACACAATTTTTACTCGCGGCTTTCGCTTCGTACATGGCTGTGTCGGCGCACGCGATCAGTTGTTGGGGGGAAGACGCGTGCTTCGGAAACGCCGCGACGCCGAAGCTGGCCGTCAACGAGAGCTGTAGCCGCCGTCCGCCAGTAAATTGATGACGAATGATCCTGTGGCGAATGCGCTCGGCGACGGTTCCCGCGAGCTCGGTTCCAGTGTCCGGCAAAACGATCACGAATTCATCGCCGCCGTAACGGGCTACGGCGTCCGTGTCGCGTATCGAAGAGAGAATCACCGCCGCCATCTCCATCAGCACGTGAGAGCCGACCAGGTGGCCGTGTTCGTCGTTGATCTGTTTGAAGTCGTCGAGATCGAGAAACAGTGCGGCTACGCTGGTGCCGTAACGTCGCGCACGCCGGATCTCGTTGAGCAGAAACTGGCGGAGATAACGAGCGTTGTGCAGTTTCGTGAGATCGTCAGTTTGCGAGAGTCGTTCCGCTTCGGCGATGCGCACCGCGTTTGCGAGCGCCGAGGCGATCGGCAGCGAGAGCGAGTCGAGCAGCGCAACTTCCGTCTTCTTGAACGCATGTGCGCCGGGGCCTTCGCGGAGTCCTTCAATCACGCCGAGAATTCTCTCGCCGCAAATCAAAGGAACGGCGACGACAAACTTTCCGCGTTCCTTCTTCTTGATGATGCCCATGCCCGCCGCCGCGCGTTTCACAGCTCTCGTCTCCGAACCGATCGGCAGATCCGATTCGCCGGTCAAAACGCGCCGCCACTCTTCTTCGGTCTTGCCGCTGCTGACCTGGCCGGGATGTCGTACCGCGATCGCTTCGAGCGTCGCGCCTTCGATACCTTTCGCATCGGAAAACAGGTAGATGGCCCAACGATCGGCGCGGATCAGTTTTTCCAACCCGGCGAGCGCGCTGTTGGCCGCGCCGCTCTGATCGCCGACGAAGTGCAGCGAAGCGACGAGATCGAACGACGCGCGCAAGTGACTGATCTTGATCTTCGCCGGCAGCGACGACGAGCCCGGCTCCATCCGCTTTTCGAATACTTTCGGCAGGCTCAGCTCAGAAGCGCCGCCTTCGATCTCTCGCAACAGCGCCGGGAGTTGCGCCGATTTGTCGGCAATCGCCATGAAACCCAGCCGCTTCAGCGTCGGCCCGTCGAGACTGCGGAGGTTCAAACTCTGATAGCCATTCGTTTGCCGGCGACACGCGACGAGCGGCGCACCCGGCCAGAACGCTTTCGCGTGATCGATCGCCGTGTGCAACTCGACCATGTCCGCGCCCGGAACCACTTCGTAAAGCACGGCGAGCGGCGGTGGGCCACCCGAGTCAGGCATTCCCTGGTTCTGCTGCCGTCGCGCCAGCGCGACTTCCACTTCCACTTCACGCAAGCCTTCGATCAGAGTCTTCACGCCAGCCGCCCGCAACGCCTCGATCAGCTCGTAGGCCGGCGCTTCGTGAGCATCCGTCAATAGAATTACGTGACTCGACACCGCTCGTGGTTCTCCCGACTCAAGCGCGGCCGCGTGCGCCGCGGCCGGCAAGTGAAAGTTTGTACTGACTGCTGTTGCCCTGTGAATCCTGCGCCTCGACGGTCACATCGTGTGCGCCGTCCGACGCCGTGATCTGAAGTTGAAACGATCCGTCTGAAGCAGTGATCGTTTCGCGCCCGCTGATCCTGATCGTCGTGCCGGGTTCCGCTTTTCCGCGCACAAGGTAAAGACTACCGCCGAGAAGCTCAGCCGTGAGACCCGAAAGCGAAACCTGCGAACCCGTGCCCCGCGTCGTCACAATGAATTTCAACGGATCGCTCCAGTCGCTCGCCTGTCCGCTCGAAGCTGTCGCGCGCACTCGCCAGAAGTAAACACCCGGACGCAGATCGCTCGCCCCAAACTCCGTCGCCACCAACTGATCGCGTTCGATCACCTTTCCGTCTTTCACGAAGAACGGCGACGTCGCGACTTCCACGCGATAGTAAGCGGGCGTGCCGGACTGCGGCCGTTGCCACTTCAAAGCCACGCTGGCCGCGCCATTTCCACCGACAAAAACTTTCTCGAGATCGCGCGGCTGCGCCGGTTGCGGCACGTCGAGCAAACGCTGTGCGGGCGAAAGCCGGCCGGAGTTGTTGACCGAGACGTACTCGCCTTCCTTGATTGAAGTCTTCTCGCCGGCCTGGTTGGTGGTTTCGATCGCGCCGCTCGAAACGCGAATTTCTTCAGTGCCCTCAGGATTGACGCCGAAACTGGCGTTCGTCTTCTCGCCTACAGTGTTCTTGGTCTTCGGCGTTTCGACGACGTTCGTGGTTCCGTCTGTCTGCTGCTCGGTGCGGACTGAGAGCTGGCCGCTGTCTACGACGACGTGAACGTTGGTTCGCTTGCCGTCGTCGGCGCGGGCGTTGTCGCGGACGATGATGGTGCTGTTCGGTTTTACCAGGAGGGTCGAGCCGTCAGCCAGCCCGATACGCGCGCGGCCGTTCGCCTGGGTCTGGACAGTATCGCCGGGGTAAAGCTGCGTGTCGCCATTGGCCTGAATGACTTCGCGCGTGGCGGCGCGGACGACCCGAACGTCGCCCTCGAAGGAGATGAAGCGGGCGCCGGCTGGATAGTTCACTTCGCCCACGTGTTTGAAGGGATTGCCGTACTTCCAGACGTACAGCGCAGCGCCGGCAGCGACGCCGCAAAGCATGAAAATGGCGATTAGTAGATAGAGAAAGCGCTTCTCGATAATCCACCAATCAAAAGCAAAACGACTGGTCTTATTGGCCACCATGTTCTAAATCGGCTTGGAGGGACCTAACAAAGTTGAGATCGGCGCGGTTCTGCTCAGGGGGGGCAGCCGCACGTTTAAGGTGTGAGTCCGAACGGTGTCAGTGGGGCGGGACCCACCGAATTCCAGGCAGCAACACTACCGGTCAGGAATTTAACACACGAAAGCCGGGTCGTTCAAGCACGTTTAATCTCGTGAGACAGGGATTCTGGCTCCGGGCTTGCCGTCGCGCGAAAAGTCGTCTTTTGGCGGGTTTAGCTCCTCGCCGAGCGGCAGATTGTAGTCCGGCGGCAGATCGACCTTCATCGACGTGTCGGGCGGAGCCTTGATCCAGAGTGAGGCCAGCACGGAACTGAGCAGCACCACCGCCACAAACACCAGTGAAAACCAGATCGGAATGTGAAATCCGAGGGCGACGACCAGCATTTTCAGGCCGATAAACGTCAGCACGATCGCCAGACCGGTGCGCAGGTAACGAAACTTCTCAACCACGCCCGCCAGCAGGAAGTACATCGACCGCAGGCCGAGAATCGCGAAAACGTTCGACGTGTAGACGATAAACGTGTTCGTCGTGATGGCGAAGATCGCGGGAATCGAGTCTACAGCAAACACCAGATCGGTGATTTCGACGACGATCAGGACGAGCAGCAGCAGCGTGCCCGTGCGTTTCCCGTTGGCCTTCGTGAAAAACTTCTGCTCCTCGTAATGGCGTGAAATCGGCAGAAATCGCGTGACGATCCGCACGGCGACATTCTGTTCGGGCTGAATATCAACCTCGTCGTGGCGGAACATCTTGATGCCGGTGTAAACGAGAAACCCGCCGAAGATGTAGATAATCCAGTTGAAACGCTCGATCAGCGCCGCGCCGACAAAGATCATCGTCAGGCGCATGATGAGCGCGCCCATCACGCCCCAGAACAGCACCCGGTGCTGAAACTTCGCCGGTACTTTGAAGTAGGAAAAGATCAGCAGGAACACGAACAGGTTGTCGACCGACAGCGACAACTCGATCAGGTAGCCGGTCAGAAACTCGAGCCCGCGCTTCGAGCCTTGGTAGTGAAACACCAGACCGGCGAAGATCATCGCCAGCGTCACCCAGACGCCGCTCCAGATCCACGCTTCCCTGTACCTGATTGTGTGAGCTTTGCGGTTGAAGAGCCCGAGGTCCAGGCTCAACATGGTTACGATGAAAACACTAAAGCCTACCCACAACCACGTTAAGCCGCTAAATGAATCCATGCAGAGTAGTAAAATAGCATCGGAGTTTCAGTTGTAGCAAATTGCCTTTCTAGCAGCGTCTCCCTTACAATCCGCGGTTCGCCCGCGAAAGGTATTTAACTAACTAATGCTCAAATTACTCGGACGTCTCGAACGAACACGTAACCTTATTATCATCGGATTCGTCGTGCTGATGGCGGTCAGTTTGATCTTCTTTTACGCGCCCGGCCGCACCGCCAGCAACATCGATCCCACGAAAAGCACCGAAGTCGTAGCGAAAGTCGGCTCCGCGCGCATCACGGTGGCTGACCTGACCCGCGTCAAGCAGAACTACCTCGAACGGTTTGGCGGGCAAATCAACATCGCCCGACTGGGCGGGAATCGCCGTCTGCTCGATGGCTTGATCTCGCAACAGGTAATCGCGCAGGAAGCCGCGCGACTCGGCCTCGCCGCGAGCGATGCTGAACTGGCTGAACGCCTGCGCAAACAGTTCTCCGACGCGAACGGCGCATTTGTCGGTTACGAGCGATACAAGGAAACGGTGAGCGCGCGTTACCGCGACGTCGAAACGTATGAGAACAACATCCGCGACGACATCGCGCTGGAAAAACTCCGGGCGTTCATCACCGCCAGTGTCAACGTTTCCGATAACGAAGTGCAGGAGGAGTACAAGCGCCGCAACACGGCTTTCGACGTCGGTTATATTTCGCTGGCGCCCGACAAACTCGCCGCGAAGATTCAGCCGAGCGATGAGGAGTTGCGCAGTTACTTCGAGAGTCACAAGACTGACTATCGCTACCTCGAGCCGCAGAAGAAAGTTCGCTACCTCTTTATCAACACCGAGCAGTCAGGCTCGAAGCTGTCGGTCCCCGACGCGGATCTGAAAGCGGAGTTCGACGCGCTTGCGCCGCCGTACAACGAATCGGGTGTCAAGATCCAGCAGATCGTCTTGAAAGTCGCGCGCAAGGATCTCGACGCGCAGGTGGAGCAGAAAGCGAAAGATCTGATCGCCAAGGTTACCGGCGGTTCACGACAGGCAACGGAGCAGGCCTTCGCCGAAATGGCAAAAGGAAACTCGGAAGATCCCGCCACCGCGCGAAACGGCGGATTTCTGCCAGCGCCGTTCAAGAAGAATCCAAACAAACCGCACGGTCTCTACGATCGCGCGGTAGACATGCAGGTCGGCGAAGTTTCGGACATTCCGATTCGTTACGGCGGCAACTGGTACATCCTGCGCCGCGGCGAAGGTGTGAAGAAGACATTCGAAGAAGCGAAGCCCGAATTGCTGGTTTCACTGCGTAACCGCCGCGGTTACACGGCTGCCTTCCAGCTCGCGCAGAAAGCCAAGACGCGTTTGCAGGAGACGAAAGATCCGCAGAAGGTGGCCCAGGAGCTAGCCGGCGAGGCCAACATGAAACCCGCCGACATGGTGCGCGAAACTCCGTACGTCAAACCCGGCGACGACGTGCCTGAGATCGGCGTCAACCAGGAGTTTGAGCGAACGTTGGGACCGCTGAACAACGCGAACGACGTCGGCGAAGTGACCGGAGTCAAGAACGGCTTTGCGATCCCGATTCTGGTCGATAAGAAAGAGCCGCGCATTCCCGAGTTTGACGAAATCAAAACGAAGGTCGCCGATTCGATCAAGCGCGAACGCGCCAACGAGCAGATCGAGCAGAAAGCGAAAGACCTGATCGCGAGCCTCAGCAGTCCCGACGCGATCAAAGCGGCCGGCGAAAAAGAAGGATTCGACTCGGGTCTCGAGGAGGGCTTCAAGCTCACCTCCGCGCTGGGTAAAGCCGGAACCAGCACCGCGCTCGACGATGCGATCTACAACTTGAAACAGGGCGAGATCAGCAAGACTCCGATCAAGGTCGGCGACAACTGGGTCATCGTCGGTGTAGTCAAACGGGAGGAACCAGATCTCAAGGCATTTGCCTCCGACCGCGATCGTCTGAAAGAGACGATGCTCAGCGCGCGGCAGAACCAGGTGTTTGAAGACTACATCGCCGGTGTGCAGCAGCGCATGAAACAGGACAAGAAGATCGTGGTTTACGACGACGTCGTAACGCGGCTGGATGAGATGGAAGAACCGGCGGCGGAACCGGCTCTTCCTCCAGGCATCAAGCTTCCATCGCAGGAAGGCTAGTAACCCATTAACGGGCCAACGTCGGCCTGCGGGACGGCCGTGCGAATCTGAAGTTCGTTCGCGTTGGTCGAGATCGTCATATTCGACAGCGCGCTCTTCGCCAGCACGCCCTTCGCGCCCGACAAGCGGCTCGCGAGCGCAGCGCCGAACAGTTTCAACCCTTCCAAAGTCGTTCCCAAACTCTTGGCTGCGTCAGCATTCAC
>JBKPPP010000118.1:0-6388 GCA_046733615.1 Acidobacteriota bacterium | reverse complement strand
GAACTTGGCGACGGTGTTTCGGGATACGAGATTGGCGATCGCGTACTCGTCGGCGCAATCACGCCGTGCGGACAATGCCGCGCGTGTCTTTCGGGTCACACTTCGCAGTGTGGTCATGGTGAAGGTTACGAGGCGCTGGGCGGCTGGCGATTTGGAAACACGATCAACGGCGCGCAGGCTGAGTATCTGAGAGTGCCGTATGCGCAGGCAAACCTCGCAAAGATTCCCGATGAGTTATCAGACGAACAAGTGGTCCTGCTCGCCGACATCGCGTCCACCGGTTTCAGCGGCGCGGAATCAGCGCGAATAAAGATTGGTGATTCGGTCGTCGTATTCGCCCAGGGACCAATCGGTTTGTGCGCCACGGCAGGCGCTCGACTGATGGGAGCGTCGCTGATTATTGGTATCGATGGCGACGATCATCGACTCGCAATGTCGAAACGCATGGGCGCCGACGTCACGCTCGATTACCGTGACGTTGACGTCGTCGCCGAAGTGAAACGGCTGACCGGCGGCGGCGCCGATGTCGCGATCGAAGCGCTCGGCACACAGCAAACATTTGAGAGCTCGCTACGTTGTCTGCGACCTGCGGGCACACTGTCCAGTCTGGGTGTGTATTCCGGCAAGCTACAAATTCCCTACGAAGCATTTGCCGCGGGGTTAGGCGATCACCGGATCGTGACGACGCTTTGTCCGGGCGGCAAAGAGCGCATGCGCAGGTTGATGGAGGTAGTTCGTCATGGGCGCGTCGACCTGACGCCGTTGCTGACGCACACTTTCCCGTTGGCGAACATTCGTGAGGCTTACGATCTATTTGGCGAGCGACTCGACGGCGTAATGAAAGTTGCCATTCGACCGTGAAGGGTCGGGGCAGAGAACAATGAGAATACTAATTGGCTAAGACGGTTCTGAATGTGCGGATGGCGCACTTGATACGGCCAATTGCGCTATTGCACTAAGCGGAAAGGTGACTGGCTACATCGCAATGTTGCGGGTTCGGCAGTGGTTGTCTTTCACGATGGTGCTCATCGCGGAGTTTGCGTGGAGCGGTTACTAAAATACTGCCGTACATCAGTCTCAACACCTTCGAGCTCTCCAACTTTTTCAAAGCCTGCGACGTTTTTTGCCGCGATGCCCCGATTAAATTTGCCAAGTCCTGTTGAGTGATTTCTATCCTGACGGGCTGATCGGGATCCATGCCTGATTCGAAAGTTAAAAGATTAATGAGAGCTTCCCTGACGCGGGTGTTGACGTCGTTGCAAACGACATTGAGCAACTGAGCTTCAGTCTTCTTTAACCTGCGGCCCACCGATTTGAGCAACTGCAACGACATCTCGGGATGAGCTGTCAACAGAGATTCAAAATCCTTTCTTTGTATTTCAGATAGCTGCGAATCTTCGAGAGCCTGAGCTGAAGTCGTGCGCGCGATGCCAAGAATCGTACTTGTTTCTCCGAAAATCTCGCCTGGGCCGATTATTTCATACAACACCTCATGACCTTCTTCGCTCAAGGCGGCGATCTTTATGCGTCCTTTGCGAAGCAGATAAATGGTGTCGGCAGGATCGCCCAGTACGTAAATCCATTCACCTCGATGGCGTTTAGTGGATCGTATTCTGGCATTGAAGTAATGCCTGGCCTGCTGACTCATTCCATTCAGCAGTTCGAGTCGTCCTGTAAACCAAAACGCGGGAAAATCGTGAGCATTTTCTGTTCGTTGAGGCACGCCAGTTCCTTCCTTAAGAAGTCGAGCTAACCACAAATCATCCTGAGGAAAGCTTAAGGACTTCCCAAATTACAGGTAAGTAATAAAGCAGAAGTCTTGAATCCAAAAGCACGACGCGATTGGCGGGGACCGCAGTATAACGCAGAATTCCAACGCAGAGAAACGACGGTGCCAGGAATTGTCACCTGGTTGACATTCAACCTCTTCGCGCCGTTGTATCCTCCCCGTTCTCCCGATTGACTGGCGTTTGAATTGACATTTGATGACCGACTCATCTTCACGTCATTGATGCGTCACTCACACTAACTAAGCCCAGGTAGATTCATTCGAATCCTAATCAGGTTCCGCGTTGTGGAACGTACCCACCGTTTTGCATCTGCGAAAACCTCGGAGATTTCTGTACTAACAAAAGGAGAAAAGATGGCCGATAGAAACTTTTTCTTGTCGCCCAAGGCCTCTAGAGCTCGATTGCGAGAAGCGGAGAACGCTCGAAAAAACCGTTGGGAGATCATCAGGGCACATTCCCATGGCGAAGTCTCGCGTCGTGATCTGATCAAAATGGGTCTATTTACTGGAGCCGGCCTGATGGTTCCAATCGGTGGACTCAGTCCCTTTGCCCAAAGCGCATTTGCCAGCTCCAACATTCCGACCGGACTTCCGCCGAGTCCGTTGTTCGGAGTGCAGCCATTTTCTACGCCGATGCCACGTTTCGACGTGTTGCCGCGGCAACCGGTTTCTGTCTTGAGTCCGGCGCCCACCGCCGAGGCGAATACCACACAACAACCAGTTGACCCGGCATTGGGCGGAGGTACAGGTCCGATCGAAGGACGACCCCCGGGACCAATCTGGGCGCACCAACAGTTCAACCAGCTCCCTCCAGTGATTGCCATCCAGGCCACGATGGAAGGCGCCAAGACCAATAACGTTTACAATCCCGGCGTTCCGTCGCTTCAGAATTCCGGTATCAACCCAGCGACTCCGATCCCGTTCAAGTTTCACCCGGGTCTGCCGACCCAAAATGTTCTGAAGGATTGGACTTACAACGGAACCATTCCGCCCAAGCTCATGATGGTTCGGTATGGGGAGCCAGTTCTCTTCCGCCTCCGCAACAGACTGCCGGTTAACCAAAACGATAACGGAGGCTTCGGCATCCATACGATTTCTACTCACGAACACAACGGACACCACGGGGCGGAGAACGACGGCTTTACTGGAGCCTTCTTCTTCCCGAACCAGTTCTACGATTATCACTATCCAATCGTCCTCGCAGGTCGCAACAGTATCAATACGACAGCGACCGATAATCGCGCCTCCGGCCCCACCGATGCTGGCGGTCTTAACAAGATCCCTGGTGACTGGCATGAGACGATGAGCACCCACTGGTTCCACGATCACATGTTCAGCTTCACCGCGCAGAACGTCTACAAGGGCATGGCGGGAATGTTCAATATCTACAGCGGCCTGGATCGGGGCGCCGAAGATATAGTCGACGGTGTCAACCTAAGATTGCCGAGTGGACGGGCCAGTGTCAGCGGCAAATCCTGGGGCAACCTCGACTACGACGTGAACCTCATGCTTGCCGACAAAGCCTGGGATGCGAACGGGCAACTTGCGTTTGACAAGTTTGAATTTGATGGGTTCCTGGGCGATCAGATGACCGTAAACCTCACTTTCAAGCCTTTCATGGAAGTAGAGCGGCGCAAGTATCGCTTCCGCATCCTGAATGGATCAGTCTCGCGCTTCTTCAAAATCGCGCTGAGTGACGGTTCGCCGATGATCCAGATCGGCAATGACGGTAATTTGTTACCGAACCCGGTGGTGCTCACCCAACTTGATGAGCAGGGCATTGCTGAGCGTTACGACATCGTCATCGACTTCTCTCGTTACAGCATTGGCCAGAAGGTATGGATGGTGAACCTGGCTGAACATGCGGACGGCAAGAAGGTGGATAAGGACCTCAGTATCGCGGAGGCGCTCTCAGGCAACTCGCCTGATCCTGCTGTAGGAAAATTCCTCGAATTCCGAATCGCTCGCAACCCCGCACAACCCGATATAAGTCAGGTGCCTTCCACGTTGATCCCGAACCCGGATCTGTCTGCTATTCCCGTCGCTCGCGAACGTATCTTCGAATTCAACCGCGGCGCCGGGCAGACAACCAACGATCCGGTGTCATCATTCTTCGGGCCGTGGGGCATTGAGACCGACAATCAGGGAGGAACACTCGCAGCCGACTTCGGCCGCATCTCGGCGGCGCCACGTTTCGGTACGAGAGAGATATGGACCTTGAAAAACGGTGGCGGTGGCTGGGATCACCCGATTCATATTCACTTCGAGGAATGCCAGACTCTGGCGCGCGATGGAAGTGCGGCTAACGTTCCGGCCTGGGAACGTGGGCGCAAGGACGTTTGGCGTCTGAGACCTGGCGGAGAAGTGAAAATCACGCTCCAGTTCCGCGACTTTGGCGGCATGTTCATGGAGCACTGCCACAACACCATGCACGAAGACAACGCGATGCTTTTGCGATGGGAAATCGACGACTTGGGAGCGCCGTTCCTGCGGCCGCTGCCGACTCCGAGACCGACACCGCAGGGCGTCACGTTTGTGCCCCCGACTGACATACTTCCGACCGCTTTCTAGGCGGGTAACAACAGAGACCGAAAGGAGAAATATGAACACACAGGTAAACATCAGTACGCGGCGCCGGGTAATCAGCCCGAACGTCGTAACACTCCTGGTCGCTGTCGTTGCGGTGCTGGTTCTGGGCAGTCCGTCCGTCCAGGCCCAGACCACCACGACGGCCGGTGCTACTACTGTCGACAGCAGCATCACGGTTAAGACGCAAGGCGTGGTGAGCGATCCAAGCGGCTCCGTCAAGATCAGTGGAAACGTGATTATTAAATGTAGAAAGGTGGTAGATAACACCATGACTACGCTGCCTCCGCTTGTCCTGCTCGACTTCGATTTTTCGCAGTTGACGGGAACAACGGGGAGCGGGAAAACTCTTGTGACGTATGTCACCGGAGGTAATCATGCTAGCACTCTCAGACCGTTCCAGGCATCTGACACAATAGTCATCACCATCCCCTACTTCGACAGCACGAAGGATGCTCTGTCGGCCAGCTCGTTCCTGGCGACAGCTACTCTCAACTTCGATGTCAGCGCCGGAACACTGACGAGTGGAACCCTTACTTATGGCGACAACGTCTTTAAGTCCTCGGGTGTTGGCACGTTCACGGTAACGCCGTAAATCGCGCTTCGCGGCGCTTGAGTTGAGGCTGAGCAATTCTCCCGAAGGCAGATGGGCCGCTCGCGGGTGAATCTTAGAGAGGGTTGCTCAGCCCAACGCTAGTTTTAGACAAGGAGAAATGAAATATGAAACGCAAGAACGCGAGGCTGCTTTTGCTTGCAGTGCTGATGTTCGGAATAGCGGTATCAATTAGTTTTCAGGTTCCAGGCGTACATAGTTTCGCGCAGCAGCAGCAAGATGTGGAATACAGTTGCCCGATGCATCCTGAGGTCAAGTCAAAGACCGGCGGCTCTTGCCCGAAATGCGGCATGACTTTAAAGCAGGCCTCCAAACCGGATGTGCCGGCAAAAACGGCAGACTCGCAGGGGGACAGAAGCCACTTTCCCAACGTTGAGCTAATCACGCAGGACGGCAAGAAGGTCCGCTTCTACGACGATCTGATCAAGGGCAAGCTTGTGGCTATCGACCTTATCTACACCACCTGCAAGTACAACTGCCCGCTCGAGACGGCGCGAATGGTCCAGCTTCAGAAACTCATGGGAGATCGGATGGGCAAAGATGTCTTCTTCTACTCGATCTCGATCGAGCCGGAACATGATACGCCGGAGGTGCTCAAAGCATATGCCGAGAAGTATCACGTCGGACCGGGCTGGTTATTCCTAACGGGAAAGGCAGCGGACATCAAGCTGATTAGCCACAAGTTAGGATTGGACTCACTTCCCAGCATTGATGATCCTGACGGCCATACACCGCATCTGTTGATCGGCAATGAAGCAACCGGACTGTGGATGAAAAACTCAGCCTTGGACAATATTCGATTCCTGGCGATGAAGATCCAGCACCTGATGGGCTACCAGGCGTCCAGTCTCGCCAACGAAAAATACAGCACGACTGCGGCCAAACTCGACATCGACATGGGGAAGTATCTTTTTTCGACGCGATGTGCTGCCTGTCACAGCATCGGAGGCGGCGACAAGCTTGGACCGGATCTGCTCGGCGTCACCAACGTGCGGGATCGCGCCTGGCTGGCGAGAATGATCGTCGACTCGAACAAACTGCTCGAGGAGAAGGATCCGATCGCAACAGCGCTGTTCAAAAAATACAAGGAGATCAGAATGCCTCCTTTGAATCTGCCGGAAGCCGACGTGAACACGCTGATCGAGTTTCTGAAGATTCAAACCGCCAGATCGAACAATGGCGAGAAGCGAACGCAAAACTGAGATTCGTAGCGGTCTTCAAGACTCTAAGGCCGGCAACTAATCTGTTCTCCGAGCATCTAAGGCCGCAGCCTAAAACACTCCCTTACCGGGGTGAGAGGCTTGCACCTATATCACCGGTCGTCATAACTACCCGAGTTGAGGCGGCTTGCAACCATACACATAACCGGTCGCCCTCGTGGGGCGATCGGTGGGAAGAAA
>JBKPPP010000117.1:0-5450 GCA_046733615.1 Acidobacteriota bacterium | reverse complement strand
GCCGCGAACGCCTTTTCAGAAGGCCGGCTGCTGCCCGCAGTCGACGTGCTCGCGTTGCAGGAAGCCGATAAGCGCACGCAGCGCACGGGCGGACATCACGTCGCGCAGGAGCTCGCCACGCATCTCGGCATGAACTGGGTGCACGCACCGGCAGGCATCCCACGCGGGATCAAACCAGCGAAGCGCCAGTGGTGGCTCGACTTCGAAGAACCGATCGCGCTGCACGATGCGGGCGACACAGGCGTTGCGCTCCTGAGCCGGCTGCCTCTGAGCAATGTAACCCGGATCGATCTGCCGTGGGAGGAATGCCCGTGGCGGCCGCGACTCGCGATGGCCGCGACTATCGCGCAGATTCGCATCTTCAATGCGCACGTCGATCCGCACGCCGCGTGCGGTGGACAACTGGCCCAACTCGACGTAATCGCGCAGCATGCGGACGCGTCCACCGGCCCGACGATCATCATGGGCGACTTCAACACGCTCTCGCGCGAGAAATGTCTGGAGACGCGTAAGTTTCTCGAGTCGCGCGGTTACACCACGCCGGTTCCAACTGGTACGGCGACCTGGCGCGGCGCGGGATTGCGGATGCACGCGGACTGGATCTTCGCGCGTGGCGCCACGATCGTGCGCTGGGGCATCGCCCGGCCTTTGAACGTTTCCGACCACTGGCCCATCTGGGCGGAGATCGAGCGCGAATGAAGATCACGAGCCGCGACAATTCCCTGCTCCGGCAGGCGCGAGCCGTGCGCGACGGCCGAGTCGACGAACTGATCTTTGTCGAAGGACTGCGGCTGTGTGTCGAAGCGATGCAATCGCGGCTGCCGATCGAGGCGGTGATTGCTTCGGAAGAGTTGATTCGCAAGGAGCGAGCGGCGGAAGCGTTCGCGGAGATCTCGCAGGCGTCGCAGCGTGTCGCGACCGTCAGCGAGAAACTGCTCGAGTCGATCTCATACACGAAGACGCCGCAGGGGATCGTCGTGCTGGCGCGCCGTCCTGACGCCTCGCGCGAACGGATCGAAGCGAGTGTGAACGCCGCGCTGCTGGTTGTGCTGCACCAGATAAACAACCCTGTGAACGTCGGCGCGATCCTGCGAACGGCCGAAGCCGCGGGCGCAACCGGCATCATCACGACGAAAAACACGAGCGATCCGTTTTCGCCGAAGTCTCTGCGCGGCGCGATGGGTTCCGCGTTCCGTTTGCCGATCTGGCGCAGCGCCGAGTTCCGCGAAGCGGTCGAACTGTGCCGGCAACGGGCGGTGAGTTTGGTCGGAACCGCTGCACACGCGAAAACCAATCACACCGCTTTCGATTGGACTCGTGCGACTGCGCTCGTGTTAGGCCCGGAATCGACCGGACTGACTGACGACGAATTAATATCGACGGACGAGACGGTGAGTATTCCAATGCACGGTGCGGTCGAAAGCTTGAACGTCTCGGTGGCGGCGGGCATTCTCCTCTATGAAGCCATGCGCCAGCGATCGTCCTGATCACTCGGCACGCACGCAAACTTCAGTTGCCCGAAAAGCCTTGTCCCATTTTTGCCGTTTGATCCAGGTCACAATAGTGTAAATACCCGGCTGTGGATGATAAAGCGTCACCGGCGCGCTGAAGCTGCCATCCATTTCGACTTTCACCACACCCTCACCTTTATCAGCGTAAACAAACGGCGGCGGCAGCTTGGGACGCAACACTCGCGACTCGTCCGGCAGCGAATACCCTCTCGGTTCGTTCAACCAACTCAACTCCGGCGGCTGCGGCAATGGCTCATAGAAAACTTCGAGACTGTTGAAGAGGTACTCGGGCTTCAACATCTTGCCGGCAAAAGTGAGCTGCGCGCCGGGTTTCGCCGTGCGACTGAGCGGCTTTACGTCCACGTAGTTTGCGACAAACAACTCCACCATCCGCAATCGTAACTTCTCAATCGCGAGGCCAAAACCAACGTGCGTGTGTTGCGGCGCGAGGATCGCCTGCCGGTGACCGTCGTTTGGCGGCTGCTCCTGGTAAAGACGCACGTGCAGGTACGCCGTGTCCTGCTTCAGATCCGCAACTTTCGTGGACCACGTGTTGTCGGCGGCCGAAACATTTTCCTGCGTCGCGTGAGTGCCGCCTGCAAATGAATAACGCTGGTAAGGTTTGAACCCGTTGCGGCCCCAATGACTCGCAAAATCGGCGGTGGCCATATCAATCGCGTGGCTCGTCGCGACTCGTTCGGCGAGCTCGTCGCGCGCGAGAAGTGGCAGCTTCGCCACCGCACGCTCTTCGTTAACCATGTCGAGCAGGTTGGCGCGAATCTCTTTGAAAAGTTTTTCTAAGTCAGGAGCCTGCGAGGCGGCGAGTCTACTTCGGCCCAGGAGCACCACACCGGCAGACGCGCTCAACGATTCCAGGAAAGCACGACGTCGGATCAGACACTTGCTCATCGATGAATTTTGCGTTGACGGCGATAGAGATAAAAGCCGCCGATCAGAAACGCGGCGGCTAACAGGATGAAATAGAATCGTCTCGCCGACAGTCCACCGGCATAAACGGTGATTCCCCAGGTGTCGGCGACCTCGCGCGGCCCAAGTACATTGACCATTCCGATCAGCAGGAAGGTCAGGAATATTACGGTCACGACCACTACGAGCACGACGAGACTGATTTGAAAGAGACTTTTCATGCACTACACCGCTGCCGCGGAGCGCTCGCTGCGATCGATTGAAACGCCGAGGTCGCGCAGCAGGCCGTCCTGCAAGCCGTAGATCCAACCGTGCACGACCAGTTCCTGTCCTCGTTGCCAGGCACTCTGCACGATCGTGGTGCGGCCGACGCTGAGCACTTGCTCGATCACGTTAAGCTCGCACAAGCGATCGAGACGCTCAGTCTCGTCGCTGATCTGCGCCAGCTCTTCGCTGTGCGCGTGCATCACGTCCTGCACGTGACGCAGCCAATTATCGATCAAGCCGAGCTGTTGGTTCGTCATGGCCGCCTTCACGCCGCCACAGCCGTCGTGACCGCAGATGATGATGTGGCTCACCTTCAGCACGTCAACGGCGTACTGCATCACTGACAGGCAATTGAAATCGGTGTGCACCACCACGTTCGCGACATTGCGGTGCACAAACATCTCACCGGCCCCCAGGCCTACCAACTGCGTCGCCGGAACACGGCTGTCGGAACAACCTATCCAGAGAAAGCTCGGCGATTGTTGTTTAGCGAGCGTCGGAAAGAAATTGGGATCGCTCGCCTTGATCCCTTCCGCCCATGCTCTGTTCTGATCGAGAAGCCGTTTGAGGTCGTTCATAACCAAGATCTAAATCCGGCGCGGACGCTGCTTTGCCGAGACGGACTTCACGATCGTGTAGCCACGCCCCCGCACCGGCAGCCGCGGTTCTGCGTGTTCGACGGCAGCCTTCATCAACGCCTTCACACCGGGCTTATCAAGCACGGAAACGTCGTCGAGCCGGACAAACGCGCCCTGGTTGCCGCTTCCCTGAAGCAATCCGTCAGGATCGGGAAGCGACCTGCCGTACATGAAATAGAGATTGACGCCGCGTGCGTAAACCGCGAGCGAGAAGAGCACATCGGAAGTTCTCTCCGTGCTGCTGTAGCCGATCGCCAGCGCGTTGTAGTTGTCGTAGACCAACTCGATCGCGCCAGGAAATCGCTTCCGCAACTCGCGCCTCGCCGCACGCGTGAGTTTTGCAATCGCCGGATCGAACTTTGCGATGAAGCCCGCAACCTGCTGCGCCGGCGGTTCTGCTTCTTTCTTCGCTGCTTTGCTCACAACGCTAAGCCGTCATCGCTTGCGCGGCGGTGGCGCGTACGTAATCAACCGGCATGTCGCCGTTGTCCGCGCGAAGGTACTGCCAGTCTTTCGGCCGCAGTGACGCGATCAACTCGCGCCTGTTCTTCGTCTTCAGCGGTTTGCCGCTGTAGATCTTGCCCATGCGCTGCAACGTCTTCTCCGGAATCGCGCCGGAGAACATCCACAGCGGCCACGTGAAGTTTGGCCCATTCAGCCGGCGCAACTTGTAAAGCCACATGCCGATCGATCCGACGCGCCAGGCCATCGGTCCCCACCAACTGTACTGCCCCGGCCGCAAGTTCATCTTCCAGCACTTCATCATCAATTGCCACTGCAACGGCGAAAGCTGGCGCGTCTGCGTCACGCCTGTTTCCTTCTCCATGCGCGTGTCGTGCAAAGGCGTGAAGATCGACGGAATCAAAAACGCGAAGAGACCGCGACGTTCCATCTCGTAGATTAGATCGATCGTGTCCATCACATCTTCATCCGTCTCGCCCGGGTTGCCGACAATCAGCGTCATTGCCGGGAACCAGTTGTTCTCGTTCAGCACTCGCAGCCCTTCGAGAATCACGCTCGGCCAGTCTTCAATCGAAAACGGCACGCCCTTGCTCGACATGATCTGCTTCGCCATGCGCACTGAGCCGGTCTCCAACCCAATCAGCGGCGCCAGCGCTTTCTTTTCGGGATGACTGCTCAGGTACGGAAAATGGATCGGGCTCTTCGGCAGCAACAGATCCGAGAGTTGCTTGATGAGCAACGGATCGACGACGGCCGGCGCGATCGTGCAATGACTCAGCACGTGCTGCTCGACACCCGGCGTGTTCACGATGTCTGAATAAAGATCGACCAACGCCTCGCGATTCGGAAAATAGAACGGCGTGTCCGTGTGCACCTGGCCCCAGATGAACATGTCTTCCGTCGCCAGAGAGATCTGCTTGTTGCCGTTGCGCACGTTCGCGCGCACCGCCTCCATGATCTTCTCTTTCGGCAGATCGATCTGCGGGTTCAGATCGGGAACGCAAAACTTGCAACGCCGGCCGCAACCGGTCGTCATCTCGACGACGCCGAACGTCGTGCGCGTGTCGGGAAACAGGATGCCCTCGCGATCGAGCGGATGCTTCACTTCCACGCGCCGCGGCAGCTCTTCACCCTGGATCGCCTTGCGAAACAGCTCCAGCGTGTCGACTGATTCGCTGCGGCCCTCGACCACACAATCCACGCTCAACTCGTCATACGTGTTTGTCTGGATTATCTGCCAGCCACCCGAGCCGCCGACGATCACCTTGAAGTTGTCGCGAAACGGGCTGGCCTTGATCTGCGCGAACAACTGTCGCGAGTAGTGCGAGTTGATCGGCATCTTCGACGAACCGAAGATCGACGTGTAAACGCCGGCGGCGAACGTGACGCCCAGCGGGTTGTGCGTCGATACGGCAACCACTCGCGTGCGCGGACCGATGAACTTCGGCAGGTCGTCGGGGAAACAGGCCACGACGTCGTCGCTGCGATACTCCCGCAGTAGCGACTTCTCGACCAGTCGCACACCCGCGGGCATGTAACGCGCCGAGCCGTCTTCGTTGTGCTCGACGTCGCGCCACTTCGGATACTTGCGATTGATGACGCCTTCCATCCAGATCGGCAACGAAGCCATCGCCATCTGAATGAA
>JBKPPP010000116.1:0-8769 GCA_046733615.1 Acidobacteriota bacterium | reverse complement strand
ATCAGCGCCTGCTTAGTACTCGCCGCCATGCGCCGATGTTACACTGATTGCTCACACACTAAAAGCAGAGGGTTGGGCCTGAAAATGAACTCCGCAAAAATCTCTCCGGATCGGATTACGAGCGCGATCGAAGAAGCCCGGGCGGCCGGCATAGCCAGACGAATTCGGGAAAAAGATACTTCCGTTTGGACCAGCGATCCGAAGACGGCGGAGATGATTCGCAACTCGCTCGGCTGGCTGGCAGTCGCCGATGAAATGCTCGGCGCCGTTTATGATTTACGCGCGTTCGCTGACGAGGTGCGCGCGGAGTTCAGTCACGTGATGGTTTGCGGCATGGGCGGGTCGTCGTTGTGCCCGGAAGTTTTGGCGCGGACCTTTGGAAAGCAGGAAGGGTTTCCCGAGCTGCTGGTGCTGGATTCGACAGACCCCGATGTGATTGCGGCGTTCGACGCGCGAATCAATATCGAAAAGTGTCTCTTCATCATCGCTTCAAAGTCAGGCACGACGACGGAGCCGAACGTCTTTTACAAGTTCTGGTACGACCGCGTGAAATCCGGCCGAAACTTCGTTGCGATCACCGATCCCGGATCGCCGCTGGTTGAAACAGCAACCGAACACGGATTTAGGAAAATTTTCTTAAATCAAGCCGACATCGGCGGCCGCTATTCAGCCCTTTCTTACTTCGGCATGGTGCCCGCGGCGTTGATGGGACTCGACGTCGATCGACTTCTCTCCGTGCCGAAGAACGACGATGACGGTTTGACGCTGGGTGTGACGATCGGCGAGTACGCGAATGCCGGTCGCGACAAGCTCACATTCGTCCTCGATGACAAACTCGCCACCCTCGGACTCTGGATCGAGCAGCTCATCGCGGAGAGCACTGGCAAACAGGGCAAGGGCATTCTGCCAGTCGCAGGCGAGACACTCGGCGACCGTTCAGTCTACGGCGATGATCGTGTCTTCGTCTCGATCTCACTCGGCGCCGCCGCGCAAGACACAGAAGCGAAACTGAGCGCGCTCGCAAACGCGGGCCATCCGATTTTGCGCCGCGAGTTAAGCGATCTCTACGATCTCGGCGCGGAGTTTTTTGTCTGGGAGTTTGCCACGGCAGTTGCAGGGTGGCGTCTCGGCATCAATCCGTTCGATCAACCAAACGTGCAGGAAGCCAAGGACGCGACCAAGGAATTGCTGGCTGAATTCACGCGCGATGGTCGTCTGCCCGAAATGACGCAGCCACGGGAATTCGCGGAAACCGTCAACTCCCAACTGGCGACGATCAAGCCCGGCGACTACATCGCCTTTCTGAACTTCATCGAAGAGACACCCGAGATCGATGAGGCATTCCAGGACATTCGAACGCAGTTGCGCCACACCACCAAGTGCGCCACCACCCTCGGCTACGGCCCGCGCTTCTTACACTCGACCGGTCAACTGCACAAAGGCGGACCTGACACCGGTGTCTTCTTCCAGTTCGACGCGAAAGACAAATCCGACTTGCCTGTGCCCGGCGAGCCGTACACCTTCAGCACACTCAAGGAAGCGCAGGCGCTCGGCGACTTTCGCGCACTTCAGGCGCGCGGCCGCCGCGTGGTTCGCATCGACCTGGGAGAGCATCCTCTCGAGTCTCTTCAGCGTCTCAAGGAAGTCATCATGTCATCCTGAATGCGTTGAACTCGTACGATTCGGGCCTTTCAGCGCACGGCGGTCATACGGCACTGGAAACGTGCGCGCAATGATACTTTCCTTCTACAAAGACATCCCCCAACATCGAAACGATTTTTCGTTCGGGCATACGAGTTGCCGCTTGGAAGCTTCCATTCGCTTCCTTGTACCCTGCCAGTTTTGGAGGAGGGAACGTCGCCGTGAAGTTCATTGAGAGGTTTTTTAAGAACGAGCTCGCTATCGATCTGGGCACCGTCAATACGCTCATTTACCGACCGGACCGTGGTGTGGTTTTGAATCAACCGTCGGTTGTCGCCGTAGATCGCTACACCGATGAGGTCGTCCACGTGGGGCATAAAGCCCTTCGACTGCTCGGCCGCGAGCCACGCGGCATTGAAGTTCACCGGCCTATTCGCTCCGGCACCATCTTCAACTTCGAAGTCACACAAAAGATGCTGCGCTCGTTTATCGGTAACGTCACCGACGGCTACCGGCGCGGGCACTTCGTCGTAGGGATTCCCGGCTCCGCGACGGCAGTCGAGCAGCGCTCCGTGCGCGACGCGGTGCACGATGCTGGTGGAAGTCGCACTGACTTGGTTGACGAAGGCTTGGCGGCCGGACTCGGTGCGGGCATCTCTTTCGAAGACGAACGCGCGCATCTCGTCGTCGACATCGGCGGCGGCACGACCAACATCGCGATCATCGCGTCGGGAGGCGTGGTGGCGTCGACGAGTTTGCCAGCCGCCGGCAACGCGATGGACGAAAGCATCCGCGACTTCGTGCGTTCCAACTACTGTTTGCAGATCGGCGAGAACACGGCTGAGTTGCTGAAGAAAGAGATGGGCGTTCTCGGCGACGATCAAACGGTGGAAGAGAAGAAAGTCAAGATTGTCGGCAAGCAGTTGAGTGACGGTTCCGCCTGCGCGGTGCAGATCACGCCCGACGAAGTTCGCGAAGCGTTGGAGCCGATCGTCACAGAGATCGTGGGCGGAATACGTCGCATGGTCGAAGACGCGCAACCGGAAGCAGTCGCCGATATCTTCTATTCCGGAATGATTCTGACTGGCGGTGGTTCACTGCTGAAAGGCCTGAAAGACAGGTTGCAGAGCGAGCTGAAACTGCGCGCGACAATGCCCGACGATCCGATCAGCACAGTGGTGATGGGAGCGGGCATGTTACTCGCCGCGCCGGAGCAATTGCATCGCTGCGCGATCAGACCCAACCTGCCTGTTTGGCAGGAAGCCGAAGAGCTCGTTGTTAGCTGGTAGCAGCTAACAACGAATGTAGCCGAGCAGCCAGAACACGATAATAAAGATCAGGATCGTCGAGATACATCCGCCGCCAAACTTCCACGCAGCCGCGCCCGCCAATAATCCTCTGAGTGGACCTTGCATTCACACCCTCCTCGTCAACGCCTCGTATTCGAACAGAAAACCAAACTTCGCGCTCTGCGCGGCAACAGCAATGCCAGTAAGCGTTCACTTGCTGCCGTTCTTACTGCCGTTACGGTTGCTGCCGTTCCGGCTGGTGCCGAGAAACTTCAACAGCGCGCGTTCCGCGTCGTGCAGCTTGAGACCGCGAAACGCGATCAGATCGTCGAGATTCGCCGCGCAGCGATCGATCACCCTGCCTTTTTCAAACTCATGAATGATCTCCGGGCAGACGTACGAGCCGCGACAGACCGCCGGCGTGTTACCTAACACTTCCGCCGTCACCTTGATCGCTTTGACGATCCTTCGCTTGCGCACCCGCTCCTGAGTTCGCAGTGTCGACTCGGGCGGCATCTCCGTGCCCTCACGCGCCAGCGCGCACGCGCAGACGAGCGTTCCGGCCCACGTGCGAAAATCTTTTGCGCTGAAGTTCTCGCCCATTACTTCCTTGATGTAGGTGTTGATGTGCTGCCGCGTGACATTAATGATCTTTCCTTCCTCGTTTTCATACTTGAAAACCTGGAAGCCCGGCAGCTTCGCCGTTTTGCGAATCACCTGGGCCACCCGTCGATCGCGCAGTTGCCGTCGTTGCCGCACGCCTGACTTGCCGGGAAAATCAAATTCGATCAGATCGCCTTTGACAGTGACGTGTTTCCGCCGCAACGTTGCAATGCCGTAACTGCCATGCTCACTCGCGTACGAGTGACTGCCGGGACGCATGAAGCATGTCGAGAGAACGCGCAGAATTGCAGCCAGCACGCGTTCGCGTCCCAAACCAGGCTGTCGTAAGTGACGCTTCACCGTGGCGCGCATCTTCGGCAACGCCTGCGCAAACTTCGCCAGCCGTTTGAACTTCTTCATCTCCTGAAGCTTCGTGTGATCCGCGTGGTAGAGATACTGCCAGCGGCCCGCCGCATCTTTCCCGACCGCCTGCACGCGTCCTTTCGCCGCGGGGTTGATCGCGACGTCAGTCCAGGCCGGTGGAATTCTGAGGGCGCGGATTCTGTCGAGATCGGCTTTCGTCAAACGACCGTTCGTCGATTGATAGCGAAAGCCGCTTTTAGGAGTGCCTAGCCGGCGAATGCCGATGTTTTGCAAACGTTCGAGATTGGTCAGCTTGGTTTCTCCTGACTGGTTTGTCTCAGACGTTGAAAGTAGTCGTTCAGCATTCGCGCATGACAGATCAAACACATCTGCTCGGAAGTTTCGCTCGTGCTCGATCTGATCGTCGCGCCGCACCACGAGCAGATCACTTCAAAGGTGAGCTTCGCGTCTTCGGCGCGGTCTTTTGGTTGAGGTATTTTCGTACTCAAGCAGGTTCTTCCTTACTGATTGATGTGTAGCCTTCCTGTACAGCGAACTCCCCTGGTTGTTTAGTTCCAAAGCAGCTTCAGTCGCAAAATCGAACTCGCGTGACGCGGGCGCAAGCACGATGCCAATCGGATCGCGATTTGCAACTGCGTTTGATGAACAACCTTAAAGAAAGCGATCCAGGGAGGTGCCGAACCATGCCAAGGGGAGATAAGTCGAGTTACACCGACAAGCAGAAGCGGCAAGCTGAACACATCGAGGAAGGTTACGAAGACCGCGGCGTTTCCAAGAAGGAAGCGAAGAGCCGCGCGTGGGCTACGGTGAACAAGGAAAGCGGTGGCGGCAAGAAGAGCGGCAGCGGACGCGGCAAGAGCAGCAACACGAGCTCGTCCAAAAAGGGCGGCAAGAAAGCGTCTAAGAAGTAGACAAACTTTATGGCGACTTCCAAAAAGGCAGGGAAAACGCGCGCTGCGCGTAGAGGTAAATCCGTGGCTAAGAACGGCGGCGCGGTCGGTCGTCTCGAGCAACCGAAGTCGCCAATGCCGGCGCAACACCAACGGAAACCCGGCAAAGAGAACAAACTAAAACCCAGGCCACGTTACGAAGCGCCGCTGTACGTCGGCGCCGGAAAGTTGAGCGACAAAGTAGCTCTGATCACCGGCGGCGACTCTGGAATCGGCCGCGCGGTTGCAGTTCTGTTTGCGCGTGAAGGCGCTGATGTCGCGTTCACATTTTTGAAACCAGAGAAGGAAGACGCAAACGAGACTCAGCGCGCTGTCGAAGCTGAAGGCCGGCGCGCGTACGCGATGATGGGCGACGTGCGCGATCCGGATATCTGTCGCGACTTCGTCGAACAAACACTCGAGGAATTCGGCAAGCTCGACATCCTCGTCAACAACGCTGCGTTTCAACAACACCAGGAGAGTTTGGAAGAGCTCACGGAAGAGCAGTGGGACCAAACGTTCAAGACAAACATCTACGGTTACTTCCACATGACGAAAGCCGCGCTGCCGCACCTGGCCGAGGGCAGCGCGATCGTCAACACCGGTTCGATTACCGGGCTTGAAGGAAGCAAAGAATTACTCGACTACTCCGCCACGAAAGGCGCTATTCACGCGTTCACGAAATCGCTGGCGCAGAACCTGGTCGAGCGCGGCATTCGTGTCAACTGCGTCGCGCCCGGACCGGTCTGGACGCCGCTGAATCCGGCGGACAAGAAGGCGGAAGATGTCGCGAAGTTTGGCGCAGACACGCCGCTGAAGCGACCGGCGCAACCGGAAGAGATTGCGCCTGCTTACGTCTATTTCGCTTCGGAAGTCGATTCCAGTTATGTCACGGGGGAAGTTTTAACTTTGCTCGGCGGTGAAACGACCGCCGGCTGATTTGGATTGAAATAATAGTGCTATTTCAGAAGGAGAAAACAGATGGCTGACAATGGTGGCAGTGGAACTACAGGCGTGGTGGCGGTGCTCGTTATTTTCGTGATCATCGTGGTCGCGGCGTTGTTCGTTTTTGGCGGACGCTGGCTGAGTGGCAACAAGAAAGTGGACGTCAACATCTCGACTCCGTCGAAGTAAGCACGCGATTGACATGAAAGACGATTCTCAAGCAACAACGTCGATCTGGATGGCGACGGCTAACACGCCGTCGCAGTCCCGGCTGAAACAGAATATCCGCACAGATGTCTGCATTATCGGCGCCGGCATTGCCGGCATGACGACGGCTTATCTGCTCGCGAAAGAGGGCAGATCCGTCGTGGTGCTGGATGACGGCGCGATCGGCGGCGGTATGACCGGCCGCACGACGGCGCACCTGACCAACGCTTACGACGATCGTTATGTCGAGATGGAAAAGCTGCACGGCGAGAAGGGCGCACGTTTTATCGCCGAGAGTCACACGGCGGCGATCGACAAGGTCGAGCAGATCGCGCGTGAGGAGCAGATCGATTGCGAGTTCGAAAGGCTGGACGGTTTTCTGTTCGTTCCGCCCGGAGATTCGAGGGACGTACTGAAAGACGAGCTGTCTGCGTGCCATCGATCCGGCCTCGTTGAAGTCGAGATGGTGGCGCGCGCGCCGATTGAGACGTTCGACACCGGTCCGGCGCTGAGATTTCCGCGACAGGGACAGTTTCATCCGCTTTATTACCTGACTGGATTGAGCCAGGCGATCGTCGAGCACGGCGGCCGCATCTGTGGCGAGACTCACGCGACGAAGATCGAAGGCGGCTCGTCGGCGCACGTCGAGACGGCTCCCGGGCCCGTGGTTACGTGCGACGTGATCGTGGTCGCAACGAACACGCCCGTCAACGATCGCGTGGCGATTCATACGAAGCAGGCGCCGTACGTGACGTACGTAATCGGCGTGAAGGTTCCGAAAGGTTCAGTGCCACGCGCTTTGTACTGGGACACGCCGGATCCTTACCACTATCTCCGCCTGCAATCCGATCGCGATGACGATCAGTCCGACGTTTTGATTGTCGGCGGCGAGGATCACAAGACGGGACAGGCTAACGACGGCGACCGCCGTTTCGCTACGCTCGAGCAGTGGACGCGCGAACGCTTCCCGCAAGCTCGCGAAGTCGATTTTCGCTGGTCAGGCCAAGTGATGGAACCGGTTGACGGCCTGGCGTTCATCGGCCGCAACCCACTGGACGAAGACAACGTGTTCATCGCGACCGGCGATTCGGGTCAGGGAATGACGCACGGCACTATCGCGGGCATGTTACTGACGGATCTGATCCAGGGACGAAAAAATCGTTGGGCTGAGCTGTACGACCCGTCGCGTATCCGGCTACGGGCGATGGGCGAGTACGCCAGCGAGAATATCAACGTCGCCGAACAGTTCACCGACTACCTAACCGGCGGTGAGATCAAGTCGGTCGACGAGCTGAAACCAGGCGAGGGCGCGATCATGCGCGACGGGATGTCGAAGCTGGCGCTGTATCGCGATCAAGGCGGCGAGGTGCACAAGCTTTCCGCCGTGTGTCCACACTTGGGCTGTATCGTGGCATGGAATACTACCGAGAAAACCTGGGACTGCCCCTGCCACGGTTCAAGGTACCGGGCTGACGGGCGCGTCTACAACGGGCCCGCCAACTCCGATCTTGCACCGCACACTGATGATTGAATTCCTAGACCGCCCTGCGACCAGTCACGAGGTTGATAATCAACACCACGACTGCTACGACCAGGAGCAAGTGGATCAGACTGCCGCCGACATGCGAGAGTAGGCCAACCAGCCACAGCACCAGCAAAATTACCAAGATTGTCCACAGCATGACCGAAGTCTCCTTTTGACTGTCTGAAAGCTCTTCCGAGATTCCTGTAAAGCAACCGACCTCGGAGCAACGTCCATGCCAGCGCGGCCTTGAGCATCGCGCCGGTTTAGCGCGAGGTTTGTTCCTCGTCCTGCATTACTACCATCCGCTTTTCACTTTCCGGTTCCAGTTCTGTTTTAAATCAGGTCAACAAAAGCTTGATGAGTTCCCCGTAAGTGATTATTATCTCTGGCGTAAGTTTCATCCCATTCCTCCGCGGGCCGCTGCTGCGGACAACCGGCCCGAAAACCGACAAACCATGAGTAAAGAAGAGCAAGCCCCCGTGGAATCAGTGCCTGAAGGCAAGTATGTCTACTGCATTATCGAGACTTCCGAGCCCCGTTCCTTCGGTCCGATGGGTATCGGCGCCCGCGGCGACGACGTTTACACGGTGCATCACAAAGGACTCGCTGCCGTCGTTTCGAACACGCCGCTGGTGGTTTACGACCCGACCCGGGAAAACGTGTTTGCGCACGAGCAGGTCAACGAGACCGTTATGCGCGAGTTTACGGTGCTGCCGATGGCGTTTGGCGCGCTGTTTCGCACCGAGGACGACATCGTCGAGCTCATCCGCGGCACTTACGACGCCCTGCGCGACGTGTTGGCGAAGATGGAGGGCAAGGTCGAATTTGGTCTGAAGGTGAACTGGGACCGCGACAAGGTCACGGCCGAGCTCGAGGAGAAGGACGACGAGATCCGCCATCTCAAAGAGCAGATCACGTCGCGAACGACCGGCTCGACCTACTTTGCTCGCATGCAGTTGGGACGTTTGATCGAAACGGCGTTGACGGACCAGGCGGATGCGTACATTCGCGAGGTCTACTCGCAGCTCCGCGACACGGCGGTAGCGTCGCGCGCCAACAAACCGATCGGCGATCGGATGATTATGAACGCCGCATTTTTGATCGAGCGCGATCGCGAGTCGGAATTTGATTTGAAAGTGAAAGAGATTGCGGCGAAGTACGAAGGAAAGTTGTCGTTCAAGTACACCGGTCCGTGGCCGCCGTACAACTTCGTGCACATCAGGTTGAAACTCGAGCGCGGTGAAGG
>JBKPPP010000115.1:0-25265 GCA_046733615.1 Acidobacteriota bacterium | reverse complement strand
GTCACCGAGCCTTTCGGCGCGCCGATCAGCGTGACCGTGCCGCCGTAACCGAGCCGACAGCTTTCGCGGCGCGTAGTGGTGCGCGTCAGGAGTTGAACGACGGGCTGCTGCGCGGCGGGCTTGGTTGTTTGGGTTGCCGAGAACGACGGCGGCAACAGACTAGCGAGCGTGAAAAGTGAAATCAGAACCGAAATGTTCATAAGACGGGCCGCCCAATAGTAAGCGTCCTTTCACGGAATGCAAAATAAAAAGCGAAATAAAAAACGGACGCTGCTGCTGCAACGTCCGTCATTCAGGTCTTGCCATTGCAACTGCGAAGAGGTTATCTCCGCAGGAAAGTTATCTGTCCACTGAAATTCGTTACCGAGACAGAGGAGCGGCCATCGCCCACGTCGCCGACATACTTGCGGCCGTCCTGAGTCTTGAAGCCGTTGTTCCAGAAATCACCGAGCTGGATCTGTCGCATCGGCGAGGCTGCGACGAGACGAAACGCCGAGTTTCCGGGGATGCGGATCGTGATGTCGCCCTTGGTCGATTTGAACTCGTAAGTGCCGCCGCTCGAAAACTCACCGTCGAAAAAGATGTTGCCGATCACGTTTTGCGCGACGACGTGCGAAGCGCTGATGTTCGTCAACTCGATATCGCCTTCAGACGAAACGTGAGCGCGCACCAGGCCGCTGCGAATGTTTGCCACGCTGATATTGCCGCGCCGCGTCTCCACGTCGACTGACGAATTGACGGGTACCTGGAGTTTGAAATTGATGTCGCCGATGTCGCCACGACCGCGGTTGTCGCCCATCACATCGACCACGAGACACTGGTCGATCTGCCTGGGCACGACGTGCGCGTTTTTGGATTCGATCGTTGCTGAGAGACGGATCTCATCTTTATTCCACGACTCGACGACGATCGTGCCGGAGATATTACGCAGCTCTACGCGAACGTTTTTGCCGGCCGGATAGCGTTTTTGCATTTGCTGCTGGGCATGAACTGCAACGCCCGCGGAAAACGAGAGCAGCGTAAGCAGAGTGCCGGCGGCAACAAATCTGGCGCTAACTGCGCGGCGCCAGGTTAGAAATCGAATGCTCATCAGTGTGGGGCTTCTAAAAATCAAACTTTCCGGTCCAACGCTCTCCATCAGCGAGGATCACAAATCTGAAAATTCTTTGAGCAGCGCGAGCTTGTCGTTCAACGCTTCGTTCAGCATCTGCTCGGAAACTTCATCATGGGGATTATGATTCAACTCGTTGAGAGAATTAGCCACCGCTTCATCGATGACTCGCATGTTGCGATCGAAAGTCTCGCGCATCTCCGGACTCCAGCGGGCCCGGTTCAACTCGACGCGCTGATTCCAGTAGTTGATTACCTGCCGGCGCTGGAACACGCGATCGTTTATGTCCGACTCCACGATTTGCTGCGGCGCGGGCGCGGCCGTGGCGGTCGTGAAACGACGCACACCGACGGCTGTGGTCAGCGATACCAAAAGAACGACGGCCAAGGTCAGAGCGGCGAGTTGCGGCAGCGAGAGTTCCCAGGTGTGCGCCAGCAGACGGCCAAAGAACGACGGCCGGTCGGGTGCAGTTTTAGGGACGCGGTGGCCGTTCTCGGCTTCCAGGACGTTGCGGATGCGGAGCCACAGGGCTTGTTCGTTCGGCGGCGCTTCGTATTCGCCGCGATGTGCCTGGCAGAAGCCTACGATCGAGGCGAGATCCGCGCGCACGCTGTCGCAATCCAGACAGGCTCTGAGATGCGTATTGAGATTGAGCTCTTCACTCTGGCTGATGCTGCCGTCGAGCGCCGCGTGAATGAGCTCCTGACACTGCTCGCAGTTCATTGCTTACCACCTTCGTTCTGTCGCACTAACACACACATTCGTCAATCAAACTGTTGTCTGACAGAACCTTAATCCGGTTGTCATCAATCAAGGGAAGACTGCGTAAAAGCTTCCGTGGTTCGGTAATTGAATTACCTGCTCTTCACCTTCGAGGCTATTCTTCGGCTTTCTGTTGCCTCAAAAGTCCGCGTAATTTCATGCGCGCCTTGTGTAATTGCGACTTCGAGGTACCGACCGAGCACCCCAGCATCCTCGCAATCTCCTCATGTTCGTGGCCTTCGATGTCGTGTAGCGTGAACACCGTTCGATAACCGGGCGGCAGTTGCGCAATCGCCTTATCAAGGGCGATCCGGTCGACCACGGGCATGGAATTGGGATTTTCCGTCCCTTTTACGATTTGGACAGGCGTCTCACCATCCTCAGTCGTCTGCTCCATGCGCACGCCGCGCTTGCGGAAATGCATGAGCACCTGATTGACTGTGAGCCGGTGAAGCCAGGTCGTAAAGGCGGATTCTCCCCGAAAACTACCGATTTTTCTAAAGAGCTGTATGAAGACCTCCTGAGCGAGATCTTCAGCCTCCGAGACGTTTCCGGTCATTCGCAGACAGAGTGAATAGACCCGACGATTATGGCGCTGGTATAGCTGCTCAAAGGCGCCCATATCACCTTGGGCGGCTTGCTGCGCCAACTCATAGTCTGTCGTTTGCGGTGTCTCGGCTTCGGCTGCGGTCACGTGTTCGCCTGCTCGGGCAAGCGGAGAAGAATCTTACAACTTCCGCCACTCGTTGGGCACGATCACTGCTACCGCCAGTTTCAAGGGAGCCGCACTGTCTCCTCGGAAACCTCCACGTGGGATGCGGAGCGAGGTCCAGTACGCTCAACGCGGGCTGTGATGCGGCGCTTCGCGCACCTCGTTGCCTTACCCGGCCCTAAATTAGTGCTTTCCCTCAGCCGAATCAATACTTTCGACCAAATGCAATTGGCTTCTACGGCTGGATTGCAGAATAAGGGTAGTCAGTGGTTACTGACAAGCGCGTCGCAAGCGCCTCTCATCAATTTCGGAAACCCTCACCTCATTGGAGGCTCAACAGCACGAGGATCTCGCCCGTGCCTCCGGCGAGCGGCTCGAGCGCTTTGCCGATGAGCGTTCCCGGCCGGTGCATGCGCACACCGCCGAACTCAACCGGCACAGACTTCATGGCCACGCCCGGTTTGTCGCTCGTTACCAGAAGATCGCCGATGCGAATCGGACCATTCGTCGCATCTACCTTCACCTTCACACGGCCGGTGGCTGCCACCAGCACACGTCCCGCACCCGCTTCGCCCAGCTCCAATCCTGGTTGCCGCGAAATAACTCCGGCGACGCTGCTGTCGTAAGCAGCGTTTGAGGCAATCACCTGGTTCGGTTTGGCCGGATCGAGAATTACGACTGTGCCGGCTGTGAGCGGCTGCGTGGACTCGACCCACTCGGCTATGTCCTGGTATTTGGCTTTGATGTTACCGCCGGTAACTGTGCCGGTGGCGTTGAAATCCCCGACCACGTCGAGCGCCTTGGTAGGTGCAGTGGTTCCGATGCCAACGTTGCCGTTGAAGTAATTCACGCCCGCTGCCGAGTAAATGCCGTAATTGGTGACGCCGCCTGACCCCGAAGTGTAGATGCCGTACACCGTGTCACCGGCGCCATAATTCGCGCCACTCGACGCAACGGAGCGAATGCCATACACGTTATTATTTTGAGTCAGAGTCACGCCGGCGGCACGGCCCGCGCTGACGTCAAGACCAAACAGTGAGCCATTCACATAGTAGTCGCCGATCATCAACGCAGAGGCCTTCACGCCTGCGCTGTAAGGCGTGATGGCTGAGTTGGACTCCGCCAGGACGCCGATGTTTTCCGTGATAGTTGAACCGCCGCCCGGTATGCTTTGCGCGCGCGACCAGACGCCGTAGACGTAATGACTACTCACAGTTCCCGGATAGATATACTGAGCAAAGAGCCCGCCGATGGCTGAACGATTTATATATTGATCGAATCGCTGCGCATTGATTCCAATGGCCGGTGAGCCACTGGGCGCAATAACCGCACCCGAGGAATTTGCTACAAACGAGGTGAGCGCGCCGCCTGTGACGGTGCCGGAGAATGAACCTGTTCCGGCGTTTGTTATGTTCCGGCTCGCATCGATCACTGTCGTCCCGCTGCTCGCAATCGATCCCGCAACGTCCAGCTTCTGCGCCGGGGTCGTCGTTCCGATGCCAACGTTGCCGGTGTTCGTGTTGTTGATATTGGTTCCATTTGTCCACTGGCCGTACGCAGAACCGGCATTCCCGATAAACAGGAAGCAGACTGCGACCAAGGAGGACGAGAGAAACAAATGTTTGAAACGGAGGCCTGATGTGAAGCTCATGTCAGTTCCTTTCTGAATTATTGGGTCCTAATTTTCATTGCGAGTTAACGTCCCACAGGATCACGCTGCCCTTGCTTCCGCCGGTGACGAGAAGCTTGCCGTCCTGACTCAAAACAGCCACCGCGCTCGCGTCGCTCAATTTCGCGACATGCGTTTTCGTAGCCAGATCCCAAACGTTCACCGCGTCGGCGCTGTACGAAACAGCCAGGCGACTGTCGGAGCTGAAGATCACGTAGCGGGGGTCCTTTTCGTGTTCGGCGATACTCAGCACCGGCGAGCCGTCCGCGACGTTCCAAACTGAAACCTCACCCGCGTGGCCGTTCGCCGTAACAAACTTGCCGTCGGGACTGAAGTTGATGTGGCTCGCATTGCGACTGACGCGGAAACTGTTCTTCGCCTGATGACTGCTAACGTCCCAGAGAGTCGCCTGCCCGTTCCAACCGGCAGTGCCGAGAACCTGTCCATCGGGACTGAACGCCGCGTAGAAGATCGACTTCTGGCTGGTCCAGGAATCTTTCAAACGGCCCGTGCCGGAATCCCAGTTCATCACCTGACCGGTGCTGGTGATGGTAGTGACGCTCTTCGCGTCAGCACTGAACGTTGCCAGCAGAACATCGGCGTCGTGAGAAAACTCCGCGATGACGTTTCCCGTCCGCGCATCCCAGAGAGTCGCTTTGCGGTCTCCACACGAGCTGACGATCGTCTTGCTGTCCGGACTGAAGGTCGATTTGAAAAGCGGCACACTGCAAGCACGTGAAGAGATCATGCGAGCCGTTTGGGTTTCCCACACGCTGACTCGGTTTTTGCCCGCACTGTCGATGAGAAAAAGCTCGCCGTCCGGAGAGAACCTTTCAAAAACACTGGCGCTTCCCAGCGGCTTTTCGAGTTCGGCAGACGACCTCAGCTTCATCGAGTTGAGGTCGTAAACGGACAGAGATTTCAGGGCAGTCGAAACGAGTAGCCGATCGTCAACCGGTGAAAACGCGCGAGGAGACTGACCTTCGGTCCCGTTGAGCTCCGCTACGAGTTTGCCGGTCTGTGTATCCCACAGCTTCACTGGCCCACGTCCGCTGCCGGAAGCGAGCAGTTGCCCGTCCGCCGAGAGTCGCAGCAGGCCTTCGTCACTGACGGCGTCGCCAAGCACGGCGCGCCGCTGGACCGTAATCGTGGCTTTGGGAAGAGAATTAGAGACGCCCGGGTGAGTCCGGGCGTCCAGAGAACCAGACAGAGTAAGAAACAGAGCGGTACAAACCACCAACACCGCAAAGCCAAACTTCCGCTCGATCCTCATGCGCATTTAGCTAACGCAATATATACCCTCGAATACTGAAGAAGGTCACAGCGAACAGCTTGTAGCCGCTCCCGATCATCGGTCTGCCGCCGAGGCGTGCCGAGAAAGCAACGTCCAACAGGTGAACGGTCGGCGCGTGGCTCAACAGATGTCTGACCAGCGTGCGGTCAGACAAGCGACGCATGACGTGATGCTCAGCCGCTGTGATCAGATGGGCATCTTCCAAATCGCCAAGCATTCGCCCGGCAATATCGTGGTTCATGAAACCGACGTCGATGTCGTCGATAGGCGGCGGCACATCTTTGAACTTGTGCGTCGTGTCGTCCCATTTCTTGTCGTCGGGATTTCCTGGCCCACCGTAAATTCCGTAGAACGGGATGAAGATGTCTTTCAGTTGCCGGCTGAGATTATCGGCGAAGTGGTTATACCCGTCCTTCAGTCCCTTCCAGACGGAGTCGAGCAGGTTCTTTCCTTTGAAGAGCGCATCTTGCACGCCGGACACAATCGGATCGATCACCTGCGACAGCGCCGATCCGCCGATCGCCAGTCCGATCATGGCCCCGAAGTCTCGGAAATGCCCTTCGAGCAGGGCGCCCCATAGTTGTAACTGCGATGCGATGTCCGCAGCGAAGTTGTAGATCCTCACCGTCCACTCCACGATTACCGCGAGCAGCCCGTGCAGACCCGGCAGGATGAAGCCGAGAATGAACACGCCGATTCTCACCCAACGATTGTTCAAAATGCGCGACATTGCCCGGCCGACTGCGCTGAGAATTTTGCCGATGCTCTTGAAGAGTTTGGCGAGCCAGCTAAAGAAGCCCAGCCCACTCGGGTCCGTGTGATTGATCGGATCGTTCGTGCAGTACGCATACAGGTTCAGAGTTTGCGGACTCTGAAGATCCGTTGACTTCATGCCGATCGGATCGACTTGCATGAAGCGTCCCTGATACGAGTCGTAATGACGATTTACCGCGTAGTCGAGTTGAGTTGTATTGCTGCGTTCGTACGTGGTGAACCGGCGAGTGGCAGCGCCGGTTGATTCGGCTGTCAGCGCCGTGCCGAAAGGCAATCCCACCTGCTCGTACGAAGTGCCGCTGGCCGGATTGGAAACGATCCTCGTACCGAGACGATCCGGATGATGGTATTCGACCAACTCACCACCGCTCCCGTTCGGTGTCACGATCGAAAGCAGACGCGCACCCAGGTAAACGTTGCTTCTGGCCCACGTCGGAATCGCGCCCGCTCCAGTTTCGGTGAACTCGGCCAGCGTGCAGCCTGCGTCACCCACGTAGTAAGTACGGGTGCCGTTTTCGTCGACCATCAATCTTTCGTTCGTGTCGCCGTACGTGTAGGTCGAAAGCGTGGTCGCGTTGTCGTCGGTCTTGACGTTCACGAGGCGGTTGGCCGCGTCGTACTTGTACCGGCGGGAAGTGGTGCTGCTGCCCGGAATGAGCGCGCGCACCTGATTACCGGCAGCGTCGTAAGCGAAGCCGGTGGTGCTGATGCGATTGGAGGCGATGTCGTAAGAGAGTGAAGCGTGACCGTCGCGTGTGATCTGCGTCGACGTATTCCACGCCGCCTTCAGTGAATCCCGAATCTCCTGAATGTGCGCCGCCTTGATGATGAAGTTAGCCGCAAGTCCGGAGTCGGTGTAGACGGTGGCGCTCAATCCCAGCGCGGTTCTCGCTTCCCCGAGACGCGTGCGCATCTCGGTGATGTGAGTGGCTTTGACCTGAACGCCGGCAGCAATCGTCTCCGCCCACGTCACGGTCGACAAACCGGCGCGCACCCGAAGGAGATTGATCGCGTCCCGCAGCTCGTTGACGTGGATCGCTTTTACCGGCGTCACAGTCGCTGTCAACGGATCGTCGGTGAACGTCGGCGGCCCACTCTGCGGTGGCGGAGCCGGAGTGTTCGGAGGAGCGGACGTGTTCGAGTTGTCGCCCCAGAGAGACGGCGGCGAGTCTGAAACCGGCTTCGTGTCGTCACGAAGGTACGGCGGCGGCTCGAAATTGTTTCTGGCCAGCAACGCTTCCGCGCGTGGGCCAACGCCAGGCTGGTACTTCGCGGAAAAACCACTGGACGAAACGGCGGTGCGGTTACCAAAGCGATCGTACGTGTAGGTTTGCGTCCAGATTGGCGCGGCGGATGGACCGCCGGTGGCCTGCACGAGTCTTCCCAGAGCGTCGTAGTTGTACGTGCGATCCTTGTTGTGATTCAGGTTGTTGAGAATCTTTTTGAGCTGACCCGAGCGTTTGCCGCTGGCGTTGGCGTAGTCGTAGGAAAGATTGAGGAGCGTCGTCGCGCCGCGCGCTATCGTCTGACTGTCGAGATACCCCGAGACGGAATTGTAGTTGTAGGTTTCGGTAATCTGATTCGTTCCGGTGCCGACGTTGAGCGAAGTCGTGCCGCTGAATGCGTTGTAGGTGACGTTCGACGCCTGCGTCTGGCCGTCGTAAGTCAAACTAGTCAAGCGGCTGGCGACGTCGTAATTGTGGTGCACGGTCTTGCGCAACGCGCCGCCGTTGCCCGTTTGCGCGGGATAGATCACATCCTTCACGCGATCCAGCGAATCGTAAATGTAGTCAGTGACGAACGGATAAGAACTACGGCTGGTCAACGTCAGCGTCCGGGTGCTGATCCTTCCGTCTGAATCGTAAGCGTAGCTCTCCGTGCTCACACCGGCCGCCGCGACACTGCTGAGCTGTGTAACGTCGCGAAGCTGCGAGCCGGTGCTTTTCGTGCGATAGCTGTAAGTGACCGTGGCGGCGGAGGCGATCGGATTCGACGTATCGCCAAAACCGGTCGTGTCCCAGGTAATTGATTGCAGTCGGTTGAGGGGATCGTTATTGAACGCGTAGATGGTCTTCACGCCACGCGCGTCTGTGCGCGAGGTCATGTTTGAGCGTGTGTCGTAAGTGAAGACGTCGCTCCAAGTGCCCGCGACGACGTAGGCGCCGCTGTCGTTGAGTGTGGCGCCGGCCTCAGCCAGCTTCTGTGCGACCAGGCGATTGAGCGAATCGTATTTGAAGCTCCTCGATTGCGAAGTTCCCTGGTTGATCAGCGTCAGGTTGCCGAGCACGTTGTAGCTATACGTGGTCACGAGACCATTGGTCGACACCGAGCCGCTGCCGTTCGGATCCGGCTCGACTACTTCGACGAGACGACCGCTCGAATCCGTACGTGCCCAACGCTCGCGGCCCCACGCATCCTGCACCCGAATAGTTTCACCCGGACTGCTCGACGCGACACTCGGCCGCGCCGCTTCGTTGTAGAAAGTCTGCGTCTGGCTTCCGTCCGGCGCTGTCACGGTCGTGGAGCGCTCCAGCGAATCGTACGCGGTGACGGTCGCCTGCGGAGTTTCACCGCTGCGATAAGGGCGGGTCTGTTGCGTGACGTGGCCCATATTGTCGTAGGTGGTGTCGACGATGTCCCAGACTCCGCCCACGCCCAACGCTTTCTCCTGCCGCACTGCGCCGCGGCCATTCAACAGCTTCACGTTCTGATCGGCGATGCCGCCGCCGTCAGCTGACGAGAGATAGGTCGTCGTCGTTGTAGAGAGCCCGACGTCGTCATAGCTGAAGTCGACGTGCGCTCCGGTCGTGGAGATCGAACTGGTCGGGCGCAACGTGTTGGAGTCGTAATTAGTCGAGGACGGAAGACCATTCGCATTGGTGCCCGTGCGTGCGAGGCCGGTATTCAAATCGTAAGTCGTGCTGGTAGTGACCTGCTTGAACGGATCAGTGTCGGAGCCACGCGTCTTAGAAGTGGCATAGGCAAACTGGGTGTTGATGTCGTAAGTGAAAGTAGTCTGTTCGCCGCTGATGAGCGACTTTCTCACCATGTTGCCGGTGATGTCGTAACGCCGCGATTCGACGATCGCGCCGGTCAGGCCTGTGCCGTCCGCATAGGTCGTAACCAAAGTGACGTTGCCGCGGTAATCGGTGGCGGAGTTGTACGCGCTGACGTAATAACAGTTCCACTGGAGACAGTTGATTTGCCACTCGTCCCACACATTGCAGTCACACTGTTCTGTTTGCGGCGCGTAAGGATTGTTGGCGTCGGAGTGCATGCCCACATTGGGCGCATCGTCTAGCGTCTGGCCGTCGTACTGATACTCGACTCGCGACTGCCGGACACCGCTCGCATCGAGCACGTCAACCACCAGCGGAAGACTGAAGATGTGTCGATTGGTGTAACTCGCGCTGTTCTGATAAGTGCTGGTGGTCTTGCGTAGAAGTGTTAGGCCGCCGTAATCGTAATCACGGATCTCGGTTACCTGGTTGTAGACGGTTCCATAGCTGAACTCGGTCGCGAACATTTGCCCGCGCTCGTCCGTCTTTTCCACACGTGTGACCCGCGGTGAATCGTAAACGCCACCGACCCAGGTTGAATGGCTCATGCGCAGCGGCTGTCCGTCGGTGACGTAAGTCTCTTCGTGATACACAACGCCATCGATCGGCGTGTTCGGTGCGTTGTAAGAAAGCTGCTTGAACTTCGTACCGTTGGGCCGCGTGACGACGGTCATGCGCGGGTTGTCGGTTTCGTGGACGTCGTAGAGCGTGGTGGCGGAGTCGATGGTGGTTCCGTCACGTGTCCACCTTTCGGTCGAATCAGGATAAGTGGGCGCGTCGCTCAGTGGGGTAGCGGGCGGCGAGAGCGGATAACTGTAAGTTTGCGAGCGCGTGAGTGAGCCTTGCGTGACCGTGCCCATATCGGTGAGGCCGGAAGACGAGAAGCCCATGTTTCGCGCCTCGACCACCTTGGCGAGCATGCCGTAACTCGAATACGAATCGGAATCGTTGAGCCAATAGCCGGTGCTGGTCCCGGGATAATAGATTGCGTCGACCACCCACGGATTCGAGTTCCTCATGGAAACGGTGAGCGTGTTGACAAAGCCCGGGTTCAGAGCGAGTTGCTTATAGTGAAAGCGAACGAGCGTGCGCGTACCGCTAATCAGACCGGGAGCGGTGATCGCGGTCAGCAGGCTGTTCGCGTTGTAGTAGAAGTTGAGTACGCGGCCCGCAGTATCGGTTACGGTTTGAATTTGTGGGCCGGCGTTGTTTACGTAAGTGATGGTGATGAAATTTCCCTGCGCGTCTGTAATCGACGTCGGGAACACTCCGCCGCCAGCCGAGGAATGCGCGCCATAACCGATCACGGTGCCGTTCGGCAACGTCGCCTGGGCGAAGGTGACGACTCCGTTTGTGCCTGTCGTGTAGGTGTAATCGATGAACGAGCCGTCGGTCGTGTGAAACGTGCCGATGGTGCCCCAATTGAAAAATTGAATACTGCCGTTGAAGCTGTGCCGGGTGCCGTCGGCGTCGACCAGCATGAAGCCGGCGTTGATGCTCAGCGCCAGCATCTTGCCGAAGCCCAGAGAGAATCCGGGTGCGGGCCAGCCGCGATCGTTGTCGTAACTAATCTGGTTGCTGGCCTTGTTCCACAGGCGCGCGTTATAGGCGGCTGTGAGTGAAACGTTTATTCCGCGTCCCGCGGTGCTGTAGATCGGCGCGACAAACTGAAAGTTGCCGCTGCCCGCGCCACCGTCCATCGGCCCGGTTGGTGAGTCGCCAACGGCGTTGTTGGGATCGTCCGCGGACCAGTAGTTAGTGCCGTCCCACCCGTCGTTAGGCAGCATGGGAGCTGGGCCAGTGAGAGCTTTCGTCTTGCTTGCGTGAGCTTGTCGCGCACTGGCGCCGCCGCTGCGTCGGCCATTTTTTCTCAGCCCTTTTTGGGCAGCATTCGGCTGCTGAAGGGAAGCGATCTCGGTTGATGGATTGTCACGCGACGAGACTCGAACGGAGCGAATCGGAGTCGCGTTCGGATCCTGCCTGGGAGTCGCGCGCACGGTGACGCCGGTTTGCGCTGTGTGGCCGAACAAGCGCGCGGTAAGCGTGAACTGACCCGGCGTCGTCGCTTCGAATTCACCCTGCGGCGAGATGCGGACGTGCTGTGCCGGCGTGGCGCCCTGTCCGCTCCAGACAACTCTGCCGATCGAGACCGGATTGTCGTCGCTATCGTACGCTACCGCGGCGAACCTCACGTGACCGCCGAGATCGACGGTCACATCTTTAGGAAAGATCTCGATGCGTGCGACGCGGGCGTCGCGCTCAGCTTGCGTCTCCTGCCGATTTTCGGCGCCGAGCCCGCGGCCCTGCAACAGACGTCCGAAGCTGCTGCTGTGGTACCAGAGAACGAGGTTCAAAGACACTTCGTTCTCGAGCACGATTAATGATTGTGGAGCAGTCGGAGACGAGCTCAATAAAAGAGAGACCATTAAAACCGCGGAAAGGACGGAAGACATATCGGTGCTCCTTTAGAAGCGCACAAACTGAGTTGTATTTCCTGTCGGAATCTGAAGCCTGCTCATGTTTCACCTATTGAAGGCTCAAGAGCACCAAAATCTCGCCGGCGCCGCCGGCGAGCGGCTCGAGTGCTTTTCCGATGAGCGTTCCCGGGCGATGCAGGCGCACGCCGCCGAACTCAACCGGGACCGACTTCATCGCGAACCCTTCCTTGTCACTCGTCACCAGAAGGTCACCTCGATTGATTGGACCATTCGTCGCATCCACCTTCACTCTGACGCGCCCCGTGGTCGCCACCAACACGCGCCCATCGCCTCCTTCGCCCAGCTCGATTCCCGGTTGCCGCGAGATCACACCCGCAACCCGGCTGTCGTAAGCTTGCGTTGAAGCGATCACTTGGTTGGACTTGTTGCTGTCCTGAACGACGACCGTGCCGGCCGCCAGTTCCTGTGAGGTTTCAACCCACTCCGCCACGTCCTGGTACTTCGCTTTGACGTTGCCGCCGGTGATCGTTCCCGACGCGTTGATGTCTCCGACCACGTCGAGCTGCTTAGTCGGCGCCGTGGTCCCGATGCCGACGTAACCATTGCCGCGCACGATCATCTGGATCGCACTGCTGTTTTCGAACGTCGCGATCGCATCGCTGGAGGAAGTCGTGGCGGCTTTCGTGCGAAAGGCGTTAACGCCGCCGTTGACGTCGAGGGAGTAGATCGGCGAGGTAAGATTTATGCCGACCCTGCCGTTACCCAGGATGGTCATCCGTTCCGCCAAGCCGCTGTGGCCGGCTGAGGTCACAAAGAACCCCAGGCTTGCGTGAGTGCCGGCAATGACACTGCCTAGTTCGGTGTAGGACATCGGCAGAACGCTGATCTTGGCCAGGACCGTGTTTGGAGTCATGCTCCAGCCGTAAACGTTGGGGTTGTCGCTGTAGGCATCTCCCCGAAACTCAAAAGCAACGCGATTTCTACCCGCGGACGTATTCGCCGACGCAGGGCGGTAGACGCCGATAATCTCTTCGGCCTGGGCCGCCGTGTTACTGACAGTTACTTTGCGGCTGGGCGCGGTGGTACCTACGCCGACGTTCCCGCTGTTGGTGTTGTTGATGTTGCCGCTGCCATCGGGTGTGGTCCATTGAGCGCTCGCGTTGGCGAAGTAACCGAACGCCACGACCAGCGCGAGGGCCAGGAAACAAGACAGAGGTGAAACTTTGGGATTGATAGTTTGCTGATTGATGCTCATTGTGTCCTCTCTTTGTCGAAGGCGTACGGTTTACTGTTCAACTCCTTGGGGAAGTGAGTTATTGCAAGCTCAACAAGACCAAAATCTCTCCAGTGCCGCCGGCCAAAGGCTCGAGCGCCTTGCCGATCAATGTTCCGGGACGGTGAATGCGCCCGCCACCGACCTCCATCGGCACCGACTTCATCGCGAACCCTTCTCTGTCACTGGTCACCAGCAGATCACCGATCGTGATTGGACCGTTACTCGCGTCTACTTTCACCCTCACGCGGCCGGTCGTAGCTACCAGCACGCGACCTTCACCTCGCTCGCCGAGCGTGATGCCTGGCTCCCGCGAAATCACACCCGCAACACGACTGTCGTAAGGCTGTATCGCCGCAACTACGTGATTGGATTTACTGGCGTCGAGGACAACTACTGTCCCGGGCGTCAACTGTTGTGAGGACTCAACCCACTCAGCCATGTCCTGGTATTTGGCGTTGATGTTACCGTCGACCGTGATGCTGCCGGCCACGTGGAGTTTGTTAGCAGGGCTCGCAGTTCCAATGCCCACGTTGCCCGCGCCGTCGATCACAAACCTGCTGGTCCCGGCATCGCGCACGTCAAAGAGCCGTGCAGGTGTGGCGCTATTCGTATCGATGACAAATGCGTTGGAGATCGAGCTGTTCTGAACATTGAACTTCACATTATCGCCACCGGTGTTTTGTGCCGTGAACAAGAGGCTGCCGTTCGACGTGATGTTGGGATTCGTAGTTCGAAATTGCAGCGCGTCGGGGTTCGTGATGTTCACCTTGGTGACTGAGAGATCGCCGTGGTCAGTCGCGCCGTTTACGCGGACTGAGCTGTTGGTGACGATCAATCGATCAGTAGCGACGATGAGTTTGTTTCCAGTCGTTCCCGATTGGCCGATGCTGGTCGTAGTAGTTTGATCGACGCCGATTTGAATTGTTCCTTTGGTTGCATTAGAGGTCGATTGCAAGGTGAGCACGCCGCTGGCAGCGCTCGAGCCGTAGATCGTGGGAATTACACCGCTGCCATTAACTTCAAGTTTTTGCGTGGGACTGCTTGTGCCAATGCCGACATTGCCGGTGTTGTAATAGATGTTCGGTGAGCCTAACCATTGTGAGCCACCAACCTGGGACCACGCAGTTTTGCAATCGCCGGCGATGCAGAGTCCGCCGGTGCTGTTTACCGCACCTGATACATCGAGCTTGTAGGCGGGACTGATGTTGCCGATGCCTATGTTTCCGGAGTTATTGATTGTTAAGGAAACAGCAGCGGTGGAAGAGTCGAAGACCAAAGTCCCCGACGGCGTGGTGGTCGTGCCCGCGCTCGTCGGATACAAAGTCGGCCCGGCGCCCCAGCTGGTAGCCGTCATCTCCACACCTATCGACGAGTAAGAAGGAAGTCCGTAGCCGTTAGGCAGGTAGAGGTAAACGTCGATGGCGCCACCATTGTTGTAGGCCATGACGCGGGAATAAAGACGCTCCGAGACCTGCCCGGACGCGGAATAGACGGACGCGTTAAAGCCCTGGCGGTTCCCCATCTTAACTTCCATGCCGAACTTGTTCACGGCGTCAAACCTTCCGCCGTTAATGCGCAGGTCGAGCAGATCCCCGGTGCCCGATGTGCTCACGGGGAGGGTCGCAATTTTGTACCAAATTGCAGCATCGCCGCTGTTAGCGAACGCGTCGCGGAAGACGCGCTTCGAACTGAAGATGTTAGCGCCGTAAATATTCCCGGCCACCTCGAGTTTATGCGCCGGTGCGTTGGTACCCACGCCGACATTTCCGGAATTTGTGCTGTTGATGTTGCCGTTGACATCGGGTGTGGTCCATTGAGCGCTCGCGCCGGCGAAGCAACCGAACGCCACAATTAGCGCGAGGGCCAGGAAACAAGACACGGGTGAAACTTTGGGGTTGGTAGTTTGCTCATTGACGCGCATTTGGTCCTCTCTTTTATCGAAGGCGTACGGGTCTACCGTTCAGCGCCCCCTGAAACCTATAGACGTGGTTCCAGGCGCTGACTGGGCGAAGTTATTGGTCCCGATGATGCGAGGTTAGGGAGTTAAAAATGCCGCTAGGAATGGGGGAATGCTACGAGCGCGCATTAGATATCACTTTGCCGAACTTTCTGCAAGCAAAAAGATTTCGAAAAAATTTCGGTATCTTATTTCACGTCCAGTACGTGCGGTCCAAGGACCGATAGCCCACGGCTTCCGACACGTGAGTGGAATTGAGCTTCGCTGTGCCTTCGAGATCCGCGATCGTGCGACTGACTTTGAGAATGCGATCGTAAGCGCGCGCCGAGAGTCCGAGCCGTGTCATCGCGCTCTCCAACATTCGCTCGCTCTGTGAATCGATCTTGCAGTGCAAGCGGATCATGCGCGGCGTCATCGCGGCGTTGCAGAAGATCTTCTCGTTGTGAAAACGCTGAACCTGCCGCTCGCGCGCAGCAATTACACGGCTGCGAATCACAGTCGAGCTGTCTGTTTCAGGCAAAACATCGCCGGTCAACTCGCGAAACTTCACCGCCGGAACGTCGATGTGGATGTCGATGCGGTCCAACAGCGGCCCGGAGATCCGGCCGATGTATCTTTGAATCTGAAGCGGCGAGCAACGGCACTCGCGCGTGGGATCGTTGAAGAATCCGCAAGGGCACGGATTCATCGCCGCGGCGAGCATGAAAGAAGCCGGAAAGGTTAACGTCATCGACGCGCGACTGATCGTCACTTTCTGATCTTCGAGTGGCTGTCGCAGCACTTCGAGCACGTTGCGCTCAAACTCCGGCAGCTCGTCCAGAAACAGCACACCCTGATGCGCGAGTGAAACTTCACCCGGACGTGGAACAGTGCCGCCGCCGATGAGACCCGCATCGCTAATCGTGTGGTGCGGTGAACGAAACGGACGCTCGGCTAACAGTCCCGCACGTCCCGTCAGTCCCGCCACTGAATGGATCTTCGTCAGCTCGAGCGCGGCATCGAACTCGAGCGGCGGCATGATCGTCGGCAGCCGCTTCGCGAGCATCGTCTTTCCCGATCCGGGTGGGCCAATAAGCAGGATGTTGTGCCCACCCGCGCTCGCGATCTCCAACGCACGCTTCGCCGAGATCTGCCCGCGCACATCTTTGAAGTCGACGCTGTAATGTTCGCTGCGGGCGAGTATCTCCACCGGCTCGACACGCAAAGGCGCGGGCGGCGTGGGCGAGCGCAAGTCGGCAATCAACTTCACTGCGCTGCGCAGATCTGCGACCGGATACACATTGACTCCGTCAACAACCGCGGCCTCTTTCGCACTCTCTTCGGGCAGAATCACGTGGCGAATCGAACCCTCGCGCGCGAGGATCGCGATCGGCAACGCCCCTTTGATTGCGCGTACGCGGCCGTCGAGCGACAGCTCGCCGACGCAGAGCACGTGAATGAGATTGTGGTGTTCGGCCAGATCGCCGTTCGCACCGAGAATGCCCAACGCGATCGGCAGATCGAAACTCGCTCCTTCCTTGCGCACGTCGGCGGGAGCGAGATTGATCGTGGTCTTTTGAAACGGAAAGAAATAGCCGCAGTTCTGCATCGCCGCGCGGATGCGCTCGCGTGATTCGCGCACGGCCGCGTCGGGCAGGCCGACGATAGTGACCGACGACTGCTCGTTATCACCGCGAGCCTGCGTCAGATCAACTTCAATGTCGACGAGATCGGCGTCGATGCCGTAGACGGCAGCAGAGAGAGTGCGAAAGAGCATGTGAGGTAGCTCCTAAAAAGAAAGTGAGGATCAAGTTTTTTTCTAACTGAATTCGAAACTAGCGCCGGCGCGAAGGTACAGCCGCGGTCGCAGCCGGAATCTTCACTTCCTGGCCGGCGCGCAACTCAGCGTCGACCGGGATGCCGTTCAACCGCGCTACGTCATTCGCGTCGAGGTTGCGAGCCGCGGCGATTCGCGCAATCGTATCGCCCTTGCGAGCACGAACCTTGTCGAGTGTAGCCGCAGGCTGACCCGTCGCGGGCGCTGATGTCGCCCGCACCCACTTGGTGAGTTTGACGTTGCTGTTCGGCACGACGAGTTTGGTCGCTGTCTTCAGATCCACTCCGCCATTCATCGCCTGCAACTGAGCGACGCTGACGCCGGTGCGATTCGCGACGTTTTGCAGATCGTCACCGGGTGCGACGGAAATCACGCGCGCAGTCTCACGCCGGTCAGGCGAAATGCGCTGAATCACTGCCGCAAACTGTTTGGCGCGGCCGGCGGGAATACGCACGTCGTAAACATCGCCGCGAGGCGTGACGTCGCGCTTCAACTCCGGATTCAATGAACGGATGTAATCGACGTTCGTGTCGCTCGCGTCGGCAATCAACTGGAGACTGGTCGCGGTCGGAACGCGCACGATGTCGTACGCCATCGGCGGATCAGACTTGATGCCTTTGAAACCGTACTTCTCCGGATTCTTCGCGATTAGGATCACGGCCAGAATGTTCGGAACGTAGTTACGTGTTTCCTGCGCAATGTACGGATAGATCATCCAGAAGTTGGCGGTGCCGGCACGGGAAATGGCGCGATCGATGTTGCCCGCTCCGGTGTTGTAGGCGGCCATCGCGAGTTCCCAGTTACCGTTGTAACGGTTCGCGAGATCTTTCAGGTGTCTGGCTGAAGCGCGCGTCGCTTGTTCGAAGCTGTTGCGCTCGTCAATGTAAGCATTCTGGCGCAGGCCGTACATGCGGCCCGTGCTCGGAATGAACTGCCACAAGCCTGACGCCGCGGCCCACGAAACTGCTCTTGGCTTCCACGCGCTCTCGACCTGGCCCAGCCACGTCACGTCGAGCGGCACACCTTCCTCGTTGAAGATCTTCCGCGCGAGTTTCATGTACTGCCCGGAACGTCGCAGACCGTTTTCCATCGTCGCGCGGCCGCGCGGTCCCTGGTAGTAATTGATGTATTGCTGAATTAATGGATTGAGCGTGAAGGAGAAATTGACGTTGCGCTTGGATTGTTCGAGAGCCAGAAGATCTTCGCCTGAGACTTCCTTCTCCTTATCGGTCAGCACCAGCTTGCTCAGCTCGTCGAGCGGCGACGGCTCAAACTTCTGATCGCGAAAACCGACTTGCGGCGGTGCCGCCTTCTGCGGCGCCGGATCTTGCGTCTGGTTGTTCTGCGCTACGAACGTGCTCGTAACCGACGGCTGTTGCAGTGGTACTTCTTCGCGATAGATGCGCTCGACCAACTCGAGGTAGTAAGTCTGCAAACGCTGGCTGGCGCGAACGTCGAACCCAGATTCCAAAATCGAGTCGACTGCTTTGTCGAACTCTTCGCGCGCCTGTTCCCGCTTGCTGTCTTCGAGATTCAGTTTGCCCTTGCGGAAATGGTCTTCAGCGCGGGCGATGATCTGGTTGATGCGTCCTTCTGATTGTTCGACCTCGGATGGGATTGAACGAGCAGATGAGGCTGCTGGAATCTGTGCGTAACTGCTTGCCGCGGTAGCGACGAGCGCCGTAAGTAAAGCCACACGGGCCATCAAACGAGGGAAGTTCGCTGACATCAAATCGTCGTACTCCTTCAAAGGTAAATGCGAATCCCTGTGCGACTTCTCTGAGGAAAGTCACATCGGCAACATTCACGTCTTAGGTGTGGTATTTGTTGGCTTCTCTATGGGTTGGAAACACACGACGCACCAGGAGAAGCCCAAAACCCAATGGAGGGTACCACACGGTTTTTTTGGGTGTCAAACTAATCACCCGCTATAAAAAGACGCTGAAGTCGTAAATTATTCCACCAAACTGAACCGCCCCCAATCAGGTCGTCGAAGAGGCGTGCTACCTAGACGCCTCAAGGTGCGTGTTGGTTGCAAAAAAATCCGTGGCTGAAATCCATACAGAAGTTTCGTAACAAAACGGTTAGTTTGTGAAAAATGCAACTCTTCTACGCTGTGACGCCTCGTAAATACGTGGAATAACGCTTGCCCAAGTCAGTGGGGCATTCAGACTCTCTCTATTTGAACAGGCTTAACAGATTACTACTATGTCAACAGTCGTAAAGATGGAAACAGCCACAGTCCACGAGTTCACCAAGCCCGTCGAGGTGCAATCGAGGCCGAAATCTGAGCTCTTCTTCAATCGCGAGCTGAGTTTACTGGAATTCAACGCCCGGGTGCTCGAAGAGGGTCTTGAACAGAGCAACCCGTTGCTCGAACGGCTCAAGTTTCTCTCGATTTTCGCTTCGAACATGGACGAGTTCTTCATGATCCGGGTTTCGGGTCTGAAGGAGGAGATGGAATACGAGGTGGAGCTTTCGCCCGACGGCCTGACGCCGGCACAGCAATTGGCGATGGCGCGCGAGCGGACTCTCGGGCTGCTCGAACAACAAGCCGCCTGTTTGAAGAACGACATCCTGCCGCGCCTGCATGACACGGGAATTTCTCTCGTGAGCTACGACTCTCTTTCCCGGCACGAGCAAGAGCGGCTCGATGAATACTTCACTGAGAAAGTCTTCCCGATCCTGACGCCGCTGGCGGTCGATCCGAGCCATCCATTTCCGTATATCTCGCCGCTAAGCGTGAATCTCGGCTTGATGGTCGAAGCGCCAAAAAACATGAAGTTCATCGGCTCGAAGAAACAGATCGAGTCGCGGTTTGTGCGAATCAAAGTTCCATCCGTCCTGCCGCGCCTGATATCGATCGGCACCTCGAGCGCGCGCTTTGTGTTGCTCGAGGACATCATCGAGGCAAATATCCAGTCGCTCTTCCCAGGAATGAAGCCGGGCCGCTGTCACCGCTTCCGTGTGACGCGCGATGCCGACATTGAGATCCGCGAAGAAGAGGCCGAGGATCTACTCAGCCAGATTCAGGAGGAGCTCCGGCGTAGAAAGTTTGGTTCCCCCGTACGTCTCGAGGTTTCAGCGGGCATGCCGCAGGAGATGATCGAGTACCTCACTGAGTCTCTCGATCTCGATGCAGACGACGTTTACAAATTTGATGGGCCGCTCCACATGCAGGATCTCATGGCGCTCTACGACGTCGATCGTCGGGACCTGAAAGATAAGCCGTTCACGCCGCAGGTTCCCGAGTGGTTCCAGGAGCACACGAATATCTTCGACGCGATCAAGGAACGCGATCGACTGCTCCATCATCCGTACGACTCGTACGACTGCGTGACTGAGTTCATCAATCAGGCTGTCGAAGACGAAGACGTGATGGCGATCAAGATCTGTCTGTACCGCACTGGTCCCGATTCGCCGATCCCGCCGGCGTTGATTCGCGCCGCCGAACAGGGCAAACAGGTGACGGCGCTAATCGAGCTCAAGGCACGTTTCGACGAAGAGCACAACATCGAATGGGCGCAAAAGCTCGATCACGCCGGCGTTCATGTGGTCTACGGCGTCTTCGGTCTCAAGACTCATGGAAAACTCACGCTCGTGGTTCGCCGCGAAGGCGACGAGCTCAAGCGCTACGTTCACGTCGCTTCCGGTAACTACAATCCAACAACGTCGTGCACGTACACCGATCTCGGTATGTTCACCGTCGACGATGAAATCGGTCGCGACGCCACCGAGCTGTTCAACTATCTAACCGGCTTCTCCCAGCAGGCTCACTACCGCAAGCTGATGGTGGCGCCTGTCGAGCTGCGCGAAAAACTGAACGCACTCTTCGATCGCGAGATCGAGCACAAGCGACACGGACGTCCGGCGCGCGTCATCGCGAAGTTCAACCGCCTTGCCGATCTTCAGATCGTGCACAAGCTTTACGAGCTCTCGCAGGCCGGCGTGCAGGTCGACCTGATCGTGCGCGGCATCTGCATGCTGCGTCCCGGGATTTCCGGCCTATCGGAAAACATCCGTGTGCGCAGCATCGTCGGCCGCTTTCTCGAACACAGCCGTGTCTTCTGGTTTGCAAACGGCGGCGACGAGGAGCTCTACATCGGCAGCGCCGACTGGATGGCCCGCAATCTTAAACACCGGATCGAAGTTGTCGCGCCGGTAAGCGATCCCGGCGCCAAACAATTCCTCAGAGACGTGTTGCTCGATGCCTATCTCAGCGACAACACGAAAGCTCGCGAATTACAACCCGATGGTCGATACGCTCCCGTGTTAACTGGCTCCGAACCCTTCAATTCCCAGGAATACTTTATCGGACGCCCCGGAAGTGACTAACTCGTTGCCATCGGAGTTGACTAATGAATTCTACAAAGCGAATCGGCGCCACGATGCTCGTGGTGTTTGCGCTGCTCATCTCGATTGCTCCCACCCTCGCGCCAGCGGACGCCAAGTCCAAAAAGAAGAAAGAAGCCGCCACCGGCACGCCCGTTTTTTGGCGCAATCCAACTGACATCGCGTCGCGCGACCTGTTGCTTGGCCCAGGCGGAACGAATATGCGTCCCGACTTGAGCGAGATCACGTTCATCAAGGAAGAGAAGGGCGGCTACTCGAAGAAGTATCGCGTGAAAGACGGCTCCGGTCAGGAGTGGGTCGTGAAGATCGGCAAGGAAGCGCAATCGGAGACTTCGGCGGTGCGTTTGTTGTGGGCCATCGGTTACCCGACTGAAGTCAACTATCTCGTCCCGCGCGTCACGATTCCCGGCAAAGGCACATTTAGCAATGCGCGCTTCGAAGCTAGACCCGACGACTGGAAGCGTGTGGGCGAGTGGAAGTGGAAGAGTAATCCGTTTGTGCGCACGCCGGAGTACCAGGGCCTGAAGATCCTGATGGCGCTCCTTAACAACTGGGACCTGAAGGATGCGAACAACGTGCTGATCAAGGTGCGGAACGGCCACGGCAACGAGCTGCGCTACGTGATCAGCGATCTCGGCGCGACGTTTGGACACGCGAGCACGACGCCGCTGTTCTGGCGCATCACGCGCAGCCGCAACAACCCGAAGAACTACGCGAAGTCTGACTTTCTCGAGAAGGTGAAAGGCAATCGAGTCGTGCTGCACTTCGGCGGCAAGAACCGCGGGCTGATGAACGACATCACGGTCAACGATGCGCTCTGGGTGGCGAGCCTGCTGTCGCAACTCAGCGATCAGCAAGTGAGGGATGCGTTCCGCGCGGCGAACTACACGCCCGAACAGGTGAATTTGCTGACGCGTGTGGTGCGTGCGCGGACTAACGAGCTGCTGAGCCTGCGGCCTAACGTTCAGATCGGCAACTCAGATCGGTAACAGCAAGCGTCGCGAAGCGCGTCGCCTTGATCGTGAGGCGCTCCGATATAGTAAGCGCCGAGGGCGCGCTCAGAAGGTAGCCGGGGGCCAGCGCGAAGCGCGCCGCCCCTGGATCCGATGAGAAAAGGATTTTAGGCCTGAAGGGCCGGCCCGAAGTGAGGAGCCCGGATGAAGCGAAAGGAAGTTACGACGCTGGTGGTCGTGTTTACCGGCGTCCTTTTAGTCAGCGCGCTTGCAGTCTATTTCATCGGCAGGCGAACGACGCCCGACTACACGCCCGTGCAGGAACCGGGCCAGGTCGTTCGCGAAGCAAGCCCGCGCGAAACTCCTCCACTCGAGGGCACGCGCGAAACTCTACCGCGTGAAGCGCCACGCGAAACAATGGCGCCGCGAGAAACACTCACACCCGCGCCGACACCTTCCGGCAACGACAGCTTTCTCGATCACTTGATGGGCACTCGCACCGGCGACGCGTACGTGCGTGGTGAACGCTGGGCCGAAGCAATGGGCCGCATTTCGCTGCGGCTCCTGCTGGCGGCGTTGCTCGGAGCCGCGCTCGCCTTCCGTCCGCGCAAACGCATTCTCGCTCTCAAACGCAATCCTTACGTCTCGCAAACGCAAATCCTGCTGGCGGTGGTCGCGGCGGCATTAATGATCATCGTCGGCGACAACGCCGCACGCGCGTTTGGTATTTTCGCGGCGGTGTCGCTGGTTCGCTTTCGCACCAACATTCGCGATCCGAAAGAGATCACGGTGTTGCTGATCAGCCTGGCGCTGGGGCTCGCCTCGGGCGTCGGACGCTGGGACCTCGCGCTCGTGCTGACGCTGTTTTCGTTGCTGGTGCTTTGGCTGCTGGAGTGGCGCGAACCGGAGCTGGTCTTTCGCTCGATGGAATTGAAAGTAACGACGGCGAACGTCGTCACGACGCAGCGCGCGCTGAAAGACGTGTTCAGGAAATACGGTTTCGACAAGGAGCTGCGCGCGATCGATCGCGAGGCTACGGCAGACTCACCCGGAACGGTTGTTTACGCGGTTGACGTGAAGCCGACGTTGAGCACGGACGAGCTCAGTGCAGACATTCTGGAGCTGGACGGCCAGAATGTCTTGGGCATTGAGTGGGATCAGAAGAAGAGTTACTCGTACCTGTACCAGTGAGGGGCGCTCAGACTCGTAACAGGAGCTACCGGTTCGTGCCGGCGGCCGTGGCTGCCACTGAAGTCTTGTTCTGGAAGTTGACGGCGTAATCTTCGACGAACTTCTTCATCGCGCTGTGTCCCCAGCGAGTGTAGAAATCGTATTTCTTCATCTCGGCGTAGACCTGGTCGAAATTCCAGTTGTAGCGGTTGAAGCGATAGACCGCGCCGATGACGCCGGTGCGATGCCGCCCGCCCGCGCAGTGCACGTAGAACTTGCCGGTCGTGGGATCGTCGAGGAGTTTCAGAAACTGGTCGATCTGGCCTGACTGCGGGTAGTCCTTGTCGCTCATCGCGATGTTGATGTAGCGCATGCCGAGCGCTTCGGCGTCGCGCTTTTCGTAGTCTGTCGGATCGTCGCGCAGGTCGATGATGGTCTTAATGCCGAGCGCAGCTAGCTGTTTGTAATCGCCCTCTTTCGGCTGGGCGCCGCGGAAAAAGCGGTCGTCCATCTGACCGAAGTTCTTGATCGATACATTCGCGACGTTCCCGGCGCCCGCGGTCGTTGCGGTGTCGGCTTCCTGGGCGATGGCTGTGATTGAAGTGCTAAGGACGAGAGCTAAGACAAACAGTAGAACAGAAAAGTAGCTGCGGCTTGGAATCCTCATTAAAACTCCCTTGAAAAAGCTTGTACCGAAATCGGGTCGGATTTCGCGTTACCAGTTAAATCCGTGTTTCTTGAACTGCGTCTGCCGACGGACCGTAGGCCCCTGATTTTACCGCCGCAGACTCTGATTCAGTCAACCTCTTCACGGTTGTATCAAAAATTTCACGGCCGGATTTCACGCCGGGCGGACGTTTGCCGGCTGCGGCATTCGCTGCGGGCGCGGCCCCGGAGTGATCGGCGGAATCACCTTTTCGCCCAAAGCCTCGCGAAAAACCTGCCTCATGTTATCGACAAACACGAACCGTATGTCTTTAAACGGCTCTTTCGGCACCTCTTCCAAATCCCTGCGATTTTGTTGCGGGAGGATTATCGTTGTTACACGCGCGCGCCGGGCAGCCAACACCTTCTCTTTAACACCGCCGATCGGCAGCACGTTGCCGCGCAGCGTGATCTCGCCCGTCATCGCGACGTCTTTGCGGACGGGGCGCGCCGAGAGCGCCGAGACCATCGCGGTTGCGAGCGTGATGCCCGCGGAAGGACCGTCTTTCGGAATCGCGCCCTCGGGAATGTGAATGTGCAGATCGTAGTTGTTGAAGTCCTCTTCCGCGATGTCGAGCTCCTTGGCGCGCGACTTCGCATACGAATACGCCGCCTGCGCCGACTCGCGCATCACGTCGCCGAGCTGGCCCGTCAGGACGAGATTTCCCTTGCCTTTCATTCGCAGCGCCTCGATGAAGAGGATGTCGCCGCCGACAGCAGTCCAAGCCAGACCGGTCGCCACGCCGATCTGATCTTTCTTCAATACTTCTTCTGGGATGATCTTCGGCGCGCCGAGAAACTCGTGCACGTTTTTCAGAGAAACGCGAATCGCGCCTTTGTGTCCTTCGGCGATCTTGCGCGCGACTTTGCGGGAGATGCGTCCGATCTCGCGCTCGAGTTGTCGCAGTCCGGCCTCCTGGGTGTACTGCTGAATGATCGCCGTCAGTGCGGTCTTCGAGATGTGGAGGTCGCGAGCGGTGATGCCGTTCTCTTCCATCTGTTTCGGCAGCAGATGGCGGTTCGCGATCTCTCGCTTCTCTTCTTCGGTATAGCCGGCGAGCCGGATCACTTCCATGCGATCGCGCAGCGCAGGCTGGATCGTGTCGAGCACGTTTGCGGTCGTCATGAAGATCACGTTTGAGAGATCGAACGTGACGCCGAGATAGTTGTCGCGAAACGAATTGTTCTGCTCCGGATCGAGCACTTCGAGCAGCGC